>JACPQN010000039.1 GCA_016190485.1 Chloroflexota bacterium
CACGGGCCAGGCGCAGGAGCGTGGCGCACCAGCCCCTGCCCCTGAGACGACGGGGCAGACCAGCCGGGTCAGCCGGCTCTTTGGCCGGATCGTCCCCACCTATGATCTCATGAACCGCCTCATGTCCCTGGGGCAGGATCAGGCGTGGCGCCGCCGGGCGGCCGCGTTGGCTGCTCCCGAGCCCCTGGCCCTGGGGCTGGATGTGGCCACCGGCACCGCGGACTTGGCCCTGGCCCTGGCCTCTCGGGTGCGCCAGGTGGTGGGGGTGGACGTGTGTGGGCCCATGCTCCCCGTGGCGCTGGCTAAGGTGGCGCGGGCCGGGCGGAGCCACCAGCTACGCTTCCTCCTGTCCGACGTCTACCAGCTCCCCTTCCCGGACGCCTCGTTCCAGTGCGTCACCGTGGGATTTGGCGTGCGGAACATGGCGGACCCCGTGGCCGCCTTCCGGGAGATGCGGCGCGTCCTCCGGCCCGGTGGCCGGGTGGTGTGCCTGGAGATCATGCCGCCGCAGCAGGGCCTCCTGGGCCGGGGCTACCGCCTCTACCTCACGCGGCTCATTCCCTTTGTAGGCGGCCTGGTGAGCGGCCAGCCCGAGGCCTACCACTATCTGTCGACCTCGGTACAGGCCTTCGCCAACCCGCAGGAGCTCCTAGACATCATGTATCAGAGCGGCTACACCCAGGCCTTCTTCGAAGGCCACAACCTGGGCACCATAGCCGTGCACGTGGGGATCAGGTAATAGGGAGGCGCAGATGATTAACGAGATCCCGGAGGTAGTGATCCTTCGCCTGCCGCTCTATGCCAGGGTGCTGGCGATCCTGGATGACCAGGGGACCGACGTGGTCAGCTCCCAGACCCTGGGTACGATGCTGCAAGCCACCCCGGCGCAGATCCGCAAAGACCTCAGCTACTTCGGGCGCTTCGGCAAGCAGGGCCGCGGCTACAAAGTGAGTGGCCTGCTGCGAGAGTTGCGCCAGATCCTGGGGTTGGAAAAACAGTGGTCCGTGGTGCTGATAGGCGTCGGCCAACTGGGACGGGCCATTCTCAGCTATGGCGGGTTCGCGCCCCAGGGCTTTCACATCATCGCCGCGTTCGACTCCAACCCCGCCTCCGTCGGCCAGCGGGTGGGCGACCTGGTGGTGCGAGACGTGAAGGACCTGGAAACGGTCGCCGGGGACAGGCAGGTGGACATCGGGATCGTGGCGGTGCCGGCAGAGGCGTGCCAGGAGGTAGTAGACCTCCTGTGCCAGAGCGGTGTCAGGGCTATCCTCAACTACGCACCGGTTCAGCCGCGGACGCCCAAAGGCGTGTGGGTGCGGGACATCGACCCGGTGGTAGCCCTCCAGAGCATGACCTACCACCTGAAGTCCTTGGAGGGCAGGCGCGACACCGCGGGAGGGAGGGGGCGCCGGGTGGCAGCCGCTAGTAGCTAGCCACCAGCGACTCTTCTTCCGAGGGCAGGTTCCGTTTAATCAGGTCCAGGTACTCCAGGGCAACGCCGGCCCCCACGGCAACACAGCGCAGGGGATCGGGCGCAACATAACAGGGGACGCCCGTCTCCTGGCCGATGAGCTCGTCCAGCCGGCGCAGCAGCGCGCCGCCGCCCGTGAGCACGATTCCCTGATCGATCACGTCGGCGGCCAGCTCCGGCGGTGTGCGCTCCAGCACTGCCTTGGCCGCGGTTACGATCTGCCCCACCGGGTCGCTAATGGCCTGGGTGATCTCTGCGCTGGTGACGGTGATGGTGCGCGGCAAGCCAGTGACCTGGTCTCTGCCCCGCACTTCGCAGGCGAGCTCCTGCTCCAGCGGGAGCGCGCTCCCCACCTCCAGCTTCACCTCCTCCGCCATGCGCTCACCGATGGCCAGGTTATGGCGGCGGCGGATGTAGGCCGCGATGGTGTCGTCGATCTTGTCTCCCGCCACCCGCACCGACTGGACGACGACGATGCCGTACATGGAGATGATGGCAGCCTCGGTGCGACCCCCGCCTATGTCCACCACCATGTTCCCCCGTGGTGAACCCACGGGCAACTGCGCGCCGATAGCCGCCGCCAGGGGCTCCGGGATCAGGTGGGCCGGTCGCCGCGCTCCCGCCTGCTCCGCGGCGTCGCGCACGGCCCGCTGCTCCACGCTGGTGCAACCTGCGGGGATGCAGATCATCACCTCCGGCTTGGAGATGCGGAACCGGCCACAGACCTTGCCGATGAAATAGCGGAGCATCGCCTCGGTAATGGTGTAGTCGGCGATGACGCCCTCTCGCATGGGGCGGATGACCGCAATGCCCCCCGGCGTGCGCCCCAGCATGGACTGGGCCTCGCTGCCCACGGCCTCGATGCGGTTCTCCCGCACCCCCAGGGCCACCACCGAGGGCTCGTTGACGACGATGCCCTTCCCCTTCTCGTAGACCAGGACATTGGCCGTCCCCAGGTCTATCCCAATGCGTCTGGTGAACAAAATTACTCCTTGCCGCCGCCGATGCGGCGGATGTGGGCGCCCAGCTTGTGCAGCTTAGTCTCGATATGCTCATACCCCCGCTCCAGGTGCCAGACGTCGGCCACCTCGGTGGTGCCAGAGGCGGCAAGGCCTGCCAGCACCAGGGCCGCGCCGGAGCGGATGTCCAGCGCCCGCACGCCCGTGCCCACCAGGGCCGTGGGCCCGCTGATGATAGCCGTCTGGCCCGCCACCACGATCTCGGCGCCCAGCTTGCGCAGCTCGCTGACGTAGAGCAGACGGTTGTCGTACACTCGCTCGTAGAGCACGCTGACACCCCGGGCCTGGGTGAGCAGGGTGCCCATGGCCGACTGGAGGTCCGTGGCGAATCCCGGATAGGGGAGGGCCTGCACGTTGGTCGCCGACAGGGGGCCGGCGGCCCGCACCCGCAGGGTGCCGTCCCCTGGCGTCACCTCCACCCCGGCCTCCACCAGCTTCCAGAGGAGCGAGTCCAGATGATCGCTGTTCACCGCCTCCACGGTCACGTCGCCGCCGGTAATGGCTGCCGCCAGGGCGAAGGTGCCCGCCTCGATGCGGTCGGGGATGAGGGTGTGGCTGGCGCCGTGCAGGGCCGGCACGCCCTCTACTTCGATGGTGTTGGTGCCGGCGCCGGTGATGCGGGCACCCATGTCGTTGAGGAGAGCTGCCAGGCAGCAGACCTCGGGCTCTGCAGCGGCATTCTTGATGACGGTGCGGCCCCTGGCCAGCACCGCCGCCATCAGCAGGTTCTCGGTCCCCATGTTGCTGGGGTAGTCCATAAAGATGCGCGCGCCGTGCAACTCCTTGGCCTGCGCCCAGTACTTGTCCTCTCGCCGGGAGAGGTCGGCGCCCAGGGCCCGGAAGCCCGCCAGGTGCACGTCGATAGGGCGCTGGCCGATGACATCGCCGCCGGGCGGGCAGGAGGCCGCCTCGCCGAAGCGTCCCAGCAGCGGCCCCATCACCAGGAAGCTGGCCCGGTTGCGCACCACCAGCTCGCTGGGGGCGACCACGGTGCGGACGTTGGCGGCGTTCAGCCAGAGGCTGCTGTGGCCACGCCACTCCACCGAGGCGCCCAGGGCCCGGAGCACATCGGCCATGATCTCGATGTCGGCGATGCGGGGGACGTTCTCCAGGAGGCAGTCCTCCTGGGTAAGGAGGGAGGCGGCCATGGCGGGGAGCACCGCGTTCTTTGCCCCGCTGATGCGGACGGTGCCCGAGAGCGGGTTGCCTCCCCGGATGGAGAAGCGGTGCTCAGTATCCTTGCTGCTCACCCATCCTCCTCATGCTAGTCGCCGGCGCGGGCCTGCATGCCGGCCTCCGTGCTGGGGGCGCCGGTGCCGCGGCGGTGCCGCGCCACCCGCAGCCGGGCCTCGGCCCGCCGCAGGGCTGCTTCGGCCCGCAGCGTGTCTACGAGCGCCGGCCCCAGGGTCAGCTGCTCCTCCGCTCGCTTGCGGGCGGCCTCGGCACGGCTCACGTCGATCTCCTCGGCTCGCTCCGCCATGTCGGCCAGCACCACCACTTTGTCCGGCCGCACCTCCAGGAACCCGCCGCCAATGGCGATGCTGGTCTCCTCGTGCCCTCTGCGGATGACCATCTCACCGTAGGTGAGCGCCGTGAGCAGGGGCGCGTGGTGGGGCAGGATCCCCAGCTCGCCGTCGATGCCCGGGACGGTGACCAGGTCCACGTCCTCGGAGAAGACGGAGCGTTCGGCGGTGACGACTTCGAGGCGGAAGGGCATAGCTACATCCTCTGTGGTAATAATCGCACACTTATGCGAGAAAGGGCTAGTGCCCTGAGATCACGGCTCTGGGGACCAGCATGACTACGACGATTCTTGCCAATCGCTCATCCTGTGAGGTTGGGTGAAAGCTGTGACCATCGTAGGGCAGGACCCAACAACTTTGACCCTGTCAAACAATTGAGGAGAGAGCGGCGTCCGTCGGGGTCACGCCGTCAAGCGCCGCAGCAGCTCCCGCAAGCGGGGGCACTCCTCAAGCTCGTCCCGCAGGGCCGTGAGGTCGGCCTCGCCCACCATGAGGGGCGTCCGCTGGAAGTGGCCGCTGTGGCTGTAGGAGCAGAAGCGGACGCTGAGGGAGCCGTCCTCGTATTCCAGGAGCTGGAGCGTCGGCTCGTGATGCTGGCCGGCATAGGAGGCCTCCTCCACGATCTGGCCGCCGCCCCAGTGGAAGCTGAAGGGCCGGGGCAGGGGGCGCCGCTTTCCGTCCATGGGTCCTCCGTTGCTTCTTCCATAGAGAGAGCGGTTGACGTGTGCCGAAGAAATCATCCTATGCATGCGTCTATGAAAGATACTTTGTGATATATCGTTCTCCCTCAGGCCAACAACTCTTGATGAAGAGGGCAAGCAAGCCCTTATCTCTAAAGAGTCGCGCTACATACCTATGGTGTGTGCGACTTGTATCGGGGTCATCCCGTTCTCTCGCCAAGGCTCGAATGCCAGCGATTTCATTACCCAAACCATGTTGGGTTCCGAATACATAGGCATCCCCAAGAGGTAACCGATGCTTTGTTTTCACTTCTTCTGCTCCAGCTTTCGTAGGGGCGGGTTTCAAACCCGCCCCTACGTCCGACGGTTCATGGTGGGCGTTTGTGAGGCATCCCACTTTACACCTCCCGGGCCAGGCGCTCGGCCTTTTCCCGGGCCATGTCGATGGTGCCCACCATGTAGAAGGCCTGCTCCGTCAGGTCATCGTGCTGGCCCTCCAGGATCTCCCGGAAGCCCCGCACCGTCTCCTTCACCGGCACGTACTGGCCGGGGGTGCCGGTGAAGGTCTCGGCCACGAAGAAGGGCTGGGAGAGGAAGCGCTGGATCTTGCGGGCCCGGGCCACCGTCAGCTTGTCCTCGTCGGAGAGCTCGTCGATGCCCAGGATGGCGATGATGTCCTGGAGGTCCTTGTAGCGCTGGAGCACCCGCTGCACCTCCCGGGCCACGAAGTAGTGGTCCTCCCCCACCACGTTGGGGTCTAAGATGCGGCTGAAGGAGACCAGGGGGTCCATCGCGGGGTAGAGCCCCTGCTCGGCGATGGCCCGGTCCAGGGCCACCACGGCGTCCAGGTGGGCGAAGGTGGTGGCCACACCGGGGTCGGTGTAGTCGTCGGCGGGCACGTAGATGGCCTGGAAGGAGGTGATGGCCCCCTTCTTGGTGGAGGTGATCCGCTCCTCCAGCTCGCCCATCTCCGTGGCCAGGGTGGGCTGGTACCCCACCGCCGACGGCATGCGTCCCAGCAGCGCCGAGACTTCCATGCCCGCCAGGGTGTAGCGGTAGATGTTGTCAATGAACAGCAGGACGTCCCGTCCCTCCACGTCCCGGAAGTACTCCGCCATGGTCAGGCCCGCCAGGCCGATGCGCAGGCGCACGCCGGGCGGCTCGTTCATCTGGCCGAAGACCAGGCAGGTCTTGCTCAGCACGCCCGACTCCCGCATCTCGTGCCAGAGGTCGTTGCCCTCCCGGGAGCGCTCGCCCACGCCTGCAAACACCGAGAAGCCGCCGTGCTCCTCCGCCAGGTTGCGGATCAGCTCGGTGTTCACCACGGTCTTGCCCACGCCGGCGCCGCCGAAGAGGCCCACCTTGCCGCCCCGGGCCAGGGGCGCGATGAGGTCGATGACCTTGATGCCAGTCTCCAGCATCTGGGCCTGGGTCTCCTGCTCCTCGTAGCTGGGGGCGGGGCGGTGGATGGGCCAGCGGTCCTCGCCCGGCACGTCGCCCAGGTTGTCCAGGGGCTGGCCCAGGACGTTGAAGAGCCGCCCCAGGGTGGAGGGCCCCACCGGCACGCGGATGGGCCGGCCGGTGTCGATGGCCCGGTCGCCGCGGCGCAGGCCGTCGGTGATGTCCATGGCCAGGCAGCGCACCCAGTTGTTGCCCACATGCTGCTGCACCTCGGCCACCAGGGTCTTGTCCCCCATGGGGATCTCCAGGGCATTAAAGAGGGCTGGGAGCTCCTCCGGCGGGAACTCCACGTCGATCACGGTGCCGATGATCTGTGCGACTCGTCCTTCTGCCATTTTCCCTCCTATGGAACCAGGAACACGGAACGGGGAACACGGGGTCTTACTCCTCAGAGAGAGGAGACACTGTAACGCTGTAGGAGTCCTCCTGATCCGATCCCTCTAAGTAATGAACCTCTTTGATTTGACCGTCATCATTGTAAACAACGCCTTCAAGCGCTGTGAAGACTGCCTGGAGAATGCTGGCAGAGTCGCCCTGCTCCTCTCTGTGACCGTTGGATACCTCCATTACCACCGCACTAGAAAAAGGAGCACGTCCTTGCATCTTCTCTGCCGCAGCCTGTTTGAGGGTCTGTGCCTTGTGGTAGTAGGTATGTTTGGGGTTATTCAAAGAGATGCCATGCGAAGCCTGATGAAGGGGTGGACGGCCGGCAATCGTCACTGCGAACTGAAATTGCACCTCACTATCATCGACCAGGTATGACGCCTGTTCGTCATTAACCGAGGCGCGGTGTTTCCAGGTGCCGGCTTTTTGCTTTTGAGCTAAACTTCGAATGAGCCCGAACAGCAAACCGCCTGTATCTGATAATAGAGATAACAGTTTTTCCGCGATCGAGGCATTTATCAGACCATTTTCTGCCATGAATCCGACGTAGTACTCTGTTTCTCCCAACGAACCTCGGGCAATATCCAGGAATCTCAGGTAGTCTGCCAGGGAGCCTCTTGAATATCCCTCAGCAATGTTCGCAGGCACCGATAGAGCAGATTTGCAGACTTGCTCTCTCAGCCAAGGCGGAATCGTCTGAGTACGCCACACGGCCCGAAACACGGTGGACGCCAGTTCGTCCGCTTTTTGCCATGCCCGTAGTTTCTTATACCCCTTGCGTTCTTCCTCTGGTTCCACGTTCCACGTTCCCTGTTCCCTGTTCCCTGTTCCTCGTTCCCCATCCTCTATCCCTCCAGCGCGGCCACGCCTCCCACGATGTCCAGCAGCTCCTTGGTGATCATCTCCTGGCGGGCCTTGTTGTAGGTCAGGGTCAGGTCCTCGATCATGGACTTGGCGTTCTCCGTGGCGTTGCGCATCGAGACCATGCGGGCCGATTGCTCGCTGGCGATGTGCTCCAGCACCGCGTGGTAGACCAGCATCTCCACGTAGCGGGGCAGCAGCGCGCCCAGCACCGTCTCCGGCGAAGGCTCGTAGATGTACTCCACGTTGTAGAGTGGCTCCAGCGGCGCCGGTTCCACCGGAATGAGCCGCTGGATCACCGGACGCTGGAGCACGGTGTTGATGAAATCGCTGTAACCCAGGTACACCTGGTCCACCCGCCCGTTCTCGTAGTCCTCCATAACCACCCGGGAGATGGCCAGGGTGTCCAGCAGACTGGGCAAGTAACCCAGGTCCATAAACACCGCCCGTAGCTCCCGGCGCGTGCGAGCCATGAAGTCTCGGCCCCGGCGACCCACGGCCACCACCTCCACCGGCGCCGACTGCTCGGCGATGAACTGGTGGGCCGCCCGGTTCATGTTGGAGTTGAGCGCGCCGCAGAGCCCCCGGTCGGCGGTGATGTGGATGTACGCGATGCGCTGCACGGGCCGCTGCTGCAGCAGCGGATGAGGCGCCTCTCCCGTCTGGGGTAGCGCCGTCAGGTGGCTCATGACACCCCGGATCTGCTGGGCATAGGGGCGCCCCTGGAGTCCCCGCTGCTGGGCGCGCCGCATGCGAGAGGCCGCCACCATGGACATGGCGTTGGTGATCTTGGCCGTGCTCTGCACGCTGCGGATGCGTCTGCGAATCTGGCGAATGTTTGGCATGGTAAGACCTTATCTCATCGTTGCTTGGGCTTCCCCGAGCTGTACCTTCAGCCGCGCAGCATCATGCCAGGGCAATGGCCTCGATCTCCACCAGCAGGTTGGGCCGGGCCAGCGCCACCACCTGGACGGTGGTGCGGGCAGGCGGCTCGCCAGAAAAGTAGCTTTGGTAAACCTGGTTCATCTCGGCAAACTGGCCGATGTCAGTCATGAACACCGTGCACTTCACCACCCTGTCCATGGAGGAGCCGCCAGCCTCCAGCACCCGCTTGATGTTGTCCAGGCAGAAGGCCGTCTGCTCCCGCACGTCTGCGCCCAGCACGGCCTGGCCTCCCACCGTGCCTCGTCCCACCTGGCCCGACACGAAAATGAAGCCGCCCGCCCTGATGCCGGGCGTCAGGGGTACGCCCGGCGGCTGGCTCCCCGCTGGATTGATGGCGACCCGCTCACGCTCTGCCATGCCCAGGCGCCACCGTTAGCGAAAGACCATGTAGGTGACCCGGCCCGTGGCGCAGCGCTTGCCGGACGCATCCAGCACATCGGCCGTGCCCACCACCAGGGTGCGGCCCTTGCGCAGGATCCGGGCCTCGGCGTAGACCTCTGGGGTACGTGCTCCCTCCAGATAGCTCACGTTCAACTCCGTAGTAGTGCGGCCCTGGACATCCTTTCCCAACTCGTAGACCGTCATGAGGGCCGCGCCCACCGATTCATCCACCAGCGCGGCGATGATGCCGCCGTTGAGGGTATCATCGTCGGCGTTGATCATGCCCGGCTGCACCCGCAGCTTCACCCGGCAGCGCCCCTCCTCGGCCTCCTGCACCGTCATGTCATACCAGCGCCAGACGGGTATCCCCTCACACTGCGCCCGCACCCGCGCCAGCAGCGTATCGGTGGCGGCAGGAGGCGCGTCGTCGCGGCCCCGGGATGCCATCGGTTGCTAGTGCTCCTCTGCCGCCAGGCGATGCCCGCAGTTGCGGCAGCTCGCCGGGCCAGCCATGGACCACCCCGGCTGCGCCTGGGTCCAGCGGCCGCACTCCATGCACTTGCGGGTCCGGCTATGATCCTCGGCCGGGTCCCAGTAGCCGAACCAACCCTCTTTGCACCACCTGCGGTAACTGGCCATGAGCACCGTCCGGTGGAACTCGTTGTCCACCCAGCGTTGCACCGCCGTCCGGTCCTCCCATACCACAAAGAAGAGGTAGAGGCGGTCGGGTCCCCGGTAGACCCGGTAGTCCAGGCACCCGGGGATGCGCTTTACCTCCCCCTCGAACTGCTGATAGATATCCAGGAAGGCCTGCTCCCCCTCCCAGGAGGCGAAGCGGATGTCCACCGTGGTGAGGACAGGCATACCCCGCCCTCCTGGCCAGACTGTCCCCCTAGACCTGCGCCACGCTCTTGTAGTCGGTGATGGCCTTGCGCAGCCGTTCCTGGAGGTCGTCGGGCATATTCTGCTGGCCGTCGCAGTTCTCCCGGACCTCGCGCAGTATCTCTGGGTGCGTAGTGTCCATGAACTTGTGGAAGCCGGCCTCCCAGGGACGCATCTTCTCCACCGGCACCTCGTCCACCAGCCCGTTGACGCCGGCGAAGAGGATGGCCACCTGTTTCTCCACCACCAGGGGCACGTACTGGGGCTGCTTGAGGATTTCCACCAGCCGCTGGCCCCGTTCAAGCTGACGCCGGGTGGCAGGGTCCAGGTCACTGGTGCCAAACTGGGCAAAGGCCTCCAGGTTGCGGAACTGGGCCAGGTCCAGCCGTAGCCGGCCCGCCACCTGCCGCATAGGACGCCGCTGGGCCGCGCCGCCCACGCGGGACACCGAGAGACCCACGTTCACCGCCGGACGGGTGCCGGCATTGAAGAGGTCGGTCTCCAGATAGATCTGGCCGTCGGTGATGGAAATGACGTTGGTGGGGATGTAGGCCGAGACGTCGCCCGCCTGGGTCTCGATGATGGGCAGGGCCGTCAGGGAGCCGCCGCCGTACTCCGGCGCCATCTTGGCCGCCCGCTCCAGCAGCCGGCTGTGCAGGTAAAAGACGTCGCCGGGGTAGGCCTCCCGTCCCGGCGGCCGCCGCAGCAGCAGGGAGATCTGGCGGTAAGCCCAGGCGTGCTTGGAGAGGTCGTCGTAGACGATGAGGGCCTCTTTGCCCTGCTCCATGAAGTCCTCGGCCATGGCGCAGCCGGCGTAGGGCGCCAGGTACTGCAAGGCCGCGGAGTCCGAGGCGTTGGCGGCCACCACGATGGTGTGCTCCATGGCGCCATGCTGCTCCAGGGTGGCCACGATCTGGGCTACCTTGGCCGCCTTCTGGCCGATGGCCACGTAGATGCAGAGGAGGTCGCCCCCCTTCTGGTTGATGATCGTGTCGATGGCGATGGCGCTCTTGCCCGTGGAGCGGTCGCCGATGATCAGCTCCCGCTGGCCCCGGCCAATGGGGATCATACTGTCGATGGCCTTGATGCCGGTCTGCACCGGCGTGTCCACGGACTTACGGGTCACCACGTTGGGGGCCACGATCTCGATGGGGCGCGTCTTAGTGGCCGCGATGGGGCCCTTGCCGTCTAGGGGCTGGCCCAGGGCATTGACCACCCGGCCCACCAGCGTGGCGCCCACGGGCACCTCGATGATACGGCCCGTGAGACGGACCTCATCGCCCTCTTTGATCTCCGAGTAGTCCCCCAGGATGATGGCGCCGACGCCCTCTTCCTCCAGGTTGAGGGCGATGCCCATGACGCCGCCGGGGAACTCTAGCAGCTCGCTGGCCCGCACGTCCGCCAGGCCATGGATGCGGGCGATGCCATCGCTCACCTCCACCACGGTGCCCGTGTCCACCGCGGTGATGGCCGAGCCGAACTGCTCTATCTGCTGCTTCAGAATAGAGGCGATGTCTTCCGCTCGAGTGGTCATGCTACACCCCCCATGCCATCCTTATCTACGTGCCGCGAGCTGGCGCCGCAGCGCCTCCAATCGCCCCCTGGTGCTGCCGTCCAGCAGCTTGTCGCCGATGCGCGCCACGACGCCGCCCACTATGCTGGGGTCCACCTCCGCGGTGAGCACCACCTGGCGCCCGGTATAGCGGGCCAACTGCTGGCTCAGAGCGGTCTGCTCCGGAGGCTCCAGGGGCACGGCGGTGAGGACACGGGCATGCGCGATGCCCCGGCGCTCATCCACCAGCCGGCGCACCTCCTCCACCAGGCCGGGGATCAGCTCCACCCGGCCCTTGGCCACCAGGAGCTGCGCCAGGTTCATAGCTAACGGACTCAGGTTGGGAAGCCTTTCTCGCAGCAGGGCCTGCTTCCTGGCCAGGGGCACTCGAGGGCTCTCCATGATGAGGCGGAAGCCCTGGTCCTGCCCCAGCTCACCCAGCGTCTGGAGGTCTGAGAGCCACTGGTCGAAGGTATTCCCCTCTTGGGCCAGGGTGAAGACGGCCTGGGCGTACCGTTTGGCGGAGGCGGCTACAGCCACGGCGTCCCTCGCCTTCCCGCTAGTTCAGCCGGCTCTGCTCCAGCACCTCGCTGATGAGGCGCTGGTGGCGGGCCCGGTCCAGGGACTCGTTGATGACTTTCTCCGCGGCCAGGATGGTGATGTCGGCGAACTGGCGCCGCAGCTCCTCGATGGCCTTCTCTCGCTCCAGGTCAAAGTCGGCCTTGGCCCGGGCCACGATGGCCTCGGCCTCCCGCCGGGCGGCCTCCCGCACTTCCTCCCGGAGCTGTTCCGCGGCGCGAGCGGCCTGCTCGATGATGGCCTGGCCCTCCCGCCGGGCGGCATCCAACTGGGACTGGATGTTCACCTGGGACTGGGCGGCCTCCTGCCGGACCCGATCCGCCGCCTCCAGGCTCTCCTTGATGCGCTGCGCCCGCTGGTCCAGCATGTTCAGGATGGGTTTGAACGCGAACCGGGACAGCAGGAAAAACAGCAGCAGGAAATTGACGATCTGGGCCACCAAGCCCGGAATGTTAATCCCCAGGGCTTCCAATGGCGAGCCTCCTCCTGGCTGGGAGACCCCCTGGCTCCTCCTGAAGGAGCCGGGCCTCCCGTAACGCTGCGCGAGCGGCGCCTACACGAACTTGAGGATCAGCGCAACCACCAACGCGTAGATGCCGATGGCCTCGGCAAAGGCGATGGCCAGGATCATGTTGGTCTGGATGTAGCCGCGCGCCTCCGGATTGCGGCCGATGGCCTCCATGGCCTTGCCAGCCAGTAGGCCAATGCCAATGCCGGGGCCAATGGCGCCCAGGCCCATGGCCAGGCCGGCCGCCAGAAGCTTCACTGCTTCGGGATTGTCGGGCATGAGAAGACCTCCTCCTTGTATCTCCTTGCGTGTGTGAAGAGCGGAGCTAGTGGTGCTCGGCGCCGGACTCGTGGCCCTCGCCGTGGCCCGCCACCGCCATGGTGGCAAAGACCAGGGTGAGGCCCGCAAAGACCAGCGCCTGCACGAACCCAACGAAGAGCTCCAGCCCGTAGAAGACCAGCACCAATGCCCAGGGGATGAGAAAGACGATGACCGCCAGCAGTACCTCGCCCGCAAACATGTTGCCGAAGAGCCGGAAGGTGAAGCTGACCACCCGGGCAATCTCGCTGATAGCTTCCAGGATGCCCACAAACACGTCGATGAGCCCGAAGGCGATCTCCCCCCGGAAGACTCTCCCCAGGTTGACGAACTTACTGCCGTAGCCAAAGAAGCCGTTGGCCCGGATCCCCCACAGCTCCACGAAGGTCATGGCGATCAGGGCCAGCGCCAGGGTGGTGTTCAGGTCGGTGTTGGCCCCCCGCAGCAGAGGGACCAGCACCCCCACTGGCGTGCCCTCCGGCAGATGGGCGTTGGGCTCCACCTTCTGTGCTCCGGAAACGATGAGTGCTAGGGGGCCGGCCTGGGTGAGGGTGACGCCACCGTGGTCGGCGTGATGGATCAGCCCGATGGTCCCGAAGCCCGGCAGCAGCGACAGCCAGGCGTTGGTGATGACAAAGAGGAAGATGGTGGCCACCATGGGAAAGAAGTGGTGGGCATACCGTTCGCCGGCCACGCTGGCGACAAACCCGTGCAGCCCGTCCACCGCCGTCTCCAGCAGGTTCTGGAGGCCCTGGGGGATGAGCTGCATGTCGCTGGTGGCGGCTCTGAAGGCCAGCAGAAGCGCCAGCATGGTGACCCAGGTAGCCAGGATGGTGTTGGTCAGGGTGAAGCCCGCGACGCTTGCGATGGCCTCCGCGGGCACCAGGATCTCGGGCAGCGGACCCCGCACAAAGAGGCCCGCTACCAGCAGCGCCACCAAGAGCCCGGCCAGCTGCTTGCCGGAGAGATTGGCCACAGGCTTCTCCCTGCTCTAGTGTGTTACGACTCTTCCACCGACTCCTGGACCAGCCGGAAGATGCCCACAAACGCCGCCCCCAGCCCCGCGGCCAGCCCTAGGAGCAGAAAGAGCGGCTGCGTCCTGAGCTGCTGATCCAGCCACAGTCCGCCCAGGATGCCCGCGACCAGGCAGAAGGCTACATACCAGCCGAGGCCGATCAGCCGCCAGACTCGGGCATTCCACCCCACGCCCACACCCCGCGCAAACTTTGTGAAGTATAGCACAGGCAAAAAATGGGAATCAACTCCTCACTCGCAGCCTGCGTTGGGCCAGGTAGGCCAGCGCGCCCACCAAGAGTAAGGTAGCCACGCCCATAATGGCAAGCGCGTAGAGCTTGGCCATCCGGGTAGAGAGGACCAGGGCCAGCCCGCCTAGCAGCGCGGAGGCCGCATACATCAGCAGTACGATCTGCCGCTCGGAGAAGCCCAGGGCCAGCAGCCGGTGGTGCAGGTGGCCCCGGTCACCCTGAAAGGGAGAACGACCCGCCAGCAGACGGCGAAAGATGGCCCAGCCGGTGTCCACCACGGGTAGCCCCAGCACCAGCAGCAGGGTGGCCGCCTTGGCGCCTCCGATGATGGCGAGGGCGCCCAGGGAGAAGCCCAGGAACAGCGAGCCGGAGGTGCCCATGGTGATCCTGGCCGGATAGAAGTTGTGCGGCAGGAAGCCCGCGCAGGCGCCTGCCAGCGCCAGGGGCAGCAGGGCGATGGTCTCCTGCCCGAGGATCCAGCTATGGGCCGCCAGCACCAGCGCCGCCACCGCGACCACCCCGGCCGCCAGGCCGTCCACTCCGTCCAGGAAGTTCACCGTGTTCATAGCCCCCAGCAGCCAGAGGATGGTCAGCAACACGGCCAGCCAGAAGGGGAAATGCAGCAGGGAATCGGCCGGGCCGGTGCTGAAGGGATTGGTCACCTTGTCTATCAGGATGCCGCTGCCGATGGCCAGGGCGGCGGCCACCAACTGGCCCCCTAGTTGAGGCAGCACCGGGAGGTCGAACTTGTCGTCCAGGACGCCCAGGGCCAGCACAACTAACCCTCCAGCCAGCAGGCCCGCTACCCGGGCCACCTCTTCTGGGGTGCGGGCAGGCAGCAGAGGATAGGTCAGGCCCAATGCCACGGCAAAAGCCAGGTACAGCGCCGCGCCACCCAGCCGGGGCTTCAGCACCGGGCTCCGCCGGGGGTGTGGCCGGTCCGAGAAGCCGTAACGCAGGGCGATCCGGCCCGCCAGCGGCGTCGCCAGCGCGGCCACCAACACCGCCGTCAACAGGGCCAGCATAAACGTCGTCATCGCGGGCAAGGCAGACAAAAGCTCCAAGCCAATCTGCGCTTGGAGCTTGAGAGTGCTAGCGCCGTGAGGAGAAGCAGGAGCTGCGCGATGGCCGGCGCAGCGCAAGCCTACGTCTTGCGCTGCTCAAAGTCGTCCAGGTCCAGGCTGTTGATGAAATCGGTGAAGGCGGAGAGGCGCTTGATCTCCTCTTCGTCCACCTGCGCGCCTGCCTCTGGCATCTTCGCCTGGAACTTGCCCGTCTCCGGGTCCATCACTACTCCCGCCTTCTCCAGAACGGCATCCTCCGCAAAGATGGGTACCTGCACCCGCACCGCCAGGGCCAAGGCATCACTGGGACGAGAGTCGATCTCCAGGCTCCGGCCGTCCACATCCAGCAGAATACGGGCGAAGAAGGTGTCGTTGTTCAGGTCGTTGACCACGATGGAGCGGACGGCTGCGCCCAAGGCGGAGATGACGGAGTTCAGCAGGTCATGGGTCAATGGCCGGGGCACCGCCACCTCCTGAAGCTGCACCGCAATGGCATCGGCCTCGGCAGGCCCGATCCAGATAGGCAGATAGCGGTTCGCATCCCTCTCTTTGAGGATGACGACGCGCTGGTAGTTCATCAAGCTTACGCGGACGCTTTCGATGGTCATCTCAACCATGTCCACGTCTCCACTAGCAGGGCAATCACAGACTCATTCTAGCGAGGACGCCGAAGGGGTGTCAAATGAATGGGGCGCTCAGCGGCGCGGTTTGCCCGAAGGGGCTTTTCTGCTATACTGAGAGTTGTCGGCCATAACGTGGGCGATTATCCCTTTCTCGGCAAGAACAACCTTATCCCTCGTTGCGAGGGCCTGACCTGCTAGGGCGCTATGGACCCCAAGTGGCTGCGTAATAGCTTTATCTACCTCCTGGTGCTGGTGGCGGTGGTCACCATCTTCTTCACGTTTCTCCAGCCCTCGCAGCCTGGGCGGGACGTGGACATCACGGAGGTCTTCGCCCTGGCCCGCAGCGAGGAAATCCAGCGCATCGAGGTGCAGGGCGACACCCTCATCGTCCAGAAGTCCAACGGGGACAAGGTGCGGGCCCGCAAAGAGCCTAGCGCCACTACCTTCGACTTGCTCCAGAAAGCCGGCGTCGATCTCTCCAAGAACAAGATCCCCATCGTGGTGCGGGAGCCGGGCCAGTTCGGCAACCTGCTGGGGCTGCTGCTGAACTTCCTGCCCCTGATCTTCTTCGGCGCCGTGCTGATTTTCATGATGCGCCAGGCCCAGGGCACCAACAACCAGGCCCTGAGCTTCGGCAAGAGCCGTGCCCGCATGTTCAGCGGCAACCGGCCCACCATCACCTTCAGCGATGTGGCGGGCGTGGAGGAGGCCAAGCAGGAGCTCCAGGAGGTGGTGGAGTTCCTCAAGTACCCGGAGAAGTTCTCTGCCCTGGGCGCACGTATCCCCCGGGGCGTGCTCCTGGTGGGCCCGCCGGGCACCGGCAAGACCCTCCTGAGCCGCGCCGTGGCTGGTGAGGCGGGCGTACCCTTCTTCTCCATCAGCGGCAGCGAGTTCGTGGAGATGTTTGTGGGCGTGGGCGCCTCCCGCGTGCGGGACCTCTTCGAGCAGGCCAAGCGCAACTCCCCGTGCATCGTCTTCGTGGACGAGATCGACGCCGTGGGCCGCCAGCGCGGCACCGGCCTGGGCGGTAGCCACGACGAGCGGGAACAGACCCTGAACCAGATCCTGGTGGAGATGGACGGCTTCGATACCAACACCAACGTCATCGTCATCGCCGCCACCAACCGCCCGGACGTGCTGGACCCGGCGCTGCTGCGCCCCGGCCGCTTCGACCGCCAGGTGGTGCTGGACCGCCCGGACATCAATGGCCGCAAGGCCATCCTGGAGGTCCACGCCAAGGGGCGGCCCCTGGACGCCACCGTGGACCTGGAGGTCCTGGCCAAGCAGACCCCCGGCTTCAGCGGCGCCGACCTCTCCAACCTGGTGAACGAGGGTGCCATCCTGGCCGCCCGCCGCAACAAAAAGGCGGTGGGGATGGACGAACTGGAGGAGGCCATCGACCGGGTCATCGCTGGACCCGAGCGCAAGAGCCGCATCATCAGCCAGCGAGAGAAAGAGATCACGGCCTACCACGAGGCGGGCCACGCAATGGTGGGCCGCATGTTGCCCCACTCCGATCCGGTGCACAAGATCAGCATTGTGGCCCGGGGCATGATGGGTGGCTATACCCGCTTTCTCCCCGTGGAAGACCGCTATCTCTGGACCAAGTCCCAGTTCCGGGACATGCTGGCGGCCTCCCTCGGTGGTCTGGTGGCCGAGAAGCTGGTCTTTGGCGAGATGACCACCGGCCCCGGCAATGATATCGACCGGGCTACCCAGATCGCCCGCCAGATGATCACCCAGTACGGCATGAGCGAGAAGCTGGGCCCCCGCACCTTTGGCCGCAAGGAGGAGCTGGTGTTCCTGGGTCGGGAGATCGCGGAGCAGCGCAACTACAGCGAGAAGGTAGCCGAGGAGATCGACGAAGAGGTGCACGACCTCATCCAAGACGCTTACGATACGGCCGAGCGCATCCTGATCACCCACCGGGGGCGGATGGACCGTATCGCCGAACTGCTCATCGCCCAGGAGACCCTGGAGGGGCGGGACTTGGAGGACGCCTTCACCGGCGCGATGACGCCTCCGCCTCTGCCCAGCCCAGCCCTGGAGCAGCCGGAGCCCGCTCTGGTCGCCGAAGCGACAGCCAGCCAACCGGTCTAGAGAATCAGCCCCAAGAGCAGAGGCAAGGCCTGTGGCCTTGCCTCTTTACGTTTCATGGTGAGCCTGTCGAACCATGGGGGATGCTGCGCTACCCCTCCACGGCGTAGACGGTAACCCCGGGATTGGTGTAGACCTGGCGCAAGTGACCCCGCTGGGCCATGGCCGCAAACTTGCTGAGGCCTACGTCAGGGTAGTAGAGACGTTCCACCGGGCCAACGTAGACATACCGCACCCCATACTGGCGCAGCAGCTCCAGCGCCCTGGCCTCGCTGGGAGTGGAGTAGATGGCCGCCACGTCCTGCTTCCGCACCTCGATCTCTTCCCGGTATCCCCAGCGCTGCTGGCTCTGGTGCCAGTCCCAGCCCAGCACCGTGGGGAGGCCGGTGTAGATGGAGACCCGACTGCCCCAGCGGTAGATGGGTGTGACGGCCTCCAGCACCACCGGCGAGCCAGGGACCTTCTCCCGCAGCCACTGGATCGCCTCGTAGTCCCACTGGAGCGGCACCAACCGCCCCTCGTCCCGGTACTCCGCCTGACTCATGTAGGCCATGCCATCCAGGGTTGGCGGCAGCGCCAGGAAACGGTCGGCCACCCGGACCGGCGTGGCCGCCAGGGGATAGACAAGGCTTGCCAGGAAGAGCGTCGCCACCGCCAGTGCCCATAGCCGGTCGGGCCGGCCCACGGACCAGAACCTTGGCAGCGTGCCAGGGCCCCGGGCAGTAGCGGGGCGCGCCAGCACCCACCAGAGGGCGTAGGCCGCTGCCACCCCGTAGAGCACCCAGGCCTGCAGATAGAACTTGAACACCGTGTTCATGCGCTGGATGTCCCCCTGGAGCGTGAACACCTCCACGGTGACGCCCAGGAGGGTGGCAATGGCTGTCAGGGACAGTGCAAAGAGGTGGCCTGGCCGCCGCTGCTCCGGCGACAGGGCCTCCGCCACCAGAACGGGGGCCAGCAGGCCGAGAAAAGCGGCCAGAAAGGCCAGGGTGCTCAGGCCCGCCGCCGCCAGCAGCACCGCCACGGCCAGCACCGACGAAAGGTAGGTCGCTGCCAGCCCGCTGGCGGGGTCGGAGCGGCGGGCCAGTGCCCGGGAGAGGGCCCAGGCCCGGTGGGCGGCGGGCCAGCGACGGGTCAGGAGGGCCAGCAGCCGGAGCAGGCCCAGCCGGTGAAAGCGCTGCCATCCCTCCGAGGCCACAAACCCCAGCAGGATGGCGAGGAACAGGCCGTGCACCAGCAGGTACTGGTGCAGGGGCGTTGTCTCCGGGCTGGGCGTGACCCCGGCGTAGAACAGCCGGTAGGACGCCTGCAGGGGCAGGAAAAGGAGCATGCTGAGGGCCAGGAGCAGTAGCCCTTGCCCGATGACGCGCGCCAGCAGCCAGCGATCCAGCCTCCTGCTCCGGCGCAGCTCCATGATGGCGACGCCGATGACACTCACCAGCAAAAGCGTGGGATAGTCCCAGCTATTCACCCAGCGGATCGCCCCCACCACCAGCCCCAGAGCGGCGAGGTAGGCTAGCCGCTTCCCCAACCCCGGAGCTTGGCGGTCGCCCAGGGCGAGCTGTGCGGCCAGGGCGAGGGCCAGCACGCTGAAGGGCAGGGAAATCAGGTGAGCGTGGAGATCGGCGAAAAGAAAGGTGAAAAGGGGAAACTCGGTGATGCTGATGGTAGGCGGCATCATGCGGCTGGAGCGCCAGTAGTCGAACGGTGGCACGGCGGCGCCCTCCAGCGTGACCCGATAGACGCCCGCGACGGATCCAGCCAGGCCCGAGAGTCCGGGCAGTGTACTGGGCAGATTCACGGCGCTGGCCCGCTGGAGCGCCTCCAGAAGCTGGCCGGCGCCGTCAAGATTGCCCACCAGGGCCACCAGGATCACTGCGGCTACGCCGCCCAGCACCACAGCAGGCCCTGGTGCTCCCCCCGGACTAGCCGTCGCCTGGGTTCCGGCCCCAGCTCCGGCGGCCAGCGCGCTGCCGAGGCTGAAAAGACCCCCCACCAGGAGGGCGAACAGGGTGGGCACCGCCAGGTTGTAGGCCACTTCGGGAACGACACCCGTGAGTTTGATCAGCAGAGCGACCAGAAAGTGGCCGTAGTAGTAGTAGTTGATGTAGCCCCCGCTGAACCAGGGATCGTACGGGGGCATCGTAGTGCTCTTTACCAGGGCGTTCAGGTAGGCGAAGTCCATGGGCTTCTCGCCCCCCCGCCAAGGATGCCACAGGTCGGGGTTCGTGGCGCGCACCAGGAGAAAACCCGCAAAGGCCAGCAGAAAGAGCGCCTCCAGGGCCAGCAGGTAGCGCCAGCGGTCAGCCAGGAACCGCTTCAGGGCAGCCTGCTGGCGCACGGTCGCGGCGAAGGCGGCGGCCAGCAAAGCCGCCATGGCCAGGATCGCCGTGCCGCGGGCAAAGGGCAAAAGGTGGAGACTGGCCAGCAGCCACGTGACGTAGCCCACCAAGAGCAGCCCTAACCCCTTGGCCACCAGGTAGCCGCGGTCGGGAAAAGAGGAGAACAGGCCAAAGGCCAGGGGCAGCGTCAAAAGCCCCAGCGCCTCCAGGGCCAGCAGCCACATCAGCCAGGGGGCCTGGCGTGCCAGGGAGTCTTTGGGAAACAGCTCCGCCCACGCGCCGCCGGCCTGCTGCGCCGCGAGGTCCGGTGGCGACAGCATGAGGCCGGCCTCTCCACTGCCCACGCGTAGCGCGGGCTGCAGCAGGCGAGCCAGCTCCTCCGCCGAGAGGGGCTGCGCCTTCTTGAACAGCAGGGTCTTGGGGTGATCGTACACCGTGAAGCTCTCGTCGGCGGCGCCCGGCTCCAGCGCCAGCCCGGTGTTCCCAGACTGCGCGCCCCCGGGCGCGGGCAGGCCGGGCCGGCGGAAGGTGTCGTCCCTCCAGGTCACCCCCAGGAAGCTGGGGTACGCTTCGGTGGAGTGGACTAGCTGGTAGCCCAGCCTGCCAGAGAAGAGGAGCTGGTAGTAGCGGGAAGAGACAGGGTAGCGCTCCGGCAAGCGGGGGATCGTACCGTAGAGGCGGTTGCTGTAGAAGACCAGGTAGTCGGCGCGGCTGAGCTGCTCGGCCAGGCGGGCGGTCTTCTGGCTGTCATCGGGCTCGTAGAGGGCCAGCTCTTCCACGCGATACTGCCCCAGATCAGGCACACCCTCCTCCCAGTGCTCTTTGAGGATGAGCTGACCCCTGGGCACGTTGTCGTTGATCCAGCGGGAGAGGCGCAGCGCCGGGTGGTCCTGGCGGTAGATGTTCGTGAAGGCCAGGGCGTACCACACCGTCGTCCCCAGCACCAGCCCGATCAGCAGCTCGGGAGCGTAGGGCAGGAGGTTGCGCCAAAGCCTGGCGCGCGCCGTGCTGCCCTGGCCCAGGGCTAACGCGCTGGTGGGCGCCACCCCCATCCGGAAGTGCCTTGCGGCGGTGAACCATCGGTTTCCTGGCGGGGCGAGGGACCCACGGCGCGGCGCGGCCCAGTCCCGCAGGCTCAGCAGCAGGCGTGCGCCCATGAGGAGGAGGAGGGGCGTGACGGGCAACAGGTAGCGCAGGAACTTCACGGGGAAGGCGCCCGTGAGCAGAAGGTAAGGCAGCACCCAGGAGAGGAGGAGCAGGTCTCTCCTGTCCCGGTACAGCCAGCCCCGGAGGATGCTGAAGCCCAGGCCCAGATAGACCACCAGGCCCAGGGGCCAGCCCAGGCCCCAGGTGGCGAGCTGCTCCAAGGGGTAGAGGTAGGGTGCTGTGCCGGCATACTGGCGGGTGTAGGGATAGTCCCGCAGCCGGAGCACCATCTCGCTCTGCTCCCGCACGTCCCGGAGAAAGACGCTCCAGTCCAGGATGGCGTAGGGCTGGGCCAGCAGGAAGGCTACCGCGGCCACGCCCGAGGCCAGCCCCAGACCCACCAGCGCCCGCCGGAGCCGGGCAGGATCCGCGAGTGCACGGGCCAGGCGGGGGCCGTTGCGGTGTCCTGAGCCTGTCGAAGGGCGGTGTCCTGAGCCTGCGGTGTCCTGAGCCTGCGGTGTCCTGAGCTTGTCGAAGGGTCGAAGGGCGGTATCCTGAGCTTGTCGAAGGGTCGAAGGGGGGAACCAGGCGTAGAGGGCGTGGGCCAGCAGTATGGGGAGCAGGATGGGCGCCACGCTTACCTTGGTGGCCAGCCCCAGCCCCAGCCCCAGCCCGGCCAGCAGAGAGCCGCGGTAGCTCCCCTGCTCCATGACCAGGGCCGCTCCCAGAAGGACAAGCAGGAGGGTGGCGGTGAGGAGCACATCGAAGGTAGCGAAGTGGCTGAGCTGGATGTGGAGCACGGCGAAGGTGGTGAAGGCCGCGGCCAGCAGGCCCGTTCGCCGGCCGTAGAGCCTGGCCCCCAGCAGGTAGAGTAGGAGCACGGTGCCCGCGTCGGCCACCGCGGAGAGGCCGCGGCCCAGGAAGCGCGCGTGGTCCGGGGTGAAGCCGGGCGCCACGGTCCCTGCCACCCAGCTCAGGAGCTTGAGGAGGTAGAGGGGAAAGCTGCCGTAGGCGAACCAGTGGGGGTTCCAGGGGCTGCGCGCCGGGTCCAGCAGCGCCGACCAGTCCCTCGGCCACTGGACCTCCTGGAGCTTGAACTGAATGAGGAACCGCTCGTCCGGGTGAAAGAATTGTCCCTGGTCCCAGTCGATGCCGTACAGGCGCAGGGCCAGGGCGCTCAGGAGCAGGGCCACCAGCAGAGGCAGCCGCAGGCTGCCGGGAGTCGGGGAGTGGCCCATGTCTGTGGAAAGCGGGGGTCAGGCCGGAGCGAGATCGTCCAGCGGACTCAGGACCAGGCCGGTGGGCAGTTTGGGGTAGAAGAAGGTGGACTTCTGCGGCATCTTCTCTCTTGCGTCCGCCACCGCCACCATCTGTTGCACCCGGGTGGAGTTTACCAGGAAAGCCACCCGGTACGCGCCGGCGTCCACCTGGGCCAGGGCGTCGCCGCTGCTGTGCGTGAAACCCAGGGCGGCTTCGATCTGGGGGGGCTCCCGCCCGATGCCCATGTAGCCGTGGAGGAGCACCTGGTGCAACAGGGTCAGGTCCAGCTCCTGGAGCGATGGTGGCAATCCGGCAGGGAGCCCTCGCAGGAGGTCCTGTGGCGAGCGCGGCCGGAGCACCAGCACTGTGCCCTCCTCCAACCCGTAGAGGCCGAAGCAGGGCCCCGTGGCATCCTCCTGCGCCAGCTCGTCTTCTATCTGCTGGAGCGCCGCTTCCCGGGAGCCGCCAGCGGTGTGCCGGCGCTCCACGTCCCACTCGCTGCCGATCCCCTCCCGCAGCGCGGCGAGCTGGCTGTGATCCAGGCCCCGAACCAGGCGATGGACGGGCAGGATCATCAGGCCGGGGTCGGCCAGGCTGGTCAGCGCCATGAACACGTAGTTGAACCCCTCTTCGCCCGAGGCCTTCGTCGCCGCGGTGTCCTGAGCCTGCCGAAGGGCGGCCCGCCGCTCACGCTGGTAGGCCAGGGCGGTCTCGTAGCGGTGATGGCCGTCGGCGATGTAGAGGGGTACCTGAGCCAGGTACTCCTGCACCCGACGCACAGGGCTAGAGTCGGTAACGGCCCACAGGGTGAAGGACTCGCCCTGCCAGTTGGGCGCCTGCGCCACGGGCGGGGCCTCTGCCTGGCGGCCGAGGAGGCTCGCCAGCTCGCCCTGGGGGTCAGGATAGAGGGTGTAGATGGGGCTCACATTGGTCCTAGTGGCGCGCAGCAGGTTCAGCCGGTCCACCTTGGGCTCGGGGAGGGTGAGCTCATGAGGGAGCACAACCCGCCGCTCCCACTCCTCCAGCCGGACCTGCGCGTAGAGCTCCCAGCGGCTCAGTTGCTGCTCCTGGTGGCGAAAGCCGTGGCGGCAGAGGTAGAGGGCCGACGTCGGCTCAACCGCCAGCACGCCCTCCTGCTGCCAGGTGGCCAGCAGCGCCCGGGCGCGCGTATAGCGGCTGTTCTCGGGGGTGTCCTGGGGAGAGGTTGCGCCCAGCTCCAGGTGCGCCGCACTGTAGGGGCTGCGCCGGTGGAGGACGGCCTGCTCCTGGGGGCTGATGACGTCGTAGGGGGGCGAGAGCACGGTCGCCAGTTCGCTCCCGGTACGGGAGGCGTAGCGGAGGCCACGGAAAGGTCGGACCACCGCCATGGCTAGACATCCTCCCGGTAGGCCGCCAGAGAGTAGACCGTGGTGACGATGCTCAGCTTATGCTCGCGCCAGATAGCGTTAAGCCCCTCCATGAAGTCTCGGGGCATCTGCAGGTGCTTCTCCGAGGTGTAGACGGAGAAGTGCCAGATGTCCTCTTGTTCAGTGGGCTCCAGCTTGAACCTGGTATCGGGGTAGTGGGCGAGGATCGCGCTCTGGTACCGAGCGAGCTGTTCCCGCACCGTGTCGGTCATGGCGGGCATGCTGGGCGCTGCTCCTTGGAGGTCCGCTTAAGGCTATTATAGCAGGTGGCCCCCGAGGCTCCTACGGCTTACCTGCCACCACGCCGCCGGACACAGGCAGATGCTACAATAGGAGAGCGGCCCTCGATGGCACAACCAGGGCACAATCGGGAGCTGAGGCCGACTTTCCAGGCACGCGCCACCGTAGCTCAGCGGCAGAGCAGCGGTTTCGTAAACCGCTGGCCGTGGGTTCGAGTCCCACCGGTGGCTCCATTATTTTTTCCTAGATCCTGGCCGATCTCCAGCCTTGGCCCGCCCCCTCCCACCCGCCTGACCCCAAATTTGCCCCCTATTGACCATCGGGGGTCGAATAGCTCAGCGATGAGCAGTACATCAGGCTCTACCTGACGCCCAACCTCGGCCCGCTCCGCCTCACCAAAGTCACCCCACAGCACGTCCAGACGATGAACGCCACCTTGCTCGAGGGCACATCCCTGCCTGCGGCATGCAGGCCCCAAACTCCCTGCCAAAGGATGCTGTCCTGAGCCTGTCTGCCTACAGGCAGGCGTGTCGAAGGGGGCTCTGCCCCTCTGGACTCCCCCTTGATAAACACTCTCCTGTGCAGAGGGCACCGAAATCCCTTTGGGCTCCAAGCCGGACTGGTGCATTAGCACCAGCGGGTTGGAACAAGCGCGACCGCCACGTATCTTCGATGACCCTGAGGCGGCGCCCTTCTACACCTTACCTTGGCATGGGCCTGGCATGGCCACGCGACTTTGGCAAAAAATACCCAGAAACAATAGTGAATTCGCACTATTGACTCTGGGAATAAGCGGGGCCTATAGTTGCGCCGATGCAGCCGATAGACAGCTTCAATAACAGGGAGGAACGGTGTCATGACTCAGCAGAGCGCTGAACTGGTCCGGCAACAGTACGAAGCTGCGCGCGCGCAAGCAGACGCCAGGCAGATCACCGATGAAGACATCGAGCGGGCCCGGGCTCGCATCGGAGTAGAGGTCCCTCACCTGCGGCCCGACTGGCACGTCTGCAACCTGGATGCCCTCTACCACTACTGCCAGGGTCTGGGTGATGACAACCCGCTGTACTGGAACGAAGAGTACGCCCGCAAGACGCGCTGGGGTGGCCTCATCGCACCTCCCTTGTTCCAGCGGGGCATGGGCGTCAGCCGGGTAAAAGAGATTGATCCTGAAGTGCGCGCCCGGGGCGAGCATGCCCTCTCCGGCGTGCACAACTGGTATTCCGGCGATAACATCGAGTTTTTCCAACCCATCCGGGTCGGAGACCAGATCACCATCAAGAGCTATCTGAAAGAGGTCGTGGTTAAGAAGAGCGAGTTCGCCGGCCGCACGGTACACCGGATAAGCAGGTCCGAACGGGCAAACCAGCTCGGCCACCTGGTCTCCTACGCCGATACACTGAACATCACGGGCGGCAGAGAACGGACTACCGGCGAGCGGACAAAGTATGCCGACCTTGAACCGGCCTTCTACACACCGGAGCAGATCCAGGAGATCGCGGCGCAATACCGGCAGGAGGTGAAGAACCGGCGTGGCGCCACGCCGCGCTACTGGGAGGACACCCAGGAAGGTGACGAGGTAACTCCTATCTTGAAGGGCCCCCTCACCGTCTCCGACATCATCGCCTGGAACTACGGCGATGGCCTGACCATGATTCCGGGCGCCCACCGCATTGCTTACCTCGCCTACCTTCGCCACCCCAACGGGTTCCCCATTAACCAGGCAGGCATTCCCGACGTAGCCGAGCGGGTGCACTGGGAAGAAGAGATGGCCCACCGCACCGGCAATCCCGCACCCTACGACTATGGAGCCCAGCGCAACGCCTGGATGGCCCAATTGGTAACGGACTGGATGGGCGACGATGCCTGGATGCGACACCTGGCCGTCCAGTTCCGGCGTTTCAATTACATCGGGGACATCCAGTGGTTGAAGGGGAAGGTGGTCAAGAAGTACACCCAGGAACAGGAGTACCGGGTCGATCTGGACCTCTGGGCCGAGGACCAGCGAGGACGCCAGACCACCATCGGCCAGGCCACCGTGATGCTCCCCTCCAAAGTGGCAGGGCCGGTGAAGCTCCCGACCATCACCCCCGACTGGTGGTAGCGCCTTCTTCTATACCGGCGCGCCCCTAAGTGCGCCGCGGAGCTGCGAGTCATAGGGCATGCGCCCTATAGCCCGAAAGGCAGGTTTCCTCGTGAACGCCAGAGTAGCTTTGAGTTCTGCGGCAGTCCTTCTTGTGACTGCCTGCGCGCCGGCTATTCCGCAGTCAGACCAAGCCCCCCAAACGCGTGAGGACGTCATCGCCAAAGACATCCCTACCGCCATGACGCCCACCGCCGCGCCGCCCAAGTACGGCGGCGTCTTTGTCTACGCTCCCCCTTCACGACCGGACACCTTGGATCCCTACTTCAGCGCCGGCACCCCCATGAACTCGGTGGGCTCGCCCCTTTACGAAGCCCTTACCCAGCTCAAACAACCCACCTTAGCCGCTGATCCTCGCGGTCACGGCGACGTCGAGCCGCTCCTGGCCGAGCGTTGGGAGATGCCGAATGACAAGACCATCATCTACTATCTGCGGAAGGGCGTGAAATTCCACAGCGGGGATGATTTCACTGCCGACGACGTCCTCTTCAGTTGGGAATACGGGCGTGACCCCAAGAACAACTTCACCTTGCGATCAAACTTTCGCAGCGTCGACAAGATCGAGAAGGTGGACCCCTACACGGTACGAGTGACCCTGGACAAGATCGATCCGGATATCTTTGTCAGGCTCAATGGGAACCCCATCCTTTCGAAAAAGTTCGTTGATGGCGGTGGGGATTTGAAGAAAACCGCCATTGGGACAGGGCCTTTCCGCATGGAGAAGTTCGAAGGCGGCATGGCCGTCGAGGTCAGGAACGATACCTACTGGGAAAAAGGCAAGCCCTATCTGGATGCCGTGCAATCGGTGTTTGGCCTGGAACGGTCCGCTGCCTTCGCGGCCTTTACGACGAAGAAGATCGACTTCTACACCGTTACCGACAAGGTGCAGTACCAGCAGTTCAGAGACAGTGTGTCGGACCTGAAATACCTGGTTTTCTATAGTGATACCAACTATGGTTGGTATCCCAAGATCACGGCCCCGCCGCTGTCCGATGAGCGGGTGCGCAAAGCCATCCAGTTGGTGATCGACCGAAATGCCATCAACGAAGCGATTGCCTTCGGCCTGGGTAAGATAAGCGCGCCGGGTGACGCGGGGTTCCTCGGCAACGACGGCATTGGCCCCGAGGAGTTGGCCAAGACGCCTGGCTGGCGGCAACCCAAGGACGAGGATATCGCGGAAGCCAAACGGCTGATGAAGGAGGCGGGGTACCCCGACGGCTTCAAGCTGCGCGGCGTCTATATCAGCACCTACGCCCAGGTCCCTCAGATCGCAGAGCTCACGGCAAGCCACCTGAAGAACACACTGAATATCATCCTGGACCTGGCCGGCTTGGAGCCCCCCCTTTGGACAGACGCGGTGCACAACAAGAGCAACTTCGATTTGGCAATGGGCAATACCAGGGTCCGCTCTGATCCCGACAACACCCTCAGCACCTACTGGCTTTCCACGGGGCTCTTTAACAGGGGAGGGATCAACGATCCTGTGCTGGATGAGATGATTATCAAGCAGAAGAGTATCGTGGACTCCAACGCGCGCAGGAAGGTCTGGGGACAGATCAGCCGGCGCATGACGGAGAAGAACTATTACTTCCCGTCCGTAGACATCACCTACTTTGTCGTCATGCAGTCTTGGGTAAACAACATCTATTCATGCTTCTGCAACCAACCTCAGATGCGAAAGCCCGCGCATGCTTGGTTCGACGTGGAGAAGATGCCGCAGGAGAGAGTCAAGTACTCGCGCTAATAAGGCGCTGGCCTCAGAACTCGTTACCCTTCGACGACGGCACAAGCATGTCCGCAGCATTGAAAGACCTGAAAGTACTGGAGGTATGTAGCTGGTATGCCGGCCCCTACTGCGGCAAGCTGCTGGCGGATATGGGCGCCGACGTGGTCAAGGTTGAGCCTCCATCGGGAGATCCAGCTCGTCGAGCAGGCCCCTTCCCCAAGGATGTCCCGCACCCTGAGCGGAGCGGGACATTCCTTTACCTTAACACCAACAAGCTGGGGATCACCCTTTCCCTCCAAACAACAACTGGTCAGAAGCTGTTTCGAGAGTTGGCGCAGCAGGCCGACGTGCTCCTTGAGGACTTCCCGCCAGGGACGCTGGAGGGTTGGGGTCTCGGCTACGAAGCGCTCAGCCAGATCGCGCGGCGCCTTGTTTTTATCTCCATCACTCCTTTTGGCCAGGACGGCCCCTACCGAGATTTCAAAGCCTATCCGCTCAATACGTTTCATAGTGGAGGAGAAGGGTACACGATCCCGGGGAGCCTCGGCTGGCTGCTCTACTCCGAAAGGTCTCCGCTTAAAGCAGCCGGTGCTGCCGGGGAGTATTACGCCGGAACCATGGGCGCGGTCGCTACCCTCATGGCCATCGCCGCCCGACGCCAGAGCGGGATGGGGCAGCGGGTAGACGTGTCCAAGCAGGAGGCGCTCATCAACCTGAGCCGCATCGAAATCGAGAAATACTTTAATCAGGGCCTGATCGAGAGTCGCGCCACCCGCTCATTCCCCATCGGTGGATCCTTCCAGTGCAAAGACGGCTTCGTGCAGATCAACATCAATAGTGACGCCATGTGGCGGGGGCTCGTGGACCTGATGGGTAACCCCCAGTGGGCGTGCAAGGAAGAGTATGCAGTACGTGAGGGCAGAAACGCCGCAGGCGAACTTATTAACGCCGAGCTCGCGCAGTGGGCGCTTTCCTGTTCCAAACACGAAATCTACTACGGCGGCCAGGCAAGAGGACTGGCCATCACTCCTTACTTGACGCCGGAGGAGGTCTACGCGTCCCCGCAGCTTGCCTCTAGAAGCTACTTTGTCCAGGTGCAACATCCCGAAGCCGGCGCCCTGCGCATGCCCGCCGCGCCGTACCGCTTGAGCGCAAGCCCTGGACTACCACGCAATCCGGCGCCACTGCTCGGCCAGCACAACCAACTGGTGTTCGGTGAGCGTCTCGGCTACTCCGCAGAAGACCTGGTGAGGCTACGCAGTGCCGGGGTCATCTGAGCAGGAGGCCTCAGTGACGGCAACTCCCCTCGGAGGCACGCGCGTCTTGGACTTCTCCTGGGTCCTCGCCGGCCCGTATTGCAGTATGCTCCTTGCCATGGCCGGCGCGGATGTCATTCGGGTCGAAACGCTCCAAAGAGCCGATTTCATCAGTCGCCAGCCGGGCACTGCCGAGGGGACGAACGGACCTCTCAATCCAAACAGTACGCCCCGCTTTAACACCATCAATCTGAGCAAGCGGTCTGTCCAGTTGGACCTGCACACCAAAGACGGGATCCAGTTGGCCAAGGAGCTGGTGCGGCTCAGCGATGTGGTGGTGGAGAACTACCGGCCGGGTACCTTTGCCCGTCTCGGGTTGGGGTACCAGGACCTGAAAAAGGTGCGGCCCGACATTGTGATGGTGAGCATATCAGGCATGGGCCAGGAAGGACCGGAAAGCCAGTACGCGGCCTACGCGGCGAACTTCGGCGCCCTGAGCGGGATGGGGTACCTCACTAGCTACTCTGACGGCATCCCCACCGAGATGCGGGGGGTCTTGGACTTACTCACCGGTACTACCGCCTGTTTCGCAGTGCTCGCAGCGCTCCACCATAGGAGTGTCACTGGAGAAGGCCAGTACCTAGACCTCGCAGCCCGGGAGGTGATCAGTTGTTGCCTGGGCGACCTGTTCCTAGACCTTCCGCTCAATGATCGTTCCCCGAAACCGGCCGGGAACAGCCACCCTTCTGTTGCGCCCCACGGCGTCTACCCCTGCAAGGAGGTGGATAGCTGGGTCAGCATCGCCGTCTACGCCGATGAGGAATGGAGCGCCCTGTGCGCTGCAATGGGACGCCCAGACCTGCTGGAAGACCCTCGCTTCCGTGACCAGTTGAACCGCTGGCGCCATCAGGGCGCGCTGGAACAGCAGATCAGCGCTTGGACACGCACCTATTCAGACATCGAGGTGATGCGGCTGCTGCAGCAGGCGGGTGTAGCCGCGATGCCCTCCTTTAGCAGCAAGGGGCTGAGTGAGGACCTGCATCTGCAACAACGTCAAATCTTTCAGCGAGTCCAACACCCGGAACTAGGCTCGTTGGTCGTGTTGGGACCGCCCTTTCGGCTCGTGGGATCACCATTGCGAATCGCCTCGGCCGCGCCCCTCTTGGGGGAACACAACGCGGAGGTGTTCGGCGACCTGCTCGGACTCTCTCAGGAAGAGGTGCGGCGCCTCGGCGACAATGGTGTCATCAACTGAGTGGTCATCTAGTTACTTGGTTGCCAAAAAGCGCCTTATCATTATCCGCTCGTGGTGAGCCTAGTACCTACTTTCGGAAAAGAGCGTTAGGACCTGCCGCTCGTGGTGAGCCTGTCGAACCATGAGCGGCCCACCCTTCGACAAGCTCAGGACGAAGTGTGGTGTCCCTGAAGAACGCCTCAGATGTCGTTGCGAGGAGCCGGAGGCGACGAAGCAATCCGGGCGGGGGCATAACCGACACCCACCCCCCAGATTGCCACGCACTCCTTCGTCGGGCTCGCAATGACCGTCCCGCCGGAGTTTGTCAAGGAACTTCAAAGACAGGACACTAGCAGACCCAAGGAGTGCCCCAGGCAATGGCCGAACGCGCGCTGGAGGACTTCCGCGTCCTAGAGCTGGCCGATAGTAAGGGAAGCTACTGTGGTCGGCTGCTCGCTGACTTGGGGGTCGAGCTTATCAAGATCGAGCCGCCAGGAGGTGACCAGTCGCGCTGGATAGGGCCTTTCGCAGGTGACACGCCACATCCCGAAGCTAGTCTGTCGTTCCTCTACTACAACACCAGCAAGAAAAGCGTCACCATCGACATGCAAAGCCCCGGGGGGCGGCGGCAGTTCAAAGCCCTCTTGCGGACAGCAGACGCTCTGCTAGAAACCCTCCCTCCCGGAACACTGTCCGCAATGGGATTTGGTCCCCGGGTGCTCGCCCGGCTAAACCCCCGTCTGGTTATCGCCTCCGTCACCGGGTTCGGGCAAACAGGCCCCTACAAAGACTACCAGGCGCCGGATATCGTGAACTGCGCCATGGGGGGCCTGATGGCCATGTGCGGCGCTCCGGAGCGGCCACCCATGGCGCCACCGAGCACCCAGGCCCATCAGGCCGCATCGGTTCATGCCGCTTATGCCATTCTTTTGGCCCTCTATAACCGGATGATTACGGGTAAAGGAGCGCACATCGATATCTCCGCACACGAGATCCAAGCGGCCCAACAATATAATGTGGTGAACTACAGCAGTAGTGAGCACATCCCTCACCGAAATCGACGACGCACCGGGGCTGCGGCCGGCCCCGTCGGCATCTATCCTTGCAAGGATGGCTACGTCCACTTCTTCATCCTGGCTCCGGCGCATTGGAGAGCCTTCTATGACTGGATGGGCAGGCCTGACGCTCTATCGGATCCGATATGGGAGAACCGCCATTTCCGGGCCGTCAACCATGACGTCCTGGAGCCCTTCGTGCTTGCCTTCGCAGCAGAGCACACGAAAGAGGAGCTTTACCGACAGGGTCAAAGCCGCCACCTTCCCGTATCACCCATCAACACCATCGAAGACTTCGCCAACGACATCCATAACAAAGCACGGGGTTTTTTCGTTGAAATGGCGCATCCTCAGGTTGGAGCCTTTCTCAGCCCCGGCAGTCCTTATCGCTTTAGCGAACCCATGTGGGAAATCCAGCGGTCGTCGCCGCTCTTAGGCCAGCACAACACCGAAATCCTGGTGCGAGAACGTACGGAACCATCCAGAAGCACGCAGGTCTCGGATCCCTCCCGCCCGCTCG
>JACPQN010000040.1 GCA_016190485.1 Chloroflexota bacterium
CCCTAACCCTCTCCCGTCAAGGGAGAGGGAAAGATTCACAGACTCTGAGCTTGTCGAAGGGAGAGCCGCTCATGGTGAGCCTGTCGAACCACGAGCGGCTTCTTTTAGCGCGTTTTTTCGCAAGTAAGTACTAGTGAACCCCCAGGCGGGGGACAAGCCCTTCGACAAGCTCAGGACAAGCCCCCGCCCTATGCTGCCTGCGGTAGGCGGGCTCAGGGCACACCCAGCTCATCACGGGCGTTTTTCAGGACTGCCAGTGGAAACGTTTACTCTTCCGTGGCTTCTGACTCCTCCAGCGCCCGCAGCCGGTCTTCGGCCCAGCGGCGGGAGAGGAATACCCCCAGCAGCACGAGGGGGCTCACCGCCACCGCGTACCCGACGCGCCACACGGCATCCAGCGGCAGCAGGAGGGTCCCCAGCGCCGCCAGGCCAAAGCAGGCCAGCATCATGCCCAGGTGGATGATAGCGTACCTGCGTCGGGCCGCTTGGTAGGCGCTGGGGTGCTTCACGTTGCTGCTATAATGAAGAGAGTCTTCCCGGAAATCCCAGCCAAGGAGCGAGGGGGCTGAATACAACCGAGGCGGCGCGGGCCATAGTAGATCTGGCTACCGACCGACAGGCATCCGACATCGTGCTGTTGGACCTGCGGGGCATCTCCACCTTTGCCGATTACTTCGTCATCTGCACCGCGATGAACGCGCGCCACCTCCAGGCCCTGGCCGAGGAACTGGACAACGGCATGGAGCGCCAGGGCGTCCGCATGCTGCGGCGGGAGGGCAGCGCCGACTCCGGCTGGGTGCTGCTGGACTTTGGCGACATCATCGTTCACCTCTTCGAGGCGGCGGCCCGGGAGCATTACGGGCTGGAGCGCTTGTGGCGCACCGCGGCGCCGGTTCTCAGGGTTCAATGATCCAGCCCTCCGTCGCTCGCTGATAAGACAAGATCTCTCCCTCCGCAAAGAAGAGGGCGATCTCCTTGGCTGCGTTGTCCGGGGAGTCCGACCCGTGGATTAGGTTGCGGCCGATGGTGAGGGCCAGGTCACCGCGCACGGTGCCCGGCGCCGCCTTGGCCGGATCCGTGGGGCCCATGGTATTCCGCACCACCTCCACCGCATTGGGTCCCTCGAAGACCGCCGCCACCAGGGGCCCCGAGGTGATGAAGTCCACCAGCCCCTGGAAGAATGGTTTGCCTTCGTGCACGCTGTAGTGCCGCCGGGCCAGGGCCTGATCCATCTGGAGCGCTCGCAGGGCCACGATCTTCAGTCCCCGGGCCTCTAGCCGCCCGAGGATCTGCCCGATCAGGCCCCGCTGCACGCCGTCGGGCTTGACCAGAACCAGCGTCCTTTCCACATCGCACCTCTGGGTCAGATTGTCACCAGTTTACCGTAGCACCAGCTTCATTCCCAAGAGCAGCAACACCACTCCCGCGGCCCTGGTGGCGTCCAGGGGGTAGCGCGGGTGGCCAAAGGCGCCCACGTGGTCCAGGGCCACCGAAGCCAGCAACTGCCCGGCGATGAGGGCCCCCACGTAGCCGGCGACGCCGATGACAGGCACCACCCGGCTGGCGGTGAGCAGGATGGCCGCCCCGAAGAACCCGCCGATGAGCAGGTAGGGCGGCGCCGCGCCGACCTGGCTCATGTTGCCGCTCCGGAAGCCCACGGCCAGCAGCAGCACGATGCAGACCCAGGTCACGCTCACCGACACCAGGGTGGACTCGGTGATACCTACAATGCGGGCCAGCGCCGCGTTCACGCCGGCTTGCAAACTGATGCCTGCGCCCACGGCCAGGCTCAACCCGTAGAACAGGACTTCCAGCACAGAATCCTCCTCCGATAGAGGTTGCCCGCCGGCCGCTTGCGGGAGGGCTAGTCACCCACGGGTGGCCGGCGCAGATAGAGGGGCTGTGCCGTGGCCAGGTCTTCCACCTGTCCGGCGGCCAGCCGCTGCCACGCCAGCTCCGCCAGCAGGGCGCCGCGACGGATGGACGCGGCGCGCCCCGCCAAGGTCAGCCGAGGGCCTGCCAACTCCTGGAGCGGCGGCAGGCACCAGGCGGGCACTTCCCCGCACAGGAGGGTGCGCCTGCGCAAGGCCCTGGCCAGGACTTCGGGGCGGGTGATGCGCTCAGTCACCAGTTGCTGCCAGCCCCGACGGGGAGTACCGCGAAAGATGGCCCAGGCCAGCTCGCCCCGGCCGGCGTCGTGGACCGCGCAGACGGGCCAGGGCGCCACGGCGTGGGCGTAGGCCTCCACCTCCAGAGAGCCGATGGCCACAAGGGGCACCCCCAAGCCGTAGGCGAAGCCCTTGGCTGTAGCCATGCCCGCCCGCAGCCCGTTAAAGCTGCCGGGCCCTTTGGCCACTGCGATGGCCGTCAGATCGCTCATGGCGGCGCCATTCTCGGCCAGCACCGCCCGTACCACAGGCACGAGCTGGCGGGTGTGGTTCTGCCCAGCCAGCCAGGTATACTCTCCCAGGAGCGTGTCGGGCCGGGCGAGGGCCACGCTGGCGGTGCGGGTGGAGGTGTCCAGGGCGAGGAGCAGGGGCTGCTTCACGAGCGCGCCCTTTGCGAGGGGTGAGGAGGGGTGTTGGCAAGCACGCGGATGCCATCCTTGGTCGCCAGAGAGCCGCGCAGGTCTCGCGCCAGATCGTGGTAGCGGCTTCCAGCCGCCTGGAGGGTGAGACGGCGCTCCTGCTCTCCGGCGTGCTCCAGGGTCACCAGCAGGTGCTCCGGCGGCATGGCCGCGGGCGCCCGCTCCGGCCACTCCACCGCACACACGCCCTCGCCGAAGAAATAGTCGTCCAGGCCCAGGTCCATGGCCTCCGCCACGGCCTCGATGCGGTAGAGGTCCACGTGATACAGGGTGAGGCGGCCGGCGTACTGGTTGACCAGGATGAAGGTGGGGCTGGTAACGGGGACGGTGACGCCCAGGCCCCGGGCCAGGCCCTGGGTGAGGCAGGTCTTGCCCGTGCCCAAGGGCCCCTGGAGTAGGAGCACGTCGCCAGGGCGGGCCAGGGCGCCCAACGCTTCCCCCACCTGGGTGGTGGCCTCCGGGCCTTCTGTCACAATGGTCAGGGGCATGACTAGCGTCTGGCCAGGTGGTCCCAGCCACCGGCGCCGGTGGGGACGGGCCGCCCTTCGGCGTCCCGCACCGTCACCTGCCCCGGCGGGCCGGGTAGGGTCCGCCCGACGACCGTCACCGGCAGGGCGCTGCGCTCGGCCACGGCGTCCAGCACCTCGGCGGGGGCTACCAGCAGCAGCTCATAGTCCTCACCGCCCGCCAGCGCCAGGCGCTGCCAGTCCTGCGGGAAAGCCGCCCGCGCCTCCGGGGCAACAGGCACACTCGGGAGGTCAATGGCCGCCGCCAACCCGCTGGCCCGGCAGAGCTTCTCCAGGTCTCCCACCAGGCCATCGCTCACGTCCATCCCGCACCGGACGCCGGCTTCGAGAGCCAGTCGCCCGGCTTCCAGGCGCGGCGTGGGCCGGCGATGAACGTCCAGCAGGACGGTGGACGCCGCCGGCGCCGCTCCTGCCTGGAGCAGGCGAAGTCCCGCGGCTGAAGCGCCCAGCCACCCTGTCACCGCGATGGCGTCGCCCGTCTGGGCGGCGGAGCGCAGCAGGAGGTTGTGGGGAAAGGTCATGGTGCC
>JACPQN010000042.1 GCA_016190485.1 Chloroflexota bacterium
ATGACACCACCGACGGCGATGGCGACCATGGGGTCGGCCCAGCCCCAGCCGAAGTAGGTAAGCAGCACGCCCAGCGCCGCGGTGAGGGCCACCATGATGTGGGCCTGGTTGGAGGCTGCATCCGTCTGCAGCGCGGCGGAGCCTACCTGGCGGGAGAGGGCGCGCTTGGCGTTCAGCACCGGCAGCATCATGGCCGAGGTAGCCACCAGCACCCCGATCATGGCCCAGCCCATCCAGAAGGTCACGCCCCCCGCGGTTATGTCTCCGTAGGCCGGCACGCCACCGGCCAGGAGCTTGTCGGCTCCCTGCCAGCAGGTGAGTACGCCCAGGAGCAGCAGCGCCAGGGAGGCGCTGAAGAAGCTGAGGGATCCCACCCGCTGGTAGCCAAAGGGGTGGGTGGAGTCTGCGGGGCGGTTCTCCAGACGCAGGCTCAGGAGCACCGCAGTAGGCGCCACCAGCTCCGTCAGGTCCTCCAGGATCGCGGCCAGCATGGCGACGCTGGATCCCGCAACGGTGAGGCGTACCAGGATGCTCAGGAGGGTCAGGGCGATGGCCACAAACTCCAGCCGGACCACTCTTTGCAGGATGGTCGTGCTGTCTAACGGCCCCGCGCTGCGCTGCTCGCCCGGAGAGACCGTCTCCACCATCAGGCGTGCTCCTTGGTGGCCCCTCTGCCCCACATCGCCTCGAATATGCGCCGCGTCTAGTCAGGCCGTCCGGCGCCTGCGTCTTTGGGGACCAACTCGTAGCGGATGTGCCATCCGGCGTTGCGGTTCAGGACCTCCAGTACCCCTTCTAGCTGTTCCCGGTCGTAGAGCACGTTCTGGAAGCAGGCAGGATGCAGGCAGATGCGTCCCTCACCCACCAGGCCACCGACCTTAGCGCCCCGCATGTCGGCGCCCGTCAGGTCCACCCGGTGCAGGGTGGCGTCCGTTAGGTCGGCCTGGCGCAGATCGGCCTCCTGGAGGTTGGCGCCCGCCAGGTTGGCCCGGGTGAGGTTGGCGTCCCGCAGGTTGGCCCGCCGCAGGATTGCATCCCCCAGGGAAGCATGGGACAGGGATGCCCCGGAAAGGTCGTGGCCCTCCAGATCGATGGGCTCTTTGGGATTGTCTCGCCGCCACTGGTTGAAGGCCTCCACGTCCGTCAGCAGGACCTGGAGCCACGGTTCTCGTGCTGTCGTCAACTGCTCCTCCTCTGGTCTGCACGTCACTGGTGCGCTCGCACCGCCCGGCGCGGCGCCGAAGTCCCTTCTTTCTCCTAAGGGTAACCAGACAGGTGTGAAACCACCCCACGAGCTTGGGTAGTTTTCACCTACACGGAAGTGTAGGTGTTGTAGAGGCTCAGTCGTATCGAGGGTGGGCCGGCTGCCGGCAGGAGAGTCGAGCTCCGCGGGCTAGTGTGATGTCTCTAAAGAACGCCGCGATTGTCGTTGCGATGAGCCGGAGGTGACCCTTCGGCTGGCTCAGGACAGGCTCCGCAATCTGGGTGGGGGCATGGCCTAGCTTCCCACCCCCAGATTGCCACGCCCTCCTTCGTCGGGCTCGCAATGACCGTCCGTCCGGGGTTTGTCAACGAACTTCGAAGACGGGACACTAGGGGCTGTTCTGCTCCAGCTTGAGGCCTGCCACTTGCAGACCCATCCAGGTAGTGGCGATGAGCATGGACGCTCCGCCCAGGAGCACAAAGATGGGCGGGAGGCCGATGAGTATCTCTCCCAGGATCCCCAGGGGCATCAGCATACCGCCCAGGGCCAGCCAGGAGATGCCTCGAGCGGGGCTGGAGCTAAGGGGCAACCGCAGCAGGAGGTAGCCGGTGATCACGTTCAGCAGGGCGAAGAGCTCGCCATGCGCGTGGGCGAGGCGCGCCTCGAGGTGCTTGCCCACGGCATACTGTGCGATCCAGGCCTCTTTGCCGGGGGCGTAGTCGCGAAAGTAGACCAGAGCGAAGCCGTAGAGCATGAAGGCGGCGAGAAGGAGGAAACCCGCGACGATGTTCTTCTTGCCCACGGTCAGCCTCCTTCCTGGGCTGTGCGGCTCCGCCTTGGAGCCGGCTCAGCCTGCCCTGCCGGAGGTGGCCGGCAACGCCTCCTCCGACGCCGCGAGCCACTGCTCGCCGTGGGTGGCCCAGGACGGCCATGCTAAATTGACATAACCTAGCAGCAGCATGAGGGCGTAGGGGCTGTAGTCCGGCTTGAGGCCGCCCAGGGCCAGCAGCGCCAGCGCGATCGCGGTCCGCCGGGCCTGGGGCGACTGCCAGGCCAGGGCCAGGATGGTGTAGAGGTAGAGGCCCAGCCCGGCGGCATAGAGGGGCGCTGGCAGCCACAGCGTGAAGCCGGTGTTCCACATCACCAGGGTGGCCAGCAGCCAGGGGCGGGACAGGGAGATGACCAGGAAGGCCAGAGCGGGTCCGCCGGCCGCCAGGGCAACCCGGGGTCGCCAGCCTGGCCTGAAGAAGAGGGGCGCCGCCAGGGCGCCACCCACGGCCAGAGCCTCCGCCAGGAGGTAAGCGCCGGTTGAGTGGGGCAGACCGCTGAGACCCAAGAGGGCCCCGCCCTGGAGCGCATAGTGGATGGCCAGGGACCAGGCTGCCAGGAGGGGCAGCAGCAGATAGAGTCGACTGACAGCGCTGGGAGTCGGCCACAGCCATCCGGCAGTCATAGCCACCACCAAGAGAACCGTGCTGGCCAGCAGGCTGGCGGCGCCCTGCACCACCAGGCCAGAGGCGAGGATCGCCGCGCCGGCGGCGATGGTGACGGTCCCAACAATGATGCCCCTGGCGCTACTGGCGGCCGCCGCCCGCAGGGCCTGCCAGAGCAGGAGCGCCGCGCCCAGTATGAGGAAGAGGTTCAAGGACGCCAGTCCCAGCACTCGCAGGACCGTAAAGACCAGGTCCACGCCCGCGCCCTCTGGCGCGACCGGGCCCAGGCGTACCGCGATCCGCAGGAGCAGAAGCTCCAGGAGCGCGGTGGCCACCACGAGGGCGCGGATCGTGGCGGGAGTCGGCATCAAGGTTATCCGGGCAGAGGGTCTATGGGCGGCTCTATGGTGTCCTGCTCCTTGATCCCTACCACGGCATGGGCGTAGGCCGCCGCCGCCGGGTAAAAGGGAAGGCGGGCGCTGGCCTGCACTTTCTCGGCAAGGGCGGGCAGCCACCAGGCCAGGTGCTCTCGCAGGAACTTCTGGCGGGCCTCTCGGGCGATGCGCGCCCGGCCGCGCCAGCCGTGCTCTAGGGCGTAGGCCTCCTTCAGGTAGAGGGCGGCTAGGAACTCCAGCTCAATGCTCACGTGGTCCGGCATCTCCTTGGCTCTGTCGCTCACCTGGAAGCCGAAAGCCTCGTAGAAGCTGGACACGTCCGAAAGGTTCTCCGTCAGGCTGACGGAGGGGGCCGGCCGGTAGCGGCTCTCGTAAGGGGAAGAACGTACCTGGCGGGCGAAGAGATAGGTGTGCTCGGCGCCCAGGGAGGGGGTGGCGTCCTGCGCCGGGAGCGCAGCCCAGAGGGCACTGAGCGCCTCCTGGATGATGGCAGGCTGCCCCATGATGGCGCAGGCCTCCGCCAGCTCCCGCTGGATGGAGCCGTCCGTCAGCGCGGCCAGGAGCGCCTCATCCGGATAGGCCAGCAGGCGGGCTGCCCAACGATAGCAGAGGGCTCGCCCCAGCAGCGTCTTCAGCTCATGGGCCTGGGTGGCATTCGGCATCGCAGGCATCCTTAGCTTGTCTGCCGGCTGCGGCCTTCCACCATGCGGAAGGCGATGATGCCCGCTACGATGAGCAGGAGGATCAGGCCACCCAGCAGCGCAGGGCTGAGCTGAAGGGCCGCCGCGCCTCCGGCGGCCTGCACCGTGACGTTGAGGAAGGTGGAGGTCTGCTTGCGGGCGCCCACCTCCTGGTTGGAGCCGTTCCACACCGCGAAGGCCACGGGCACCTCTTGACCTGCCGTCAGGGCTGCGGCGTCCACATCGTCCACCTTCAGCGCCCTGGTATACACCACCCGCCAGACGCCGTCCTTCCAGACGCCCTTGCCGTTGACGTTCTGCTTGGCCTTGTGGGTGGCGGTGCTGAAGCCAATGGCGTTCAGGTCTTCGATGGGAGAGGTGCGCACCGGCTCGGAGAGAGCGTTGCCCACTGTCCAGCCCACCATGAACTGCTTCGCCTCCGGGCTCTCAAAGTCCTTGGGCATGCGGAAGGGCGGCGTGCCTGTGAGTACATTGACCGCGGGATACGCGTCTTTGTAGAAGTTGGGGTAGGCGTCCGGCACGTCCTGGAAGCCCTTGTCGATGTCCGTCTGCCAGTCGGCCTTCCAGTGCCAGATGTTCACCATCTGCCCCCGGACGCCCATGCAGATGGCGGGCAGCTCGCCGGTGGTGGGGAACTGGATGGCGGCCGCATCCCGGAAGCTCTCCGGGCGGGAGGCGTAGCGGTCTTCCGAGCCGTCCTGCCACTCCAGGAGGAAGGCGATGGAGGCGCCATCGTTGACGGAGCGCACCTTCACGGACGAGACGGAGGTGGCCATGAGGGCCGGCTTCACGCCGGCCTGGGGCGTCAGGGGCACATCCGCCGCGGGGACCTTCTGCCAGGCCGCATCCATGGGGTCCGTGAGGAGCTTGGATTGGGCGACGGAGGTGAGCTGAGGCCCCTGCTGGGCCAGGGCCTTCCCCTGGAGGGCCAGGCTAAGGGAGAGGCCCACGACCACCAGGAGGGGGAGCCTTTTGAGGAGGGCTAAGCGTTGCATGCTGGTCTCCTTGGCTGCGCCCGTAAGCTAGGGTGTGTTGTGGCGGAAGACGAGACGGCTGCTGTCGTAGTTGGGCCGAATGTGCACCGGTTCCTTCAGCGGCACCCGGGCGATCTCGTCGCCCTTGGCGTCATAGCCAATGGCGTCGTCGCCGATGACCCGGAACTTCTCGATCCAGCGTTCGGTGGCGCCCATGAGCATGAAGACGCCCAGCATCTCCGGGTCATCCTTGGCGCGCCGGTAGGCCTCAATGGCCCGCTCCACGCCAGGGCCGAACATCTGCCGCAGGTAGCCAGCCGGCACGTGGATGGGTGGCACGTAGTAGATGTTGTTCATCAGCCCGAACTGCGGGTAGAGGGCCAGCGCCACCTTGCGGCCGTGGACCAGGAAGTCCACGGGGTTCTCCAAGTCGGCCTCCTGCGGGGCGTGGATCCAGCCGTTGACGCGGATGCGGCCGATGCAGCCCACGGTGCAGTAGGGCTGGAGGCCCTGCTCCACCCGGGGATAGCAGGCGATGCACTTCTCCGAGACCCGGGTGGTGATGTTGTACATCATCTTCTTGAAGGGGCAGGAACGGACGCACTCCCGGTAGCCCCGGCAGCGCTCCTGGTCCACCAGCACGATGCCGTCCTCCTGCCGCTTGTAGATGGCTTTGCGGGGGCAGGATGCTAGACACGCGGGGTAGCTACAGTGGTTGCACACCCGCTGGAGGTAGAAGGACCAGACCGGGTGGGGCATCCCGAAGAAGGTGCCGGTCTCGATGAGGCCGGCGGCCTCATCCTCGCCCAGGTTGGGGTTGGCCCACTCCATGGAGTCCGGGGTGTAGCCCACCACGGGGCGGCCATCAGTGCCGGTCATGGCCGCCTCGATGAGGGTCTTGCCAGAGTAGGCGTTGCCCTCCCAGGTCTGGGGACCCAACAGGGAGAGGGCCTGCATGTCCCATTGCTGGGGGTAGCCGCCGTAGGGCTTGGACTCCACGTTGTTCCAGAGCATATACTCCTGGCCCCGGCCCGAGGTCCAGGCGTTCTTGCAGATCATGCTGCAGGTCTGGCAGGCGATGCACTTGTTGGTATCAAAGACCGCCGCGAACTGCTGCTTGGGAGGCGCGGCCTCATAGGGGTACTCCATCTCCCGGTTGATCTGCCAGTTGAAGACTTTGGGCATGGCAACCTCACTTTGTCTCGATGAACTCGCCCTTGAGGTAGCGCTTCATGGCCTCGTTCTCGTACGTGGGCCGGACACCGCGGGCTGCCGGTCGCCAGAGCCCGGAGCCGCCCAGGCCGCCGGGCTCCGCTTTCGAGATGGTCACGAAGGACTCCTTGGGGGCGCCGTTGGCGCAGTACACGTCGGACTCAAAGCCTGTACCCACTACCTGCCCCAGGTTATTCTTGCGGACCACGGAGTCCGTCAGCAGGGTGGGGCGCAACCAGGCCCGGGTGGTGGACTGGTGACCGCCGTAGCGGAACATGGCCTGGTAGTTGCTGCGGGGGTTCTTGGCCAGGCCGTCGGGCCGGCTCTCGTGGGCCTCCACCGTGCCGTGGCTGGCCTGGTACATGTTGTACCACATGCGCAGCACGCCTTTGGGGATGCCGTTGTAGTAGCGGGCGCGGCACATGAGCCGGAAGACCTTGTAGTCGGCGTCGTCCGATTTCCAGCCCCGATAGGGCCGGTCCTCCGGGTCGGCGTCGATCCACACGTAGTCGCCGTCCTCGATGCCCCGCTCTTTGGCGTCCAGGGGATTGATGTCCACATAGCCCTCGTTCACCCAGGGCTGTCGCTTGTCCTGGCGGTAGACGTCGGAGAAGGGGCCGAACCAGACCGCCGTGGTGTCACTGTCCACGGGCGTGGTGTGGGCGCCGTGGCGGTACTTGGGCGTGATGAAGACGTGGGAGAGGCCATCCTCCATGCGTGGGTGTTTGGTCTGCTTTAGCTCCTGCCAGGTCTTGCGGACGTTCCGGCCCTGGCGCACGTCGGTGCTGAGGTCATCCAGCTTCACGCCGTACTGCTCCGGGCCCAGGAAGCGGAGCGCGGGGTGTGGCGCGCCGACGATGACGTTGGGCTCGTAGAAGGTGGCGTCCACCGGCTCCCGGTAGACCAGGAGGTTCTCCCCGTACTCGATGAACTCGTCCTCGTCCCGGTAGAACTCCAGGCGGCCTGAGCGGGTGTACCAGGGCTTGCTCTCCTGGGTCTGCTCCCAGCCCACCACCTTGGGGTAGGTGCGGGACATGACCAGGGCGGGCGTGCCGACTTTGGCTTTCTCTTCCAGGTCGGCGAACTGGTAGCCCCGCAGGGTGTTGCTGGCGTTGATGATCCGCTGGAGGTACACTTCCACCCTGTTGTCGTAGACGAACTTCCAGTGGTCCTCGTAGCGCTTATCTCCGGTGAGCTTGGCCAGGGCCTTGGCCACACCTGCGATGCACTCGATGTCCGACACCGTATCGAAGATCCGCTTCAGCGGCGTCCGGGGAAAGATGCTGATGAAGGGGTTGGTGACGGAGCCGCACATGTCCGGGTACTTGAACTCGCCCCAGCTATCCACGCCAAAGACCACGTCGGCGTACTCGCAGCTCATGGTCCACCACCACTCCTGCACCACAACGGTCTCGATCTTGGGCAGGGTGTTGTGGATCACGTCGTACGCGCCCTTGGCGTTGCCCAGCAGGGAGTTGGAGTTGGAGAACCACATGGCCTTGGTGGGCGTGGGAATATGGGTGGAGCCGGTCAGGAGCTTGTTCCCCATGCGCAGTGGGCGGTCGCCGTAGTTGTAGTAATGGGCCGACTCGCCCCGGACGTAGGCACGAACTCGAGCGGGTTGGTCGGGATCCAGCGTCTGGCTGAAGGGGTCCTCCAAGATGTACTGGGGTAAGCCGTTGAAGATGGCGATGCGGTAGTTGCCAGCGTAGGCGCCCGGTGTGCCACCCAGGTAACCGATGTTGCGGGTGAGGGCCGCCAGCAGGAAGATGGCCCGGTCCTTCAGGTCGGCATTGAAGAAGTGGTTGGGGCCGACGCCCGTGGTCAGCAGGGTGGAGGACTTGTTGGCCGCGATCTGCCGTGCCAGGGAGCGGATGGCCTCCTGGGGCACCCAGGTGATCTCTGAGGTGGTCTGAACGTCGAAGTTCTGGAGGTACTCCCGCAGCAGAGCGAGGTGAGGGCGCACCTCCACTGCCTTGCCGTCCACGGTGGTGACCTGGTAGCTGCCCTCCAGCGCGGGGCTGATCCCCCGGAAGTTCTCGCCCACCTGGTCCCGGGTGACCACCTGGGGGCGGTTGGCCAGAGTGTCCCAGACCATGCAGTCGCCCCACTGGTTGCGCAGAGACTCCGGGATCTGCTGGGCGCCCTGGGCGGGGGTTGGGTCTGCCGGCGCCGTGGCGGAGGTGAGCCGGGTGTAGTTGGAGAGGGGCGCGGGCTGATAGCCCGGGGTGATGTCGCTGGCCTTCAGGAGCTTCAGGGTGTCCATCCGCACCAGGAGCGGCAGGTCCGTGAAGCTCTTGACAAAGGCGTCGTCGTAGAGGCCTTCGTCGAGGATGACCTTGCACGCGCCCATGGCCAGCGCCGCATCAGTGCCGGGGCGGAGGATGATCACCTCGTCGGCCTTGTTGGCCGTGGCCTGGTAGTCAGTGGTGATGCAGATGATCTTGCTGCCCCGCAGGCGCGCCTCGGTGAGCCAGTGGCCGTCGGGCATCTTGGTGGCGATCCAGTTCATGCCCCACAGGGTGATGAGGTTTGCGTTCTCGGCCGTGAAGAGCTCGAACTCCACCGTCTGCTGCCCTGTGACCAGGGGGTGGCCCGGCGGCAGGTCGGTGTGCCAGGTGTAGCTGTCCCACACCCGGGCGCCCACGGCCTGGTCTGGGCTGGCGTTGTTGAGCTGGGCGTCCAGCAGCGCCATCATGTTGGCGAAACGGTAGAGGCCCATAATCCGGGTGGCGCCCAGAAAGGGCATGCCGCCCCGGAACTTGAGCACCTGGGTGCCGTGCCCGGCGTGTTTCTCGATCATGGCCGAGTCGTATCCCTGCTTACGCAGGCGCTCCTGGCCCTCTCTGCCGTTGTAGGTCTTGGCAACGTCCACCAGGGAGCCGGCCGCCAGCTCATAGGCCTGGTCCCAGGGCACCTTGACCCATTCGTCTGTGCCCCGCTGGAAGTATTGCTCCGGCGGCTGCCCCGAGTCGGGATTGCGGGGGCGCCCGGCGCTCACCCAGTCCAGGTAGCCCTTGCGCACCATGGCGCCCTTGACCCGGCGATCACCGTAGAAGCGGCGAGGGAGCCCCAGGCCCTTCTGGCAGGCCCGGGGGTCCCAGCGGTGGGAGGCCTTGTTCCCGTCGACGTCCGTGGCCTCACCATAGCGGAAGGATGGTTCAACCCTGGTAACCACGCCTCCTTTCATGCGGGCCAAGAGGAGGCAGTTGTGGGTGTCGTTGGGCGCGCAGAGGAATGCGAAGGTGGAGTCGAACTTGTAGAGGTCGCGGTAGACTTTTTCCCAGTTGCGGCTGGGGTAGAACGCCAGGGGGTTGTCGATCTCAGGGATGGGGTCGAGGAAGGCAAGGTCCCGCAGCATGAGGCTGGCGCTGAGGCCCGCAACGGTGGCGCCACCGATTTGCAGGAATCGCCGCCGGTTGATCGGTTGCATAGGGCAGCGGCCTCCTAGATTGTGGGATTATTCACATGCTGGCCATATCATAGGTTCCATGAAACGGCCTGTCCCCACTAGAGCAGGTAGTTTTCCCCCCCCAAAAGGGGTAGTAACGCCGCACCAGTTTCTGAGCCAGGCGGATGAAATCCTGAGGCAAATGGAGGAGTATGTGAGCGCAAGCGGAGGCACGGCTAGGCTAGCAATGGCGCTCGGAGGCGCCCGCGCTCTGATCCTTGTTCACCCCAACCGCGGATGCTACAATGCCCGCAGTCTCGTGGGAGGATTGTGCGTGGTCCTCAGCGACCGCACTATTAAGGAGGAGATCGCCGCTGGGCGCCTGGTCATTGAGCCCCTGGACCGGGACTGCATCCAGCCGGCCAGTATCGACGTGCATCTGGACGGCCGGTTCCTGGTGTTCCGCAACAATCGCCGCCCCTTTATCGACGTGCGAGAGGACACCACCGACCTGACGGAGTTGGTGGAGATCGCCGGAGATACGCCCTTCATTCTCCACCCTAACGAGTTTGTGCTGGGCAGCACCCTGGAGTCCATCACCCTGCCGGATGACCTGGTGGCCCGGCTGGAGGGGAAGAGCTCCCTGGGGCGGCTGGGCCTGCTGATCCACTCCACCGCAGGCTACGTGGACCCCGGATGGCAGGGCCACCTGACCCTGGAGCTGAGCAACGTGGCCAACCTGCCCGTCACCCTCTACTACGGCATGAAGATCGGCCAGATCTCTTTCCTGCGCCTCACCACTCCCGTGGACCATCCCTATGGCTCCAAGGAGGCCCGCTCCCGTTACCAGGGCCAGCGCGGCCCCACGCCCAGCCGTTACTACCTGGAGTACCAGAAGTCCCAGGGTGAGGGCCGCTCCTGACCCATCCGACGGGCCGACAGGGGCGCCCTGGTGGTCTCCGCGCTACTTCGTTCCGACTCATAGTAACGGTTACCGAAACAACCTCCGTTGCCTCATAAAACGGTTACCGAGCAAGGAGGTGACGGTGAGTCCTGGAAGTGTCCGGGAGTACGCCCAGGTGATGCGAGAGCGGTACCACGGAGCGACGAA
>JACPQN010000041.1 GCA_016190485.1 Chloroflexota bacterium
GGCGCAGACCGCCCGAGAGCTGATGGGGGTATTGCCTGAGCCGGCTCGCCGCAGCGGTGATGCCGACGCGATCGAGCAGGTAGACGGCGCGCTCGCGCGCCTCCTGGCGCGAGACGCGGGCGTGACGCAGCAGCGCCTCCTCCAGCTGGTTGCCGATGGTGTAGGCGGGGTTGAGCGACGTCATCGGCTCCTGGAAGATCATGGCCATGCGGTTGCCGCGGATGGACCGCATTTCGTCCTCATCGATCTTCAGGATGTCCCGCCCCTCGAAGATCACCTCCCCTTCGATGATCTTGCCCGGGGGATCCGGGATGAGACGCATCAGGCTGAGGGCGCTGACGCTCTTGCCGCAGCCGCTCTCCCCTACCAGGCCCAAGGTCTCGCCTTCTTGGATGTCGTAGCTCACGCCATCCACGGCGCGTACCACCCCTTCTTGGGTGAAAAACTGGGTCTTTAGGTTGCGCACATCCAGGAGAGTGCCCATTCCTCCTCCTTCGCGTTGGCCTGCCTCAGTCTGCCCTGGGTCAACCGCCTCCTGGCTGCTCGGCCCAGCGCTCAACCCGTGCGAGCGTCGCTGTCTGCAACGCAGTGCTTACTGATATATCGCATTTTTTTGCCTGCGTCAAATGGTAAAGCCCTCGCTAATAAATGTCCCTGCTGGGGCGCAAGGCCCGGGCGATGCTGGTGAGTGGGGAAGGGGGGACTCGAACCCCCACGCCTTTCGGCACATGATCCTAAGTCATGCTCGTCTGCCAGTTCCGACACTTCCCCACGTGCTCGGGGCACACTGGGAAGCTACCGCGCCGTGATGGGCATGGTGGTGAGCCGCGCAGGACTCGAACCTGCAACCCACTGATTAAGAGTCAGTTGCTCTGCCAATTGAGCTAGCGGCCCGTGGGTCCTCCACGCGCCGGCCTCCCCGCACGGAACGGGCAAAAGTGCGCACACCCTAGCATAGGCCTATAGCCTTGTCAAGGATTGCAGGCCGCCTGCACGCCATTCCGGCGGAGCCGGCGCTCCGCAGGTGGCTGCGCGACCAGGCCCGTGTCGGCTCGAAGCATGGAGCGCTTCCCGCTCAGCTTAGCATCTCGGAGGGCAGGCTTCAACTGCTCCAACAGCAAGGCATGCCCGAACAGTTTCTTGGGCATGCCGCGGAATGGTACAATAGGCGCGTTATCCCGCTCCCCTGAAGGAGCCACCCGTCTCTATGCCCGAGCGTATCCTCATCGGCGTCGCCTGGCCCTATGCCAACGGCCCCATCCACCTGGGGCACATTGCGGGCTGCTATCTGCCTGCGGACATCTTTGCCCGCTACCATCGGACGGCGGGCAACCAGGTGCTCATGGTCTCCGGCAGCGATCAGCACGGCACGCCCGTCACCGTGCGGGCCGAGCAGGAGGGTGTCTCGCCGGCGGAGGTGGCGCAGCGGTATCACCAGGAGTTCCTGGAGACGTGGCGGCGCCTGGGCATCAGCTTCGACCTGTTCACCCGGACCGGCACCGAGAACCACGCCCGAGTCACCCACGACATCTTCCTGAAGCTCCGGGAGCGGGGGTACATCTACCAGCGCTCCATGCCGCTCCTCTTTTGCCCCAAAGACCAGCGTTTCCTGCCCGACCGCTACGTGGTGGGTGTATGCCCCCACTGCGCGTCGGACCACGCCCGCGGCGACCAGTGCGACGAGTGCGGCAAGCCCCTCAACGCGACGGAGCTGGTGAATCCGCAGTGCGTGTTCTGCGCCACTCGCCCGGAGGTGCGGGACTCGGAGCACTTCTTCCTCAAGCTCAGCGCGTTCAATCAACAGCTCCTGGACTGGACGGCGCCGCAGACTCACTGGCGGCCCAACGTCTATAACTTCACCCGCCGCTACCTGGCGGAAGGGCTGCACGATCGGGCCATCACCCGGGACATCGAGTGGGGTGTGTCGGTGCCCGTCGAGGGTTGGGAGCGCAAGCGGATCTACGTCTGGTTCGAGGCGGTCATCGGCTACCTCTCGGCCAGCATCGAGTGGGCCGAGCGCTCGGGCCGCCCTGACACGTGGAAGGAGTTCTGGCAGGACCCCTCCTGCAAGAGCTATAACTTCATCGGCAAAGACAACATCCCCTTCCATACCATCATCTGGCCGGCGATGCTCTTGGGCTACGGCGGCCTGAATCTGCCCTACGACGTGCCCGCCAATGAGTTCCTCAGCCTGGAGAGCCAGCAGTTCTCCACCAGCCGCAACTGGGCCGTATGGGCGCCGGACTACCTGGAGCGCTACGCGCCGGACCCGCTGCGCTACTACCTCTCCGCCAACATGCCCGAGGCTGGCGACACCGACTTCTCGTGGAGGGAGTACCTGCGGCGGAACAACGACGAGTTGGTGGCCACCTACGGGAACCTGGTGCACCGGGTGCTCACCTTTACCTACCGGAGCTTCCAGGGCGCGGTGCCGGAGCCGGGCCCGCAGGACGCCCTGGGCAGCGCCCTCTTGGCCCGCTCCCAGGAAGCCTTGCAGGCTGTGGGCGGCCACATTGCGTTGTGCCATTTCCGCGAGGCAATCCGGGCGGCCATGGCCCTGGCCCAGGAGACCAACCGCTACCTGGACGAGCGTGCCCCGTGGAAGACCTTGCGGGAGGACCGCCTGACCACCGCCACCTCTCTGCACACGGCGCTGACGGCTATCGCCTGCCTGAAGCAGGTGCTCTACCCCTTTCTGCCCTTCAGCTCGCAGACGCTGCACACGCTGCTGGGACGGGAGGGGACGCCCGAAGCCGAGGGCTGGCGGATTATCGCGCCGGTCCCAGGCCAGAAGCTGGCGAAGCCACAGCCCCTGTTCCTCAAGCTGGACGACAAGGTGGTCGAAGAAGAGACCGCACGGCTGAGTAGGATGGCATGATAGATAGCCACGTCCACCTGGAGGACCCCAAGCTCGCCCCGGATGCCGACACTGCGGTGCGGCGCGCCGTGGCGGTGGGCGTGCGGGCCATGATCACCGCGGGCGTAGACCTGCCTTCTAGCGGAGCCAGCGTGGACTTTACGGAGCGCTATCCCCAGGTCTACGCCGCGGTGGGCTTTCATCCCCACGATGCCGAAAAGATGTCCGGCGGTGATCTGGATCGGCTGCGGGCCCTGGCCGCTCACCCGAAGGTGGTGGCCATTGGCGAGATCGGGCTGGACTACTACCGCGACCACTCGCCGCGGCCCACCCAGCGCCGGGTACTGGAGCAGCACCTGGAGCTGGCGGCCGACCTGGCCCTGCCCGTGGTGGTCCACAGCCGGGAGGCGGCCCAGGAGACCCGTGACATCCTCTCCCGCTGGGCGCGCCAGGCCGCCGGGCGCTATGCAGAGCGACCCCTGGGCATGCTGCACTGTTTCAGCGGTGACCTGGCCGCCGCCCTGGGCTACGTAGAGCTGGGCTTCTTTATCTCCCTGGCGGGCCCGGTGACGTATCCCAACGCCCGCAAGACCCACCAGGTGGCGACAGGCGTGCCCCTGGACCGGCTGCTGGTGGAGACCGACGCGCCCTACCTGCCGCCCCAGGGTCTGCGGGGCCAGCGCAACGAGCCGGCCAACGTGGCCGCCGTCGTCGCACAGATCGCCCAGCTCCGGGGGCTGCCCCACCAGGTGGTCGCGGAGGCGACGGCCCGCAATGCGGCGGCGCTCTTCCGGCTCCCGGTCACGGTCGCCCCGCCTGGGCCTGCCCTGAGTGCAGTCGAAGGGCCTGCCCTGAGCGCAGTCGAAGGGGAGGTGCGACGCTAGTGGACTACGCCAAGCTGTACACCCCCATCGCGGAGGAGTTGCCCCTGGTGGATCAGGCCATCCAGGAGGTGGGCCGGGTCGAGTTCCCCTGGCTGTCCAGCCTGCTGCGCCACGTGCTGAGCGCCAGAGGCAAGCGCCTGCGACCCGTCATGACCTTACTGGCGGGGCGGTGCTTTGCCTACGACCCCGAGCGTTTGGTGCCCATGGCGGCCTCCGTGGAGCTGCTGCACACCGCCACCCTGGTGCACGACGACACCCTGGACGGCGCAGCCCGCCGGCGGGGGATCCCCACGGTGAACCAGGCCTGGAGCAGCGACGTGGCAGTCCTCTTCGGCGACTATCTCTTCGCCGCCTCGGGCGAGATGGTGTCCCGCACCCGGAACGTGCGGGCCATGCGCCTCTTTGCCCAGACCCTGATGGAGGTCTGTAACGGCGAGATGGCCCAGCATTTTGCGGCGTATCAGCCGGAGTTGACCAGGGAGGAGTACTTCCGGCGGATCAGTAAGAAGACGGGAGCCCTCTTCGCGCTGGCCACGGAGTCGGGCGCATTCCTCAGCGCCGCGCCGGAGCCCCTGGTACACCAGATGAAGACCTACGGCCACCAGTTGGGGATCGCCTTCCAGATCGCCGACGACATCCTGGACTTCGCAGGCGACGAGACCACTCTGGGCAAGCCGGTGGGGGGAGACCTGGCCCAGGGCACGCTGACTCTCCCCGTCATCCTGCTCATGGAGCGCTATCCCCGGAGCAGCCCGGCGCGAGACTATCTCGAGCACGGGCGCCAGCCCGAAGACCTGGAGCGGACCATCCGGGCGGTCTGCGACCCCGACCTGCTGGCCGAGGCCTACCGGGTGGCCGCGGGCTTCAGCCACGAGGCCGCGGCGGCCCTGGACCCCGTCCCGGACTCCGCCGCTCGTCGCTGCCTTCTGGCCCTGGCCGAGTACGCCCTCAGCCGCCGGAGCTAAGAGGAGCTTCTACCCCACGGGCCCCCTCGAGACAGGCCTCCCCTTCCCGAATCCCCTGTAACTTACCCTGGTGGCGCAGAAAAGAGAAAGTAGAGCAGCAGGATGTAGATGCCTGTCATGGCTGCGGCATCCAGGTTGCTCAGGGTGTGGTCCTCTTCCAGGTACTGTAGCAGGACATAGAGTAACGGGAACAGCAGCAGCATCAGCATGGTGGTGGCGGTGTTGATGGGGATGACGTACGCTGCCGAGCCGGTGAGCAGGCCGAAGAACGCGATGGCCACCATGGAGAAAGGCACCAGCAGGAACATCACCTGAGTCATGCCCCCAAAGACACTGGCAAGCGCGATACCCAGCTCGCCGCGGCGGTGGGCCTTGTACACGATAATGTACTCGGAGATGCCCGCGAAGAGCGCCAGCCCAGAGGCGGTGGGGATCGTGGGCAGGCCCAGCTGGTGCAGGGCCGTGTCGGCGAACCCGCCGATGGCCTCGCCGCCGAAGAAGGCCCCGACAACGCCCAGCACAAACATGCTCAGAATGCCCCCCCAGCTCACGTCATGTCCCAGCTCATGGGGGTGAGGGGGATGAGCGGGGTGCTCGGTTTCGCCCCCTTCTGCGTAGTAGCGGATGAGAGAGTAGGTGTAGTAACCGTAGATCACCAGGAACACCGTGCCCAGCAGGAACAGGTCGGGGCCAGCCAGGGAGGTCTTGTGGGTCTCTGCCCGCAGCGCCAGCATGATGACGCCCACGATGAGCGCGATGCCGCTGCCTGCGATGAGGACCTCTCCGCCCGCCTTAGTGAGAGACGGAGGCATGAGGTACTGGCCCTTCTGGTCTTTGGGCAGGAAGAAGGAGTAGATGCTGAAGGCGATGGAATTGTTGTAGATGGTGATGACCGCGGTGACGAAGGCGACCAGGGGTTCCACCTGCACCAGGAAGGCGATGACCACGAACTCCGGGAAGGTGGACACCGCTTCTGCGATGGTTCCCGCCACAAAGCCATCCCACCGCAGCCGCGCCCCCAGGCGCTCGATCCCCTGCACGAAGGCCTCGCAGGCGCCCTGGATGATGGTCAGGCCGGCCAGGAGCTCCAGTCCTGCGATGAGGAGTTCGTTGTGCTCCGGATCCAGCCAGCGCTGCCCCTGGTTGAGCGCCAGGAAGGCCCACAGCGCCGCCCCAAGGGCCATGATGGCCTGCCAGGGGTGCAGGCCGCGGTGCCGTGCCACCCGGATCCGGTGCTCCAGCGCGATCCTAGCCTGCATGGCTCCTACCCCTTTCCTGCACTGAGTGGGACGTTGGCCGGGGCGCAATGACAGCGCTAACTTCGCCAGTCGGAGGGCCACTCCTCCTGCCAGCGGCCGGCCCGGCGGCGCTGGGCCAATGCCAGGGGCACCGCCAGCGCCATACCCGCGGCAAAGCCCCCGATGTGGGCCCAGTAAGCCACGCTGGTCTGCACCCCCAGCGAGAGAAAGCCGCTGAAGAGCTGCAGGGCGATCCAGAAGCCCAGCACCAGCACCGCGGGGAGCTGGACCACCCGGGCGAAGTAGCCCATGATGATCAGGGTGTTGACGCGGTGGCCGGGATAGAGCAGCAGGTAGGCTCCCAGCACACCCGCTACGGCCCCGCTGGCCCCGATGCCGGGGGTGCGCGAGACGGGATCGGAGAGGACCTGCGCACCCGAGGCCGCCAGGCCGCAGACGAGGTAAAACGCCAGGTACAGCCCAGGCCCCAGGGCATCCTCGATGTTGTCGCCGAAGACCCACAGGTAGAGCATGTTCCCGATGATGTGCATCCAGCCCCCGTGCATGAACATGGAGCTTATGAGGGTGAACCAGACAGGGAAGGGAATGCGCGGTGGGATGTCCTGTCCGGTGACCAGCTCCACCGGCACTGCGCCGTAGGCCTGCACGAAGATCCGGAGCGAGCGGTCGCTCAGGGTCATCTGGTAGAGAAAGACCGCCGCGGCCACGCCGATGATGGACACGGTGACCAGGGGGAAGCGGTGGACCGCCCGCCCTTCGTCGGAGAGGGGGATCACTGGCGGCGCCTTCCGGACGGCCTGGAAGGGACACGGGGCTGGAGCATGGGGCTACCCGCTCACCCGCTGGGAGCTCTGGGTCGGCTGGCTGGAGCGAACGGCATCGACGAAGGCGGTGGAGCGCAGCTCCCGCTCGGTCACGTGGGGCAGGTAGTGGCGCAGGTGCTGCTCCAGCTCCCGGGCCAGGGGCGCCTCCAGACGCAGCCGCTGGATGTCGGGTAGCCGACCTCTCTGGAGCAGGCGCAGCACCTTCAGCGCGTTGACGGAGAGGGGCCGGGCGGCAGGGTCTGCCAGCGCGCACTGGGGACACAGAGCGCCGCCGGCGGCGCCGCTGAAAGCGTTCAGCACCGGTTCCAGCGGCTGCTTGCACCGCAGGCACATGTGGAGCTCCGGCCGGTAGCCCGTGATCTCCAGCAGGGCCATCTCGAAGTAGCGCAGCGGCAGGTCGGCGGCCTCCGCACCGGAGAGCCAGCGCAAAAAGGTGAGGAGGAGCTGGTAGCTCTGGTAGCTCTCTGCGTGCTCTTCGGAGAGGCGGTCCAGCAGCTCGGCGGCGTACAGCGCCCCGGAGGCCTTCTCCAGCTCGCCCCGGACCGCGACGAAGCTCTCCTCCCCCTGGGCCTGGGTGACGATGTCGAAGGTGCGGGTGCGGGCCAGGAGCAGGACGCTGCGCGAGAAGAGCTCCAGATGGCCGGCCATGTGGCTGGTGGGACGCAGGATCCCCTTGGCCAGGACCCGCAGCTTGCCCAGGTGGGGCGTGAACAGGGTCAGCAGGCGGTCCGCCTCGCCGAAGCGGGTGTGGCGGAGCACCACGGCCTCCGTGCGGTAGATCCGGGGCGCGCTCATACCGCCATTCTACCCACTTTCGTGATGAAAGCCCACACTTTGACACTCCTTCCGCTCTGGCCGTACAATAAGAGGCGCGAGAAAAACTAAGGCCTTGCCCGCAGGTGAGACCAGCAGGCGGGCGAGGCACATCAGAAGCGGAACGCCCTCCGCACTCGCAGAAAGCGCCGCGTGCCAAGCACGTACCTGTTCGACTACACCGCCGTCCTGCTTGCTGCCGTCATCGGCGCCGTGGTGGTCGGCCTCCTCCTGGGGCTGGCCCGTCTCCTGGCTCCCCGCCGCACCGAGTCCCTCAAAGGGGTGACCTACGAGTGCGGCATGTTGCCCATGGGCCAGGGCTGGGCGCAGTACCACGTGCGCTACTACCTCTTCGCTATGCTCTTCGTCATCTTCGAGGTGGAGGCGGTCTTCCTGTTCCCCTGGGCCGTGGTGCTGGAGACGGTGGGTAACCCCGCTTTCATCGAGATGATGATCTTCCTGGCCATCCTCCTCTTTGGCCTGGCCTACGCCTGGAAAAAGGGGATCCTGGAGTGGGAGCGCTAGCAGGAAGCAACAGCAACCATGGCTGACCTCTTCGAAGAAGCGCGGGGCATCCAACTGGAGTTGGACCGCACTATCAAGCCGCGACCACAGACTCCTGCGGAGAGCTTCTACAGTCAACTCCCCCGCAGCGGCGCCCTGGGCGCGTTTACCACCAAGACGGACCTGCTCTTCGCCGCCGCCCGTAAGTCTTCCCTCTGGCCCATGATGTTCGGTCTGGCCTGCTGCGCCATCGAGATGATCGCTACCTATATGTCCCACTTTGATCTGGATCGCCTGGGTGTGGTCACCTGGGCCTCGCCCCGCCAGTCGGACGTGATGATCGTGGCGGGTACGGTGACCAAGAAGATGGCGCCGGCCATCAAGCTCCTCTACGACCAGATGCCCCAGCCCAAGTGGGTTATCGCCATGGGGAGCTGCGCCACCAACGGCGGGCCCTATGCGCAGTACTCCCGGGTGCTCCAAGGGGTGGACCTGATCATCCCGGTGGACGTCTACGTGCCGGGCTGCCCGCCCCGTCCGGAAGCGCTCCTGGATGCGATTCTGAAGCTCCAGGAGAAGATCATGCTGGAGGCCAGAGGCGTGGTCTTCGATCCCGCATCGGCGCCCGCCACGGAGCCGCCCAATACCAAGGTCGGCGCGGAAGCCACCCACTAGCCATGGCTGACGAAGAGCAAGGCCCCGCGCCGGAGCAAGCCCAAGAGCAGCCCCAGCCCGCTGCCGAAGCCACGGCTGCTGCGGAGGTCAGGCCCGCGGCGCGCCCGCGGCCGGGGCAGGCGCCCGCAGTGCCCGCCGGGCAGCGGGAGCCACCCAAGCCCGAGGCTGAGGCCCTGGCGGCCGACCTGGCGCAGGCCTGGGAGGGTATTGCTTTCGAGCAGCGCTTCAACTTCAGCGACCTGGAGGTGACCATCGCCCCCCAGGACGTGCTGGAGGCCTGCCGTCGCTGCAAGGGGGACTCCCGCCTCAGCTTCGACTGGCTCATGTGCCTCAGCGGCGTGGACTGCGAGACCCACTTTGAAGTGGTCTACCACCTCTACTCCTACCGGGACCACCGCCGACTCACCATCAGGGCCCGCCTGGAAGACCGGGACAACCCCGCAGTGGCCTCGGTGGTCTCCGTGTGGAAGGGGGCCGACTGGCACGAGCGGGAGGCCGCCGAGATGTTCGGCATCGACTTCCCGGGCCATCCCAACCTGACGCCCCTCCTGCTGGAGGAAGGGGTAGAGGAGCGGCCGTTGCTCAAGAGCCAGCCCCTGGTGCCCATCTTTGCCGACCGGCCGGGCGTGGTGCAGCAACCGGAAGGAGTGCCATGATCACGGAGCGCCGCCTTGATACCGTGGACATGCACATCAACGTGGGGCCGCAGCACCCCGCGACCCACGGCGTGTTCCGCATGGTGCTTCGGGTGGACGGCGAGCGCATCGTGGACTGCGTGCCTTACATCGGCTACCTGCACCGGGGCTTCGAGAAGCTGGCGGAGAACGAGGAGTTCCAGGAGGTGATCATCCACCTGGACCGCACCGACTACATCGCCCAGTTCAACAACGAGTTCTGCTACCTCATGGCCGTGGAGAAGCTCCTGGGGGTCAAGCCGCCGGAGCGGGCGGAGTACGCCCGCATCATCCTGGCGGAGCTGAACCGCATCGTGAGCCATCTCATGTTCTACGGGGCCTTCGGCGGCGACGCCGGCGCCATCACCCCCTTTCTCTACGCCTTTCGAGAGCGGGAGCGGCTCCAGCGTCTCTTCGAGTCGGTGAGCGGCGCCCGGCTGATGCACTTCTACTTCCGGGCGGGTGGCCTGAAGGAGGACCTGCCCGAGGGCTTCCTGGAGGAGGTGCGCCGCATACTGCCGGTGCTGAAGCAGGGCATCGACGAGTGCGACACGCTCCTCACGGAGAACGAGGTCTTCCTCAGTCGAACCGTTGGCATCGGCGCGATCAGCGCCCAGGAGGCCATCGACTACGGCTGCACGGGCCCCATCCTGCGGGCCTGCGGCGTCCGGGAGGACGTGCGCCGCTCCGATCCCTACTCCCTCTACCCCACCCTGGACTTTGATGTCCCCGTGGGCAAGAAGGGCGACACCTTCGACCGCTACCTGGTGCGGGTGCAGGAGATGCGGGAGTCCATCAGGATCGTGGAGCAATGCCTGGACCGCATCCCGGAGGGGCCCTTCCGCACCCCCATACCCCGCTATCCCCACTACCGGGTGGACCCCGGCGAGGTCTACGTGCACACGGAAAATCCTCGCGGCGACTACGGGATCTATCTCATCAGCCGGGGCGGCGTCCAGCCCTTCCGGGTGAAACTGCGCAGCCCCTGCTTCTGCAACCTCATGGCCCTGCCCGCCATGCTGCGGGACGCCTACGTGGCCGACGCCGTGATGGTGCTGGGCTCCCTGGACATCGTGCTGGGGGAGGTGGACCGCTAGATGCCCGCGAGCCTGGACGCCACCCTCCGCCTGGTGGTGCTCACCGCATTTATTTTCAACACCGTTCTGGTGCTGGTGTACGTGGAGCGCAAGGTGCTGGGGCACATCCAGCAGCGCCTGGGGCCCATGCGCACCGGCTTTCACGGCGTGCTTCAGACCCCCGCCGACGCCATCAAGCTTCTGGTGAAGGAGGACCTGACGCCCACTACCGCCGACCGGTGGGTCTTCCGCCTGGCCCCCTTCCTGGTCTTCGTCCCCGTTTTCATGATGTTCATCACCCTGCCCTTCACCCGGGAGCTGGCGGTACGACACCTGGACCTGGGCATCTTCTACCTGGTGTCCTTCTCCTCCCTGCACATCGTGGGGATGATCATGGCCGGCTGGGGATCGGACAACAAGTACGCGCTCCTGGGTGGCGTGCGCGCAGCGGCCCAGCTCATCAGCTACGAGCTGCCCCTGGCCTTCGCGATCCTGGGCGTCGTGCTCCTGGCAAAGACGCTGAACCTGCAGGAGGTGGTGGAGCTCCAGGCGACGGCGCCCTTCCTTGTCTTGCAGCCCCTGGGCTTCCTGATCTTCCTCATCTCCTCTCTGGCCGAGCTGAGCCGCACGCCCTTCGATATCCCCATGGCGGAGTCCGAGGTGGTGGGCGGCCCCATGATCGAGTACAGCGGCATGCGCTGGGCCATGTTCTTCCTGGCGGAGTACGCCAACCTCTTCGTCACCTCGGCCGTGGCGGCGGTGGTCTACCTGGGCGGCTGGCTGTGGCCCTTTCTGCCGCCAGCAGACCTGGCGGGCGGCTGGGCGGCGCACCTGGTGGGGCTGGCGTGGTTCATGGCCAAGACTTTCGCCCTTATCCTGGCCATCATCTGGCTGCGGGGCACCCTGCCCCGGCTGCGGATCGACCAGCTCATGGGCTTCGCCTGGAAGCTGCTGATCCCCTTCTCCTTCCTTAACCTGTTCATCACCGCGGCCGCAGCCGTCTACGGTGGATTCCTGCTGCTCCTCGGCTGGGTGGCCACAGGCGGCTTCGCCTATGCCATCTACGCGGTGAGCCGGAGGCGGCCATGATCGGGGTGCTCAAGGGCCTCGTCCAGACCTGGAAGACCCACTGGCGTAAGCCGGTGACGGTGCAGTACCCCGACGAGCGCCTGCCCCTCCAGCCCCGCTACATGGGCTTCCCAGGCCTCATCTGGGACCAGGCTATCGGCGAGCCCTTCTGCACCGGCTGCCAGGTCTGCATGCGCTACTGCCCCACTCAGTGCATGTACGTCACCATGCAGGACAACCCCAAGCAGGCCGCGGGCGAGAGCAAGCGGCGCAAGATCGTCGAGACGTTTACTATCGATATCAGCCGCTGCATCTCCTGCGCCATCTGCGTGGAGGTGTGCAACTTCGACGCCATCGAGATGACCCACGCGCACGAGCGGGCCGGCTATTACCCGGACGTGGTGCCCGATCTGCCCCAGCTCCTGAAGATGTCCGAGGACTTCCGTGCCCAGCGGGGTCAGAAGCCCGCCCGGGAGACCCGGGACGTCCTGTGAACACCTTCCAGGTCGCCTTCTACGTCCTGGCCCTCATGGCCCTGGCCGGAGCCGCCGGGCTGGCCTGGGCCCGCAGTGTGGTGCACGGTGCCCTCTTCCTGATCCTGGCGCTGCTGGCGGTGGCCGGGCTGTTCCTGGTGCTGCTGGCCGACTTTCTGGCGCTGGTGCAGGTGCTTCTCTACGGCGGCGCCGTCGCCATCCTGATCCTCTTTGCCATGATGCTGACCCGGGCCCGGGAGGAGCCGGCGGCCCTGGACAACGCGCAGAAGCCCTGGGCCATGCTGGTCTGCCTGCTGGTCTTCCTGGGCACGGTGGCGGTGGCCTACGCCACGCCCTGGCCCAGGAGCGGCAGCTTCAGCCACGTGGGCTTCGAGGCCATCGGCGTGTCCCTTTTCACCCAGTGGGCCATCCCCTTCGAGATCGCCTCCCTGGTGCTCCTGGTGGCCATGGTAGGAGCGATCATCATCGCCCGTGCGGAGGAGCAGGAGTGATCCCCCTGGAGCACTTTCTGGTGGTCAGCGGCGCGCTCTTCAGCCTGGGCCTCTATACGGTGCTGGCCCGGCGCAACGGCGTGCTGGTGCTCATGGGGGTGGAGCTGATGCTCAACGGGGTGACCCTGAACCTGGTGGCCTTCTCGGTCTTCAGCGACCCCCAGCGCCTGGTGGGGCAGATCTTCGCCATCTTCGTCATCACCGTCGCCGCCGCGGAGGTGGCCCTGGCCCTGGCCATCATCCTGCGCCTCTACCGCAACCGCCAGACCGCCAACGTGGATCAGGCCGACCTGATGCGATGGTAGGATTTCCTATCATCGCCGATGTCACCCTGAGAGCTTGTGAGTCTTTGTCCTCCCTCCCCTGGTGGGAGGGAGCTAGAGGGAGGGGGCAGGCGTCGCTTCACCCTCTCCCTAACCCTCTCCCTTGACGGGAGAGGGAAAGATTCACAGACTCTGAGGCTCTCGAAGCGCGCGACATGATGACGGAGTAGACCGAGAGGGCATCCGTTCACTTCAGGACAGCCCGCCAGCGTGGTGTTTCTGAAGAAGCTGAGAATCTGTCTTTGCGAGGAGGCGAAGCCGACGTGGCAATCCGGGGGAGGGAAGCCATCCTGCTCGCAGGGGATCGACAGCCCCATCCAGATTGCCACGGCCCTCGTACCTCGGACCTCGCAACGACTGCTGAGACGAAACGCTAGAAATCTGAGAAGGGACTACCACCAACCATGAACCTAGGCATGGAGTCTGCCTGGCTGCTGCCGGCCCTCTGCCTGCTGGCCTTTCTGATCCTGTCCATGGGCGCCCTCTGGGGCTACGCCCGCTTCCTGCCGGACGGCGGCTCTTGGCTGGCCATCCTGGCCATCGGCAGTGGATTCGTCCTGTTCTGGCCCATTGCGGGCGACCTGCTGGCCCGGGGCGCGACCGCGTTCAGCACGCCCTGGATCGACGTGGCGGGCGCCCACCTGGAGCTGGGGATGGCCCTGGACCCGCTGGCGGTCATCATGCTGGGGCTGGTAACCTTCGTGGCCCTGTGTGTGCAGGTCTACTCCCTGGGCTACATGCGGGGCGAGGCCCACTACACCTGGTACTTCGCCGCCCACTCCCTCTTTGCCGCGGCGATGCTGGGGCTGGTGCTGGCCGACAACTTCCTGCTGCTCTACGTCGCCTGGGAGCTGGTGGGACTCTGCTCCTATCTGCTCATCGGCTTCTACTACGAGCGGCGCAGCGCCGCCGAGGCGGCCAAGAAGGCCTTCGTCACCACCCGCCTGGGTGACGTGGGGATGCTCATCGGCATCCTGCTCCTCTTCCGCGCCACGGGCACCTTCCAGATGTCGGAAATCTTCCACCAGGTGGAGCGCGGCGCGTTAGATCCAGGGCTGGTGAGCGCGGCTGCCTTCCTGGTCTTCATGGGCGCCATGGGCAAGTCGGCCCAGTTCCCCTTCCACGTGTGGCTGCCCGACGCAATGGAAGGCCCGACACCCGTCAGCGCGCTGATCCACGCCGCGACTATGGTGGCCGCGGGCGTCTACCTGGTGGCCCGGACCTACCCACTGTTTGTGGCGGCGCCGGCCGTGCTGGGGTTTGTCACCGCCATCGGGCTGCTGACCACGCTGCTGGCCGGCAGCATGGCCCTGGTGATGACCGACATCAAGAAGGTCATCGCCTACTCTACCGTGAGCAAGCTGGGGTTCATGATGGTGGCCCTGGGCGCCGGAGGCGCCGGCCTGACCGCCGCGATCTTCTACCTGGCCACCCACGGCTTCTTCAAGGCGCTGCTCTTCCTGGGCGCCGGCAGCGTGATCCACAGCACGGGCCACCAGGACCTCTCGGAGGTCGGCGGCCTGGGCAAGAAGATGCCGGTGACCGCGGGCGCCTTCCTGGTGGCCAGCCTGGCCCTGGCGGGCGTCCCGCCCCTCAGCGGTTTCTGGAGCAAGGACGAGGCGCTGCTGGCTATCCAGGCCGGCCAGGGGTGGCTGGTCTACAGCCTGGCTCTGGTGTCCGTCATGCTCAGCGCGGCCTACACCGGTCGCCTCTGGTTCCGCCTCTTTGCGGGAGAGCCGAAGGGCGCAGCCAGCCAGCACGCCCACGAGTCGCCCTGGGTCATGGGACTGCCCATGCTGGCCCTGGCCGCCCTGAGCCTGGTGAGCGGCTTTGTGGCGCTGCCGGAGGTGGGCGTAGCCCTGGGGCTGCCCGGCGGCCTGGGCCAGTTCCTCTTCTTCCACGAGCCGGAGCCGTTCCATTTCGACCCCGGGGTGGCCTTCACCTCCACGGTGGCCGCGCTGCTGGGCCTGGCCATGGCCGCCGGCTTCTACTGGCAGCGCGCCTGGTCGCCTGCGGCCCTCCAGGAGATGTTCGCCGGGCTGCATCGGGTTCTCATCAACAAGTACTACCTGGACGACCTCTATCAGGCTGTCATCGACCGGGTGGTGCTGGCCTTTGGGGCCTTCATCGCCCTCTTCGACCGGGTGGTGGTCAACGACACGGGCGTCAACGGCACCGGAGCCATTGCGGTCATCGCCGGGGAGAAGCTGAAGTACACCGAGACCGGCAAGCTGCCCAACTACGCGCTGGCCATGGCCGTGGGGGTCCTGGGAGTGCTCCTGGCCGCTGCCCTCACCCTCCTCTCCCGGTAGACGGCCCCCGCTCCCAGGAAGCCGTTGGCAACACCCAGGGTAGCCCAAAGCCGGGGACATGTGCTCTGGGCCCTGGCTGCTTTCGCCCTCATGAGTGTCTCCTGGGCGCTCCTGTGGACGGTGCGGACCTACTGGAACCCCGTGTTCTTCTTCGGGATGTGGACGGGCGGCGCCATGCTGGTCCGTGCGCTCCAGGGCGCCCAGCCCTTCCCGCTGCCGCGCTATCCGGCCCTCATGGCCCTCTCCATCCCCCTCTGGTGGTGGTTCGAGCTGGTCAACAGCTTTGTGCAGAACTGGCAGTACCAGGGGGCCTTCCGGTACAACGAGCTGGAGTACAACCTCTTCGCCACCCTGGCCTTCTCTACTGTGATACCGGCCCTGGACGCTGCCTGGAGCGCCACGCTGAGCCTGCCGAAGGGCGCCGCCCTGCGCGTCGCCCACCCTGACCCTCTCCCGGCCGGCGCACCCAGCGCCGCATGGTGCTGGTGGGAGGTGGCCCTGGGCTTCTTTGCGCAGGCGCTGGTCTTTACGCTGCCCACCTACTTCTACGGCCTGGTCTGGGTCGCGCCCTTCCTGGCTCTGGACGGCCTCGCCGGCCTGGCCGGCGGCGTCAACCTAGCGTATCTTCTGCGCCTGAGACGCTATGCTATGCCTCTGGCCATCGGCCTGGCCGGGGTGGGCTGCGGCTTCTTCTGGGAGTTCTGGAACTTCTGGGCCGACCCCAAGTGGACCTACAGCATCCCCTATTTCCACTTCCTCCAGGTCTTCGAGATGCCGCTGCTGGGCTACGGGGGCTACGTGCCCTTTGCATGGAGTGTATACCAGTTGGTGTGGCTGGCGGAGTGGGGCTGGGGCAAGATCACGCGCGCCGCAGCAGTTTGATGCAGCACGGCCAAGGGGTACAATGGCCCCACCTGGACTAACGGTTGGGGGGCTTCTTTCCCGGCATCAGGCGGATGCTGTTCAGGCGGATGCTGTGCGGAACCCGCGTTGCTGGTACGACAACCGGGAAGACGTGCGACGAGTGCCGTGCTCGCCGAGCGCTGGCGTGCACGCGGAACGAAAGGAGCTAGCTCATGGCAGTGAAACCGTTGCTTCCGGAAGCCACCGCAATCTGGTCGTCCCGCGTTGCAGTGGCGGTAGCCGCGCTGTGCGGTCTTCTTGGGCTAGTCACAGGGGTCACGGGGGTCCGCTTCCTGGCGGGTGCCACCCCTTCGACCCTTCTTCTGGCAGGGATCGGCGCTCTGCTCTATGCTATCTGGTTAGTGCTGCTGCAGTTGTACTTCTACGGCCTTCGTCCCCGGCAGGACTAACCGAGCAGGGCACACCCAGGAATGGGCTAAACCCTTCGCCGTGGCGCTGAGAGCAGCGAAGCGGGCCCTTGGGCATCACGGGTAATTCGCGGGCGCTGACAGACCCCTAGCGACTCTCACCCTGTCTCAGGACCTGCGTCGGGGCGACGAGAGCGCCAGCAGGGCGATGCCAAAGCCCAACCCGGCGATCTCCCCCAGGATGACCATGGGCCAGGGAGAGAGCCCGGTAAAGAGCCAGTACAGCAGCGCGATGACGGCCCCGAGGCCCAGGCAGCCGATGGTCGCCGCTGCTATCTCCTCCAGCAATGGGTCTAGCTTGGCCACGCTCGCCTTGTCGTCACCCTCCGCTTTCCGATTTGCCATCCTGCGGCCTCCACCCCCATGATAGCGGAAGGTAGTCCCCCCAATCATCCTGGGCCGGAGGTCACAGGTGAAGATCGATGTCCACGCGCACTACGTGCCGGAGAAGTTTGTTGATCAGGACGCAGGCGCGCCCGGTAGCAACAGCTACGCATTCCGGATCACCCGGGATGGCGGCCAGGAGCCGCTCTACGCCGATGGTCCTCGCGCCGCTGCTGGGTTCGACGCCTCGCAGCTCTGGGACCTGCCCCGCCGGCTGCGGGACATGGCGCAGCAGGACATCGACATGCAGGCGCTCTCGGCGCCGCCCTTCTTTTTCTTCTACCATCTGGACGCCCCTACTGCTCAAGCGCTCTGCCGGCTGACCAACGACGCCTTCGCCGCGACGGTGGCCCAGCACCCCGGCAGCTTCGTGGCCCTGGCCAACGTGCCGCTCCAGGCTCCCGAGCAGGCGGCGGCCGAGCTGGAGCGGGCAGTCAGGGAGCTGGACATGCGGGGCGCTGAAATCTGTAGCAACATCAACGGCCTGAACCTGGATCATGCCGGGCTGGCCCCCTTCTACGCCAAGGCCCAGGAGTTGGACGTGCCCATCTTCATCCACCCGTCTAACGTGCTGGGGGCAGACCGGCTGGGCCGCTATCACCTGGGCAACCTCATCGGCAATCCCACCGATACCGCAGTGGCCGCGGCCAGCCTCATCTTCGGCGGCGTGCTCAAGGAGTACCCCCGCCTCAAGGTCTACCTGGCCCACGGCGGCGGCTCCTGCCCCTACCTGCGGGGCCGCTGGGAGCACGGATGGCACGTCCGGCCAGAGGCGAAGGCGCTCATCCAACGGCCGCCCAGCGAGTACCTGCGCCTCCTCTACTTCGATTCCCTCATCCACTACGGGCCGGGCTTGAACTTTCTGGTGGAGTCGGTGGGCCCGGAGCGGGTGATGATGGGCACCGACTACCCCTTCGACATGGGGGACTACGCCTCCGTCAAGGCCATCAGCGGGCTGCCCCATCTTTCCGATGGCCAGAAGGAGCTGATCTATGGAGAAAACGCGGCGGCGCTGCTCAGGATCGGGTAGCCGCGGCTCGCCCCCAACGCCGATGGCGCTTGCTATAATGCTCGCAGCACCGCATCTCGACCAAAACCACAGGAGATTGCCATGAAGCTCGCCTTGTTCCAGTCTCTCCCCGGAGCAGCGGACACAGCCGTGCGGCCTGGTGTGCTCACCGGAGACGGGATCGTTGACGTGAGCGAGGCGGTGGCGCGCTTCGACGCCCGCACGCCCCAGGAGGTGATGGTCGCGATCATCGAACACTATGACCTGCTCCGCCCCGAGCTGGAGCGTCTGTCCAGCAGCGGACGCCGCCTGCCCCTGGCCGCGGTGCGCCTGCGCCCGCCGCTCCCGCGGCCCGGCAAGATCCTCTGCTGCATTGGCAACTATTGGGAGCACGCAGAGCGAGAGCCCAGGCCCCTGAACATGTTCCTCAAGAACCCCGACGCCGTCATCGGGCCAGGAGACACCATCGTCCTCCCGGAGTTCACGGAGCCTTACGTCTTCCAGCACGAGGCCGAGCTGGCCATCGTCATCAAGGGTCCGGCCAAGCAGGTGAGCCAGGCAGACTACCGGCGGGCGGTCTTCGGCTACACCTGCATCATCGACGTCTCCGCCCGGGCCCAGGGCCGGCAGACCTGGCGCTCCGGAAGTTGGATGGGCAAGTCCTTCGACACCTTTGCGCCCCTGGGGCCGTGCATCGCCACCGCCGACGAGATCGCCGACCCGAACAACCTCCACGTCCAGTTCTGGAACAACGGCGATCTCCGCCACGACTACAACACCAACGATATGGAGCACCGCGTCCCCGAGCTGATCGAGTTCGCCTCCGCCATCATGACGCTGAACAGCGGTGACGTCATCGCGTGCGGCACGAACCACGAGGGGCTTGGCCCTTTGCAGGACGGGGAACTGGCGGAGATCGAGATCCAGGGGATCGGACGGATGGCCCTGAAGGTCGCGGACCCGCTGAAGCGCACCTGGGAGCGGGGCATCTACATGGGTCCCGGCTCGACGAATCCGGCGGCTCGGGCCGCGCCGCAGACGTAAGGTGGAGGTTAGGGGGAGGAGGGCAGGTCCTGGCCCTCCCGGCGGCTCTCCAGCGCGCGCTCGATGCGGTTGGGGTCCCACCCGTAGCGGACGGTGTACCGGAAGATCTCCTGGCGCAGCTCCGGGTCCTGGATCCGCAGCAGGGCCCGGGCCGCCGCCTCGGTGATGGCGCCGGAGTTCAGGCTCTCCTGCATCTCCTGATCCAGGTCCAGCAGGGCCAGGGTGGCCAGAATCTCGGTGACCGGTAAGGCCAGCCGCTCGGCGATATCCTCGGAGGTCATGCCCATCTGCTCTACCAGCACCCCGCAAAGGTGGGCGCGGTCCATGGGCGGTAGCCGCTGGATGTGCCAGTCGTCGGCCAGCACCACCTGGATGGCCTCTCGTGGCGACACCTCGTGAATGCGGACCGGCACTCGCTCGATGCCCAGCAGCCGCGCCACCTGCCAGCTCCGCTCTCCCGAAATGAGCCAGTAGGCGTCGCCGCCGATGACATTGCCCAGGGTGGAGGGCATGACCACCAAGGGGCGGAGAAAGCCGTGGGCTTTGATGCTCTCTGTGAGGCGGTTCAACCCCTCCCGATCGATGTGGCTCAGAGGCACAAAGGGGTTGGGCTGAATAAGGTTCACGTCCATCAGCACCACCATGAAGTCCGAGGCAAGGGGAAAGCGGTGTCCGCCACTGGTGACCGTCCGCTCCTCCGGAACCGTCTCCTCGGGGGGTGAGACCCTAGCGCCGGTGGGCGCTGGTTGCACCGCCGTCCGGGCGGCCGCGCCGGAAAAGGAAGGCTCAGAGGCAGCGGAGATGGCCTGAAACAGGGCGCTCATGCCCTGCGCGGCCTGGGGCCGGTGAGCCCCTTGAATGCGGCTCAGCAGCGCACGCCGCTCCACACCCACCGTGCGGGGCGCGGGCTCCTCCGGCGCTTCCTCGGGGCGGGTGATTTCCAAGCGCGGCAGCGCGGCTGGCGCCGGCCCCGGAGTCTCCTGAGGCCGGGGACCCAGGGTAGAGAGGAGCACCCCCAGGCCGCGCCCCAGCGCGCTCTGGCGCTCCCGGTTCTGAATCCGGCTCCGGAGCACGCCAGGACGTACGAAGGAATAGGGTTTCTGCTCCTGCTCCTCTGCCGCCATGGGGGCCTCCCTACTTGCTACGCAGGCGCTGGAGCACCTCTTCCGCCACGGCAGCGTAGGTCTTGGCGGCGGGAGACTCGGGCGCATACTCCATGATGGTCGCGCCGTGGCTGGGCGCCTCGGCCAGCCGCACGTTCCGCGGGATCACGGCCTTGAAGGTCTGGGGGAAGTGGTTGCGCACCTCGTTCACCACCTCCTTGGAGAGGGCGGTGCGGCTGTCATACATGGTCATGATGATGCCGCCCAGCTCTAGCTGGGGGTTCAGGTTGTCCTTGACCATCTGGATGGAGGAGAGGAGCTCCGAAAGGCCCTCCAGGGCCAGGTACTCGCACTGCACCGGGACAAAGACGTACCGAGAGGCGCTGAAGGCGTTCACCGTCAGCAGGTTCAGGGCCGGCGGGCAGTCGATGAGGACAAAATCGTAGTCGCCGTCGATGTCCTGGAAGGAGCGCCGCAGCTTGAACTCCCGGCCGATCTGGGGCGCCAGCTCGATCTCCGCCGCGACCAGGCTGGGCGACGAGGGGAGCAGGTGCAGCCCCTGGACGTTGGTGGGACGGATCACGTTGCCTGGCGGCATGCTGCGCACCAGCACCTCGTGGACGGAGGGGCCCTCTCCCACCGAGAGTCCCAGGGCGCTGGTCGCGTTGGCCTGGCCGTCCAGGTCGGCCAGCAGCACCCGGTTGCCCTTGGCGGCGATGTAGGCGGCCACGTTCACCGCGGTGGTGGTCTTGCCCACGCCGCCCTTCTGGTTGGCTATCGCCGCTACCACAGCCATGTGCTGTCTCCTATGCCCACCGCGTCGCTGGCTGTGGGCAGGAATCCGCGGGCATTGTACTGCCCACGTTATGTTTGGTCAATGATCTTGCGCACCCAGGGTATTTATCAACCCGCCACCTCAGGCTCAAGCCTGAGGCATTCTGAGCGTCTATGCTACAGGCATCAGCCTGCGGTGCGGAGTCAATCAAGTGGTCTCTCACGCTCTCAAGCGGTGTGCCCTTTCTCCTTACTCTTTGACCCGGAGTTGCCACAGCACGCCATGAGTGTCGGCGGGGTGGATGAAGACCTGGGCGCCCACCTCCATCACCCTTACGCCCCGGGCCTTCAACTCCTCCGCTGCCCGCCGCACGTCGTCCACCGCCAGGGTCACGGTGTGGATGCCCTCGCCGCGGCGCTCCAGGGTACGGCCCACGGCGCTGTTCTCCCCCAGGGGCTCCGCCAGCTCGATGAACTGGCCGGTCTCGCCCAGAGGCACTACCACCCGCTTGATGCCCAGTTGGGGCGCCTCCAGGGGTGGGCCGCTGGCCTTGAGGCCCAGCTTCTCCTCGTAGTCTTTCGCGGCCTGGGCCACATCTTTCACCGCTACCACGATGTACCAGATACCTTCGTGCACCTTCTCCTCCTGTCTGGTCGTCGCCTCGCCTGGGCGAGCTCTGTGGTCTATCCTAGCGACACCGCTCCGCTGCGGCAAGGAGGGCCCCGACCAGAGCGTCAGTCTGCCGGTCTGCGGAGCCTCACCCAACGACGGACTGCGCGGGGCGCAGGGTCTAGCGGGAGTTATGCTATAGTGCGGGCGGAGGGCGCTGAATGACGAGGCCAAGGCGTACCTCCGGGCGGCGCCGCAGGAGGCGTTGGAGCTCCCTCTGGAAAGCTACACTCGGCACGCCCTGGAACAGGTCTTATGGGGCATGCCTGGCCAGCTTCAGACGTAAAGGAGGCAGCATGCGACGGATCAGCAACCACGTCTACGCCGAGATCTACTTCTGGGGCTGCAACCCCGGCTTCCTGTCGACGGATGAGGGCGTAGTGATGATCGACACGCCGCAGCAGCCCATAGACGCCGTCCGCTGGCGGGAGCGCCTCCAGGAGCACGGCCCCATCCGCTACCTCATCAACACCGAGCCCCACGGCGATCACATCGCCGGCAACGCCTACTTCCCCGGCGTGGAGGTGATAGGTCAGGTGGGGCTTCAGGCCCGCTACCGGGAGGCCATGACCGCCTTCTGGACGCCGGAGCGCCTGGAGGCCCTGAAGCAGAGCGACCCGGACAGCGTCTGGCTGGCAGGCCACCCCGCCTATCCCCCCCACC
>JACPQN010000043.1 GCA_016190485.1 Chloroflexota bacterium
CCGCGGAGCGCCATGAGCCTCCGCGTGCCGAGGAGGAGCTTTCTTCCCCGCCAGGACGCCTCAACACCGTGGCCGGGAATGGCCTGGAAGGACTCGGGGCGCTCTACCGCTGCCCCCGCCTCACGCGCCGCCCTCACGATCGCCTCTCCTAACGGGTGCTCTGAGGCCACTTCGGCCACGGCGGCCCAGCGGAGAAGCTCCTCCCGGAGGATCCCGGGCGCCGGCAGGACATCGGTCACCGACGGCTCCCCGCGCGTGAGGGTTCCGGTCTTGTCGAAGATCACCGACCGCACCTTGGTGGTGGCTTCGATGGCGTCGGCGCCTTTGAAGAGGACCCCGTGCTCGGCTCCCTTGCCGGTCCCCGCCATCATCGCGCTGGGCGTGGCCATGCCCACGGCGCAGGGGCAGGAGATCACCAGCACGGTGATCGACAGGAGGAGGGCGAAGCCGAAGACACCGATCTCCCCCAGGCTCGCCGGCGAGAGCATGAAGGCGGAGGCCGGGTCGAAAAAGAGGCGGTATCCCAGGAGGAACCAGAACACGAACACGGAGAGCGCGAGAGCGTGGACCCCGAGGATGAAGTGGCCGGCCACCCAGTCCGCGAGCTTCTGGATGGGGGCTTTGGAAGCCTGGGCCTCCTCCACCATCCGGATGATCTGGGCCAGCACCGTGTCTCGTCCCACCCGCTGGGCCCGGATGCGCAGCAAGCCGTTCTTGTTGATGGTCGCGCCGATCACCGCGTTGCCGGGGCGCTTCTCCACAGGGATGCTCTCTCCCGTGATCATGGACTCGTCCACGGCGGACGCGCCTTCCTCCACTGTACCGTCCACAGGGATGCGCTCGCCGGGCCGCACGATCACCAGGTCGCCCACGACGACCCGGGCCAGAGGGATCTCCACCTCCTGGCCCTCCCGCACTGCATGGGCCGTCTGAGGTTGCAGGCCGACCAGCTTGCGGATGGCCTCGGAGCTACGACCCTTCGCAGAGGCCTCCAGGTACTTGCCTAGCAGGATCAGGGTGGTGATGACGGCCGCCGCGTCGTAGTAGACGCCGTGGATGGCCTCGGCCCCGGCCACCAGGGTGTACCAGAGGCTGTAGACGAAGGCGGCGCTGGTGCCCAGGGAGATGAGGGTGTCCATGGTGGCGGCGCCGTGCCGCAGGTTGACCAGCGCGGCCCGGTGGAAGCGCCAGCCGAAGATGCCCCATACGGGAGCGGTGAGGGACAGCGCGATGTAGACCTGCCCTTTGTGGAACCAGTCGGGGAGCCAGGTCATGCCCTGCATAGGGATCATGGCCATGAGCACCACCGGGGCCGAGAGCAGGGCGCTGAACGCGACGTGCCGGCGCAACGTTGCAAGGTCTCGCCGCCGGCGCTCCTCCTCCGCGTCCAGAGGGCCTTCCTCGGTGATGGAAAGCTCCCGGGCGCCGTAGCCCGCTGCGTCCACCGCCTCGATGAGCCGGGCCACATCGGAGAAGCCGGGATCCAGCACCACCGAAGCCTTCTCCGTGGCCAGGTTCACACTAGCATTGCGGACGCCCGGGGTACGGCTCAGGGCCCGCTCCAGCCGTGCCACGCAGGAGGCGCAGGTCATGCCGGTGATGGCCAGCTCGACCCGCTGCGAGGTCTGCTCCGCAGGGCGGGCTTCGTAACCCAGCTCCTCAATGGTGGTGATGAGCGCCTGCTCCTGGACTGCCTGAGGATCGTAGACCACTGCGGCCCGCTCCGTGGCCAGGTTCACGCTGGCCTCCCGCACCCCCGGCACCCTGCGCAGCCCCTGCTCAATGCGGTTCACGCAGGACGCGCAGGTCATGCCGGAGACTTCCAGCACCACCCGCGAGGCGGTCTTGTCCGTCAGGGTAGAGGCTACAGGTTCCTGGATTGCCATGGTTGACCTCCGAATCGTGCGTCAGCGGAGCGCCTAGGGAGGCGGTCTTTCCGCCACTCGCGACCTCCGGCTCCGGTCAGCGCGCCATCCTCTTCACTACTTGGTTGCTGCCTTCACGTACTCCTCCGGCTCCCGATCAAAGGAGCGCTTGCACCCCGGCGAGCAGAAGTAGTAGGTATTGCCCTGGTAATCAGAGGTGGTGGCGGCCTTCTTCTCGTCCACCGTCATGTGGCAGACTGGGTCCGTGGCCATGGGGTTCCTCCTTGGGCTGGCTTGCGGTGTTATCGCTCTGCCAGAGTGTAAAGCTCCAGCAGCTCACCCACCACCTGATCTTCCCGTCCCTCGCGCATGCCCGCCGGCACGCAGTCCCGCAGGTGGCCTTCCAGCATCATGGCCTCCAGCTTCTGGATGGCCTTGCGCACGGCCAGGGTTTGGCGGAGGACCTGCACGCAGTACTTGTCCTCCTCCACCATGCGGTGGATGCCCTTCAGGTGGCCTTCGATATAGCTCAGGCGCCTGAGATACTCTTGCTTGACCTCGTCCTGCACCGCTGCCTCCGCACCCCTACCCAGGGGGTATGGGTTCTACTGCCAGGCTACCACTGACCGCGGGGCATGTCAAGGCCAGCCACGAACAGACCAGCCACGAGAGAGTGTCTAATAACTCCGCACTGCAGGCTGAAGCCTGCAGCATGGCCGTTCAGAATGCCTCAGGCTTGAGCCTGAGGTGGCGAGTTGATAAACACCCTTGGCCACCATGACAGCCCTGGCAGCGCGTTTTCTGGTACAATACCCTTCAGACAGTCCTAACCCCCAACACCGGTGTAAACCCTGCGCTTCAGACATAGTTCAAGGAGGAGCTCTTGGTCAAGATTCGCCTTCGTCGCGTCGGAGCCACCAAGAAACCGCAGTACCGCATCGTGGCCGCCGACTCTCGTTCGCCGCGGGATGGCCGTTTCATCGAGATTCTGGGCCACTATAATCCCCTCACCGAGCCTGCGACCGTGGTGGTGAAGGGCGAACGAGTGGAGCACTGGCTCCGCCACGGCGCCCAGCCTACGGACGTGGTGGCCCGCCTGCTGCGCACCGTGGGAACAGCCAGCGCGTCCGGCGCCGTAGCGGTGGCCCAGCCGGCCTCCACCGAGGCCGAACAAACGCCTGCGGTTGAAGATGCGCCCACGGACGAGGCCACTGAGGTCTCCGGGGGCGAGAAGGACGCCCAGGACTAGGCGGAGCTGACCAGCCATGAAAGAGCTCGTCGAGTACATCGCCAAGTCCCTGGTGGACCAGCCCGAGGCCGTGGTCGTCACCGAGGAGCACTCGCCTGGCCGGACGGTCCTGAGCCTCAAGGTAGCTCAGGCCGATATGGGCAAGGTGATCGGCAAGCAGGGGCGCATCGCACAAGCCATCCGGACGCTCCTCAAGGTGGCCGCCACTCAGAGCGCTGCCAGCGCCCCTCAGCCGGTGCTGGTCATCGGCTCAGTGGAGGACGCCGAGAAGAGCCACGCCTTCACCACCGGCGCCGCCGCCCGTGAAGAAGAGGACGCCGAGGACGGCGACCCAGACCGCTAGCCCCACGCCGGAGCCTGGCTCAGCGCCCCTGTCGTCCTCCCCTGCTCCCTTGTCAGAAAACTTCTTCGCCGTCGGCTTGGTGGCTGCCCCCCTGGGCCTGCGAGGGGAGGTAAAGGTGGAGGTGCTGACCGATTTCCCCCAGCGCCTCAAACCTGGCGCTCAGGTGTTCCTGGAGGGCGCCTCCTACCACATCCAGCGGAGCCGCGCCAGGGGCCATCAGGTCATCCTGAAGCTGGAGGGCATCGAGACGCGAGACCAGGCAGAGGCCCTGCGCGGCCAGTACCTGGAGGTGCCCGAGTCGGCGCTGACGCCCCTGCGAGAGGGCCAGTACTACCAGCACCAGATCATCGGCCTGGAAGTCCTGACCGCCGGCGGCATGGCGCTCGGCAGTATCTGCGAGGTTATCCGCACCGGCAGCAACGACGTGTACGTGGCGCGCCGGGAGGGTAAGGAGCTCCTCATCCCCGCCATCGCCGACGTGGTCAAGGAGATCGACGTAGTCGCAGGCCGCATGACCATCGAGGTCATCCCGGGCCTGCTGGAGTAGCGTCGGCGACGGGTGAATAAGTCCGCTCATCCTGAGCCTGTCGAAGGACGAGCCGCTCCTGGTTCGACATGCCTGTCCTGAGCCTGCCGAAGGGCTCACCATGAGCGGTCTGGATATTCTTACAGCACCACGCCCCAGTCTCGCAGATCCTGGGACACCCGCCGCAGCCACACCTCCTCCCCCTCGGTCATCCGGATGATGCTGACCCGCCAGTCTCGTAACGCGTCTCGCACGGTATCCGGCACCCGGGCATCCGTCAGCAGCAGAGCGATTGTCTCCCGGTCCAGCGCGTCCCCGGTGTGCTCCCGCAGGATGATCGCCTCGGAGACCGCGTTGAAGGAGACGTTGGACTCCTGGTTCCCCAGGCGGATGAGGACCACCACGGCCTTGTGGTAGCCGTAGGCGACGAGGTCGGCCCTGAGGCCCCCTACCTCGATGCGCTGGGCCGTGTCGATGTGCCAGCGGGCAAAGAGCTCTTCCAGGCGTTGCAGCGCCTGACTTTCACGGTCTTCGGGCATGGTGCGGGCGGAGGGGCGCCCAGGCTACTCCTGCTCCGGCCAGTCTCCCGAGAAGACCGCCTCGGCCGGGCCCGTCATGAGCACCTCGCCGGCGCCGGGCCACTGGATGGTCAACGCGCCACCGGGCACCCTCACCTCCACGGCGGGCTGGGTATATCCCATCTGGAACGCAGCCACGGCGGTGGCGCAGGCTCCCGTGCCACAGGCAAGGGTGAGGCCGGCCCCTCGCTCCCAGGTGCGCATCCGGATGTGGGTGCCGTCCAGCACCTGGGCCACGTGGAAGTTCACCCGGTTGGGGAAGAGAGGGTGTCGCTCTACCTGCGGCCCCAGGGCTTCCAGCGGAAACTCCTCCGGCGACCGATCAGCAAAAAAGATAGCGTGGGGGTTGCCCATAGAGACGCAGGCGACGGGTAGCACCCGCCCACCCACCTCCAGGGGATAGTCGCGCACCCACTGGAGGCCCCGGGCGTCGGGGAGCAAACGATAGGAAGTGGGCAGCGCCACCGGGACCCGTCGCGGCTCAAAGACAGGCGCTCCCATGCTCACCTGCACCGCGACCACCGAAGCGCCCTGCCACTGGGGGCGCAGGCTCAGCACTCCAGCGCCGGTCTCTGCCCGCAGCTCGTCCCTCTCCGCGGGCACGAGGCCCCGCTCCAGCGCCAGCTTGGCGAAGCAGCGGATGCCGTTGCCGCACATCTCCGCCTCGGAGCCGTCGGGGTTCCACATGCGCATCCGGAGGTCTGCCACCTGCGACGGCTCCAGCAGGATCAGGCCATCGGCCCCGACCCCGAAGTGGCGGTCACACATGCGCCGGGCCAGGAGCGGCCAGTCCCGCTGCGGCTGGCCGCGGCCGTCAATCATGACAAAGTCGTTGCCGGTGCCGTGCATCTTGACGAACTGCATGCCTGAACTCTACCTGCTTCCTGCTGAGAAATCAATCCCGCCTGGCGCGGGGCACCGATGGCAAGAGGCCCTCGCTGAGGGCCTCTTGCCATCGGTGGTCGGGGCCGACTACCTGTCCAGCCACACCTCCACAAACCGCTGGTTGTTGCGGGTGGCGGCGTGGGGCTTGTAGCCCTTAACGTAGTTGTACAGGGCAGTGGTGCCGATGCTCCGGTGGGTCAGGATCATGGCGTTGCTGGTGATGGCCTTGCGCTCCATCTCCCGCACCAGGGCCTGTCGCTTGGCTATGTCCAGCTCCTGGGACTGTTTCTCGAAGAGGGCATCCACCTCCGGGGTGCAGGCGTAGCCCCAGTTCCGCGGCGCGTTGCACACCACGAACTCGCCGTAGACGGCATCCGGGTCCTCCAGGGAGTAGCCAAAGCCCCAGGAGATGAGGTCGTAGTCCGCCTTGCGGATGAGGTCGTAGGCCTCGGAGGTCTCGTAGGACTTCACCGTGCCGTTAAGGCCGATCTTCTTGAGCTGGTCCTGGAAGAGGACGGCGGTGTCTATGTAGCTCTGGAGCTTTCGGGTGAGGATCACCACGTCCATGCCCGCGCCCAGGCCAGCCTCGGCCATGAGCTGCTTGGCCCGTTCGATATCCTTAGCCTTGTCCTTGCCGTAGCCCGGCAGCTTCAGCAGCTCCTCCTGGGGGAGACCCCAAGCGCCACTGATCTTCATGTAAGCGCCCACCGTTCCTTCACCCGAGCGTAAGACCTGAATGAAGGCGGGCCGGTCGATGACAAGGTTCAAGGCTTCCCGCACCTTGGGCTCACTCCAGGGCTTGCGCTTGCTGTTGGGGATGAGCGCGGTGAATCCCTCTCCCTCCGAGGGGTAGAAGCCCACCCTATCGCTCAGCTCATCCTTAATCTGCTTGATAGAGCCGGGCTCCAGAGAGTGCATCACCACCTGGCCGGTGCGGAAGGCGGCCATCGCCGTGTTGGGATCGGTGATGTAGTAGCTCTTGACGCCACCCAGGTAGGGGCGGCCCTTGACCCAGTAGTCGGGGTTGCGCTCCGACTCGATGCTGACGCCGCGGATGTACTCCTTCATCTTGAAGGGCCCGGTGCCGTTGATCTCTTTCTTGGGGATGTCGTTGCCCTTGGCCTCTATCCACTTCTTGTCGTAGATGGGCAGCACGCCCTGGGAGAGCGCGGCCAGCAGCGATGGGTTGGGGCGCTTGACGGTGATCTTGACGGTGCTGTCATCCGGGGTCTCGATGCTGGTGATGGCCGAAAACTGGTCTCGCCGGGGGCTGACCATGCCCTTGGGCGGGTTCATTACCCTGTCCAGGGTGAACTGGACGTCCGCCGAAGTGAAGGGATCACCGTTGTGGAACTTGACCCCCTTGCGGAGCACGAAGGTGTAGGTCCTGCCATCGGCCGAGACATCCCACTTCTCCGCCAGGTCAGGCACGATCTTCTCCGGTTCAAACCAGTCGAACCGCACCAGGTTGTCGTGAGACGGATGAACCGACTGGGTGGTGGCGCCCGTGGACTCCTGGTGGGTGTCGAAGCTGGGGGGATCGCCCAGGGTCTGCACCAGGTTCAGGACGCCGCCGGACTTGGGCTGGGCAACCTCCTGCGGGCCACCCGACTGGGGCGTGGGCTGGGCCGCGGGCGCGCAGGCCAGGGCGACGAGGAACGTGCCGGTGGCCAGCGCTAGGCTTGACGTGAGCTTGACGCGGACTCGCATGTAACCTCCTTGGTTTCAGACGTCTGGCGCGTCACCTCGACGCTGAGGGCCGCGCATTGTTCAGCTGCCGCATCTGGGAGTCCGGATGCTCCCAGACATGCCTCCTCTCGTCTCTGCCCCACAGTACCATCCGCCTCGGCGCTGAGGGCCGACGCTCTGGGGAAATTAACATTAGTGGAACGTACATCATTCCCTCAGACGTGTCAATCTGGTTTGGGGGAGACCGCTGAATCAGACAAGTGCGGCTTTGCCTGAGGCTCTCGAAGCCGGCCCTGAGCGCAGCCGAAGGGGCGCCGCCGCCGTTCGTTTCGAGAGCCTCAACAAACGGCGGCACACCTGCTCAGAGCGTGCAATGTGAGTGGTCGCCCCTTTTTTCAGCACTCCCTTTTGTGCGGGAATGCGCTCACGCTGATCTCCCGGAGGATAGTGTCGACTATCTTCTCCAGGGTCTCGTCGGCCAGGGAGAACCACTGTATAGAGGGGTCGTCGGGCCTGAACCAGGCGTGCTGCTGCCGGGCGAAGCGATGGGTCTCGTACTTCAGCCGCTGCACCGCGGTGGGAAGGTCCACCTCGCCGCGCAGGTACTCGCCGATCTGGCGGTAGCCCAGGCTGCTCATGGCGGGTAGCTCCCATCTGTACCCCCGTGCGACGAGGTCGCGCACCTCTGTCACCAGTCCGGCGGCCAGCATCCGGTCCACCCGCTGGTCGATCCAGCGATAAAGCGTCGCCCGGGGAGCGGTGAGGCCCACCTTGCGGAGGGTCACGGGCGGCGGCGTAGTCCCCTGGAGCTGCGAGATGGGCTGCCCCGTGGCCTCCCAGACCTCCAGGGCCCGGATGACCCGGCGCAGGTTGTGAGGATGGATCCGCCGGGCGGCCGCCGGATCCACCTCGGCCAGCCGGGCGTGCAGCGCCTGGGGCCCTTCTCGCTCCGCCAGCCCTTCCTGGGCCCGGCGGAAGGCTGGATCGGGCGGGACGGCGGGCACCGTGAGGCCCTGGGTGAGGACCCGCAGGTAGAGTCCGGCGCCCCCCACCAGGATGGGCAGCGCCCCTCGCCGGTGAATGTCCTTGATGGCCGCCAGGGCGAGGCGTCGGTAGTCGGCAACCGTGAAGGGCTGGTCGGGGTCCACCAGGTCTATCAGGTGGTGGGGCACGGCGGCACGATCCTCACGGCTCGGCTTGGCGGTGCCGATGTCCATGAAGCGGTAGACCTGGCGGCTGTCCGTGGAGACGATCTCGCCGCGCAGGCGGCAAGCCAAAGCCAGAGCCAGACTGCTCTTACCGGCAGCCGTTGGCCCTACGATCGCGAGGACCGGGATCACCCCTGCTGCGCCCCCTTGGCCTGCGCCACCAGGGCCGTAGCCTTCACGATCGCCACAAAGTCCTCCGCCCGCAGGCTGGCGCCGCCCACTAGCGCGCCGTCTATCTCCGGCTGGCTCGCAAACTCCCCGATATTCTGCGCCGTGACCGACCCGCCGTACAGGATGCGGACCTGCTGGGCCCGGCTCTGGGTATAGGTGCCCACCAGCTCCCTGCGGATGAGGCTGCACATCTCGTTGGCGGTCTGGGCAGTGGCAGCCTTTCCGGTGCCGATGGCCCACACCGGCTCGTAGGCCACCACGATGCCGGGGTCGAAGGGTACACCGCCGAGCGCGGCCCGGAGCTGCGTGACGACCACGCTCTCCGCCCAGCCGCTCTCCCGCTGCTGGGCGTTCTCGCCCACACAGACGATGGGTTTCAGCCGGTGGTTGATGGCCGCGGCAACCTTCTGCCCGATGAAGGAGTCCTTCTCGCCCAGGACGGCCCGTCGCTCCGAGTGGCCCAGGATCACGTAGGCGCACAGCCCCTTCAGCATCAGCGGTGAGATCTCACCGGTGAAGGCGCCCTTGTCCTCAAAGTACATGTTCTGTGCGCCCACGCCCAGGGAGGTGCCCTCCGCCAGCTTGGCCACGGCGTTGAGGGAGACGAAGGGCGGGCATACTACTTTCTCGACCCGCAGCTCCTCCTCCAGCGCCGGCAGCATGGCCTGCACCAGCGCCTTCGCTTCCTCCACGGTAGTGTTCATCTTCCAGTTGCCGGCGATCAGGGGTATGCGATCCATCCTACCTTCCTTCGACCGTGCTTGTGATGGCGCGGCGGCGCTCTTGGGAGGCGGATAAGGCACTATCCGCAGCCTGCCCCAGGACCGCGCTGGCCGGCGGCCTACGCGCCGAACTTGACCAGCTTCATGGCGTGGGCCATGGCCAGTGGCATGACGTCGGTGGCGGCAAAGCGGCCCAGATCACCCTCCCGGCAGTCCCGCTCGGAGAAGGCGCGCACCCCGTCCGGGTAGCGCCAGGGCGTGTGGAGCGCCAAGGGCACCGGGTGCCAGCTATGGGCCTTCAACACCGAGGGCGTGGCGTGATCCCCCGTGACGATGAGCACGTCGGGGCGCAGCGCCCGTAATGCAGGGAGCGCAGCATCCACCTCCTCCAGGGCCTGGACCTTGGCGTCAAAGTTGCCGTCTTCCCCCGCGGAGTCGGCCCGCTTGAAGTGGACGTAGAAGAAATCGTAGTCCTGCCACAGCCGTCCGGCCAGAGCCATCTCCTCGTGGATGTCCTTGCCTCCCTGGTGTACCGTCATGCCCGTGAGCTTAGCCAGGCCCCGGTACATGGGGTAGATGGCGATGCCCGCGGCCCGCATCCGGTAGACCTCCGAAAAGGAGGGGAGGGAGGGCAGGGTGGAGAAGCCCCGCAGGAGCACCATGTTGGCAGGATGCTGGCCCCGGAGGGCTGCCCTCGCCTGCTGGACGAACTGGTTCGCCAGGGCCGCGGCCCGCTCGGCGTCCGGCGACCGGGCCTGCACCGGCAGCGGCTCCATGCCCTCCCGCTGGGGGTCGGTCTCCGTCAGCCCTTCGGACAGGCCGGAGCCGCGCAGCACCAGGGCGAAGCGGTAGTCCTGCACCGGTTCCACGAAGACCTCCACGCCCTCCAGACGGATCTCCCGCAGCAGCTTGCACAGCTCCACGTTCAGCTCCGTGGGGATGCGGCCGGCCCGCCGGTCGGTGATGCGGCCCTGGGCGTCCACGGAGCAGAAGTTGCCCCGCGCGGCCAGGTCGCCCGGCTGGAGGTCGAAGCCAATGCCCAGGGCCTCCAGCACACCCCGGCCGATGTCGTAGGTCAGCGGGTCGTAGCCGAAGAGGGCCAGGTGGCCCGGCCCGCTGCCCGGCGTGATGCCCGGCAGCACGTGCTGGATAACCCCGCAGATGCCCTCCGCCGCGAGCTGGTCCAGGTTGGGGAGGCGGGCCGACTCCAGCTCGCTGAGGCCGTCGGGCCCCGCCAGTCCTCCCAGCCCATCGATGACCAGCATGGCGATCTTGCTGGGGGTCGGGATGGAGAGCTCCCGCATCAGGTCAAGGTTGGCCATGGCGCCTCCTTACTTATCCCGCAGCGCGGCCACGCCGGGGAGCACCCGGCCCTCCAGGAACTTCCACAGCTCCATTTCAGCTGTATCCACACCAGCAGAGTCAGGGTTTTCGCGGTCGTAGGCCCTGCGCAGAGGATTGTTCACAATATACTCTCGTATTCGATCTAAATCCTGGTCGTTTCTAATCACATGCTCATAGTAGCTTCTCTGCCAAAGCGGAACACCAACAGTGTCGCGAAGAACATTGATCCCTCGGACGGAGAAGGTTTTGAAAGCACGCACAATTTCAGGAAGGCTGTGCCGCCGTGCACCCTGCGTAGGGGCGGGTTTCAAACCCGCCCCTACAGAAACCTCCTCCTTCAGGACAATAATGCCGTGAACGTGGTTGGGCATCACCACGAACGCATCAAGGATCACATGTGGATAATGAGCCGAAAGCCCATACCACGAGTCTAAAACAACCTGCCTGCAGGACGGGACATCAAGCAAAAGCGTCCTCCGATTCGTGCAGACGGTGACAAAATAGGCCCCTGGTTGGCTGTAATCATAGCCCTTCAGTCTCAGCGACCGCCGCCGACCTCTTTCCTCAGGCATGTCAAGCTACTTATCGCACAGGGCGGCCACGCCCGGCAGCTCCCGGCCCTCCAGGAACTCCAGGGCCGCGCCGCCGCCGGTGGACACGTGGGTCATCTTGTCCGCCAACCCCAGGGACGCCACGGCCTGGGCCGTCTCGCCGCCGCCCACGATGGTAGTGCCGCGGCACTGGGCCAGGGCCCGGGCCACGGCCCTGGTACCCTCGGCGAAGGCGGGCCACTCGAAGACGCCCATCGGCCCGTTCCACACCACGATCTTTGATCCAAGGATAGCCGTAGCAAAGGCCTCTCTGGTTGCTGGGCCGATGTCCAGAATCATCCAGCCCACCGGCACTTCGCTGGCGGGCACGGTCTTGTGAGCCGCCCCTTCCTCGAACCGCTCCGCGATCACTCCGTCGGTGGGCAGCAGCAGTGAGAGGCCGTGCTGCCTGGCCTTGTCCAGAATGGCGCGCGCTTGCGCCACCGCGCCCTCCTCCAGCCGTGAAACCCCTACCTCCAGCCCCTGGGCCTTGAGAAAGGCGTTGGCCATGCCGCCGCCAATGATCAGGGTGTCCACCCTGGCCAGGAGGTTCTCCACCAGCTTGATCTTGTCGCTGACCTTGGCTCCTCCCAGGATGGCGGCAAAGGGCCGCTCCGGACGCTGCAATGCCTGGCCCAGGAAGCGCACCTCCTTTTCCATGAGAAAGCCCGCGACGGCCGGTAGATACGCTGCGATGCCTGCGGTGGAGGCGTGGGCGCGGTGGGCGGTGCCGAAGGCATCGTTGACATAGAGATCGGCCAGGCCCGCCAGGGCCCGGGCGAAGGCGGGGTCGTTGGCCTCCTCCTCTGGGTGAAAGCGCAGATTCTCCAGCAACAGCACCTCGCCGGGTTTCAGGCCAGCCACTGCCCGCTCGACCTCCGGTCCCACGCACTCCCGGGTGGCGGCCACGGGGCCGCCCAGCAGATGCTCCAGACGGCTGGCCACCGGCGCTAGCCGCAGGTCTTCGGTCACTCTGCCATCGGGACGGCCCAGGTGGGAGCAGAGCACCACCCTCGCCCCCTGCTCCCGCAGGTAGTGAATAGTGGGGAGAGCGGCGCGGATGCGGGTGTCGTCGGCCACTCCTCCCGTGGCGCGGTCCAGCGGCACGTTGAAATCTACCCGCACGATGACCCGCTTCCCCTGCACCTGCACGTCCCGGATGGTCTGTTTCTCCATCCCTAGTACTCCCGTTCGATGGCAAATCGGGCGATCTCCCGGAGCTGGTCGAGAGCGTCGTTGCGCAGGCCAGTGGCCTCCAGGGCATCCAGTGTGCGCCGGAGATAGTCCTCCGCCATACGCTGCGCCTGGCCCTTGACCCCCAGCGCGTCGAAGGCTTCCAGCACGCGGAGGATCTGCGCTTCAGAGAGGGTAGGAGAGACATAGGCATCTTCCAGGGCACGCCGCTGCTCCGCTGAGGCCAGGCTGAAGGCCAGCACCACCGGCAGCGACTTCTTCCGGCTGCGCACGTCCTCCGCCGTGGGCTTGCCCATGGCCGAAGCCATACCCCAGATCCCGAGGATATCGTCTCTGATCTGGAAGGCCAGCCCCAGGTGTCGGCCCGCCTTCCGGAGCTGCTCCGCCAGCCCAGTCTGGTCTGACCCCAGGTACGCGCCGGCGTAGCAAGCCAAGGCCATGAGCGCGGCGGTCTTACCCTGGATCATCTCGAGGTAACGCTCCACCCCGATGTCCAGGCGGGCCTGGAACTCCATGTCCTGGAACTGCCCCTCGCACAGGCGGAGGCAGGTGTGGTCCAGGGCCTGCGCCAAGTGAAGGACTTTCTCTGGGGGCACGCTCTGCTCCGCCAGGCGGTAGAGGGGAAGGTGGCTGAGGGCAAAGAGCGCATCGCCGGTATTGATGGCCTGGGCCTCGCCCCAGAGGCGCCACACGGTGGGCCGGTGGCGACGCTCCGGACTGCCGTCCTGGACATCGTCATGCACCAGGGAGAAGTTGTGCACTAGCTCCAGGGCCGCGGCCGCCGGAAGGGCCTGCCGCCAGTCGCCGCCCACGGCCTGAGCCACCAGCAAGCAGAGGGTGGAGCGCAGGCCCTTGCCACCGCCCTCTCCCTGGGTGGCCGCCCCCGAGGCGTCGGCCCAGCCCAGGTGGTAGCGCACCATGGTGTAGAGGGGCGAGGCCTTGCCTTCCAGGACACGCTCCATCTCCGCCCGCACGGCGCCGTGGAACAGGTCGAGGGATCTGGGAGGCTGCATCGCGCTACCGGGCTAACGTTGACATGAGGATCGGATGAGAGCCCCTAGCAGCGCCCTCACTAGCGGGCGGTGGGCGTCTGCGCCAGCTCCTGCTCAATGGCCTCTACCTTGGCCACCCGCCGGGCGTGGCGACCTCCTTCGAACTCTGCGGCCAGGAAGGACTGCACTACCTCGCGTGCTACGCCGGGGCCGATGATCCGCTCCCCCAGGCACAGGATGTGGGCATCCAAGTGCTCCCGGGCCTGGTGGGCGGTGAAGATGTCGTTGGCCACTACCGCCCTGATCCCCCGCACTTTGTTGGCGGCGATGGCCATGCCTGCGCCGGTCCCGCAGACCAGGATAGCCCGCTGGTAGGTAGCCGCGCCCACGGCTTCCGCCACAGGCCGGGCGATGTCGGGGTAGTCCACGGCGGCCGCGTCGAAGCAGCCGAAGTCCGTATATTCGTAGCCCAGCTCCTGCAAGACTTCGATGACGACCTGCTTGAGCTGAAACCCGGCGTGGTCGCTGCCCAGGGCGATACGCACAGGGGCCTCCTTGATCTGCGGAGTTGTCGGCTCACCTAGCTCGGTCTTCGGCCCGTTAGCATGCGGTGTACGAAGCTCCTGCATGGCTCGCTCCAGAGGCTGAAGGGGAACCACGTAGATGGGCAGTCCCTGCTCTACTTGGTAGGTGAACAAGGAATCCAAGACCGCATCTAGCACTTCGTCCACATCCTCGACGTCCACTGTAGCTCGTAGGTAGATTCCTTCCGGATCCTCCCCACGGGCAACCTCAAAGCTGGACGAGGGATAGCGGGCTGCTATTATTCCCTTCAGTGCATCGAGTGCACTGCTTGTTCGCTTGTCTAGCATAGGTGTTCGTTCTTGACTCATCTGTACTATGACCCCCTGTCAAGAGCTTCCATGAACTGTCGAGTTCGCCTGAGTCCTCTCAACGCCTGCACTTCGGTGACTTGCTGAAGTTCATAGTCGGCCCGCTGGCGCAAAGCGAGGTTTTGCGGAAGCGTGTCCCGCAGCGGCGATGGGTAGAGCTTTCTACGATTGACAAGCTCGCCAGCGAACTGTGCCTGGACGAAACCATGTGTCCACTGGGCGCCGACGGGCTCGATTTGAGCCTGGACGAGAGCAACAATAGCTGCCAGGAAACAGGCATAGTAGCATCGATTGGCGCAGTTATTGTACCTGTGGTTGACAAATTCACTCTCGGCTCCAGCCAAGCTCTCCTCGGCTTTAGCAAGGAACACTTCGGCAATTTCCACTTCAGCCATAGGGAGGGAGATAGCTTTAGTACCCGGTCTCCAGAGTAATACCCAGGGCCCGGCAGAGCTCCGTCAGGCCCACTGCGCCCTCCCGCAGCACCCGAGGCCCGGGGCCAGAGAGGTCCAGGACGGTGGAGTCCCGCCCTACCGGGCAGGGCCCACCGTCCAGCACCAGGTCTACGTCGTCACCCACCTGGGCCGCAGCCTCCGCTGCCGTGGCCGGGCTGGGGCCCCCGGAGCGGTTGGCGCTGGTGGCCGCCACGGGCCCCCCAAAAGCCCGGATGAGGGCACGGCACAGGTCGTGCTGAGGCACCCGCACTCCTACGGTAGCACCTCCGGCCACCACGCTCAAGGGCACGCCTGGGGCCTTCTTGAGCACCAGGGTAATACCGCCTGGCATGAAGCGACGCGCCGCTTCCCACGCCAGGTCCGACACTTCGGTAGCCACCATACAAAGCTGGGACACCTCTGCAAGCAGGAGCTGAAGGGGCTTGCCACTCTCCCTGCCCTTGACCTGGTAGACCCGTTCCACAGCCTCCGGGTTCGCAGGGTCGGCGCCCAGGCCATACACAGTGTCCGTGGGAAAAACCACCAGCCCGCCTGCCCGCAGCACCCGCGCCGCCTCCTCGACGGCCTCGGGGCTGGCGTTCAGGGTCCTGCAGTGGGAAGGAACAGTAGGCACAGGATCGGACTCCGCGCGTTTTCGGCACGAGTATAACACAGGGCACGGGCATGAAATCGCTACTGGTATAAGCGCACCTGGGAAACAGGAGGGAAAATATCCCGGATTAGAACGGATGTAGCTTGACAGGAGTGTGGAGTGCGGCCAGAATAGTGGCACCTAATGGAGCGTTGTGGGGGGAAATGGGGGAATCCCATCTCTCTCGCTCCGGCGCCACTGGGCTGGCACACGTGACCTAACCGTACCAGGATAGCGACGCTCGGTCAAGCGCCGAAGGGGCCAGGATGTTTCTGGGCAAGTTTTCGCACAGCCTGGACGACAGGGGCAGGGTGGCCATCCCAGCCCGTTTCCGGGATGAGTTCGAGGCTGGCCTGGTTATCTCCCGTGGTTTCGAGCGATGTCTCACCGTCTACACGCCCGCAGGGTGGGAAGAGCTGAAGAGCCGGCTGGCCGGACTCTCCTTTACCCAGGGGGACGCCCGCCGTGTACTGCGGGCCATCTTTTCCCTGGCCTTCGACGGAAGGCTGGATGGCCAGGGACGGGTGCTAGTGCCTCAGGAGCTCCGGCAGTACGCGGAGATCCACGAAAGCGTCACAATAGTTGGGGTAGATGACCACCTGGAGCTGTGGGAGCCGGCACGGTGGGCCGCAGAGCAGGCCATCCTCGACTCCCAGCTCCCGGAGATTGCGGAGCGCCTGCATGGTTAGCGTGGTGAAGGAGGCCCGAACCGTGGCTGAAAGGCACGTGCCGGTGCTGCTCCAGGAAGTAGTGGTAGCGCTGGACCCCCGGCCGGGCGACGCCTACGTTGACTGCACGGTCGGCGGCGGCGGCCACGCCCGG
>JACPQN010000044.1 GCA_016190485.1 Chloroflexota bacterium
CCGTCCACGTCGGCGTCGGTCATGATGATCACCCGGTCGTAGCGGAGCTTGGCGACGTCCAACTGGGGGTGGATGCCGGTGCCCAGGGCTGTGATGAGCGCCCGAATCTCCTCGTGATTGAGCATCCGGTCGGGGCGGGCCTTCTCCACGTTGAGGATCTTTCCCCGCAGGGGGAGGATTGCCTGGAAGCGGCGGTCCCGGCCCTGCTTGGCGGAGCCGCCGGCGGACTCGCCCTCCACCAGGAAGATCTCGCAGAAGGCCGGGTTCTTCTCCGAGCAGTCGGCCAGCTTGCCCGGGAGGGAGGCGCCGTCCAGCGCGCCCTTGCGGATGACCAGGTCCCGGGCCTTGCGGGCGGCCTCCCGGGCCCGGGCCGCCATGGTGCACTTCTCGCCGATGCGGCGGCCCTCGGAGGGGTGTTCCTCCAGGTACTGGACCAGCCCCTCGTAGACCGCGGACTCCACGATGCTCTTGACCTCGGCGTTGCCCAGGCGGGCCTTGGTCTGGCCCTCAAACTGGGGCTCGGTCAGCTTCACGCTGACGATGGCCGTCAGGCCCTCCCGGACGTCGTCGCCGGTGAGGTTGGTCTCGTCGTCCTTCAACATCTTCTGCTTGCGCAGGAAGTCGTTGATGGCCCGGGTGAGGGCCGAGCGGAACCCGGTGAGGTGGGTGCCGCCGTCGGAGGTGTTGATGCAGTTGGCAAAGCTGTAGGTGGACTCGGCAAAGCCGTCGTTGTACTGGATGGCCACCTCCACCATGGTGCCGTTGACCTGGCGCTCGATGAAGATGGGCTTGGCGTGGAGCACGCCCCGGTTGCGGTTGAGGTGGCGGGCAAAGCTGCCGATGCCGCCCTCGAAGGAGAAGGTGAGCTCCTGGTCGCTGGTCTCGTCCTGGAGGTAGATCCAGAGGCCCCGGTTCAGGTAGGCCATCTCCCGGAACCGCTGGGCCAGGACGTGGAAATCGTAGTCGAGCGCCGGGAAGATGGTCCGGTCGGCCATGAAGGTGGTGGTGGTGCCGGAGTCCTCCGCGACGCCCACTTCCCCCACGTCACCGGTGCGCTGGCCCCGCTGGTACTCCTGAAGGTAGCGCACGCCGTTCCGCCGCACCTCTACCCGCAGCCACTCGGACAGGGCGTTGACCACGGAGGCCCCGACGCCGTGGAGGCCGCCGGAAACCTTGTAGCTGGCGCCGCCGAACTTACCGCCGGCGTGGAGCACCGTCATCACCGTCTCCAGGGCCGAGAGGCCGGTGGTGGCGTGGGTGTCTATCGGGATGCCGCGGCCGTTATCCGTTACCGAGACGGTCCCGTCTCGATGCAGCGTGATCTCCACCCGGGTGCAGAACCCGGCCATCGCCTCGTCGATGCTGTTGTCGACGATCTCGTAGACCAGGTGGTGGAGGCCGCGCTGGTCGGTGCTGCCAATGTACATGCCGGGGCGGCGGCGCACGGCCTCCAGCCCCTCCAGCACCTGGATATCTTTGGCGGTATAGTCGGTAGCGCCGAGGGAGGGGGTGTCGGAGAGCTGGTTCTGGCTGGTCATGGGCTCCTTACTCTCGACGACTAGTGTGCGCTGCAGCCGCAGGGCGCCGGATGAGTCACGCTGAGGCCGACGGCGGTCGCGCTCTGGCGGCGGTGCGCCAGGTGGCATACCGCTGGGCGAAGAAGAGCATGGCGGCGGCCGCGAGGCCGGTGGATATATAGGCCTGGCCCACGATGGCACTCAGCAGGCCCAGGGGGTGCTCCAAGACCAGCTTCCAGGCCAGAGGGATGCCGGTCTGGATCAGCAACAGCAACAGGATGAAGCCCGCCGAAGGCCAGAAATTGCGCCACACCACGTTGGCGCTGTACCAGGCCGACCGCACCGGGCCCCGGTCTGTGTAGAAGATCGCGTCGCTGGCGAAGAACAGATAGAAGCTCCCTGTGAGGGCCACGGCCAGGAGCAGGCTGCTGGCCAGGCTCAGGGGCACCGACCCCAGGAGGCTGGCCGCACCCAGCAGCAGCAGGGCCGCTCCGCTGGCGGGCAGCGCCAGCAGCAGGAGGAGCGCGAACAGCATGCTGAAGCTTATCCAGCCGCGGAGGATGCTCCGTCCCAGCCGGGCCAGGTCGCGAGAGTCGCTGCGCAGCGCGTGGGCCAGCGCAGCGAGATAGACGCTGGCGCCCAGCAGGCTCAAGAGACACAGGGCAAGGCCGTAACCCAGCAGCACCCATCCGTTGTCCAGCTCGGTGACCGCTGCCCCGCGCAGCTTGGGCAGGGGCGAGGTGGAAGTAGCGCTCACCAGGCTAGGGATCTGCCAGGCCAGGAGCCCCAGGACATTGGCGTCCCTGAAGGTGCCCACGGTCTCGGCCGACTGCTCCAGCATCTGACGGAGGTTCTCCTGGGCCAGGCCAGGCCGAGCGCCCGCTTCACGGGTCTCAAGCGGCTGGCGAAACAGCGCCACGCTGCTCTCGACCACAGGCGCCAACCCGACGCCCGGGCCGAAGGTCAGGAGCAGGTCTAGCAGAATCGGGAGGAGGAGTAACCAGAGCCGCCGGTTGACGGTCGCGAACCCCGCTGAGAGGGTGTCGACGATGCCGAGGGGCGCGGTGCTCACCACACGGTCATTATAGCATAACGACGCCTGTCTGCGGTAGGCAGGCCTGGCACACGGCATCTGCCCAGGGCAGGAGCGCCGGCGTTCCTGGCTGGCGTGAAGGGGAGACGGGGAAAATGCTCAGGCGCGTTCCTGGCTGGCAGCGCGTCGCGGGGCGCGGCTTGTGGCGCTGCCGGAGGCAGCGCGCCGACGCGGTGTGGGGGGAGCCTTGGGGGTGGCGGCAGGAGCTGCCGGCACGACGATGAATGCCGTGCTCAACCGCTTCATGAGGCGGGACTTATGCCGGGCAGCGTTGTTGGCGTGGAGCACGCGCTTGCCCGCAGCCTTGTCCAGGGAGCTGGAGGCAGCCCGGACCGCGGCTTCTGCAGCCCCGCGGTCTCCGGCGGCGATGAGGGCTACTGCTCTGGCCACCAGGGTCCGGGTCTCGGAGCGGACCGGGCGGGTGCGGGCGCGCTTGCGGAGGCTGACGCGCCACTGCTTCAATGCGGACTTGGTATTGGCCAAGGGCGATCTCCTTCTGTGCGGGTGCGGTGCAATTAGTTACTATACACAATGCGGCAGGCATCGGTCAACGGAATGGCCACCGTTGCCCACAACCCCTTTTTCCCCCTCGTCAAACGTGGTAGGCTGGTGCCGCGTCATGTATCCCGATGGCGGAGAGGATCCCAGTGCCCGTTACCATTGAGAAGAAGGGCCGGGTCATCCTCCTGACCCTGGACAGCCCGGAAACAGGCAACCTCCTGGACGGGCCGCTGGCAGCGGCCCTGGAGCGGCGCTGCCAGCAGGCCGCAGGAGACCCGGACGCCCTGGCCTTGGTGCTGGCCGCCCGGGGCGATAGTTTCTGCCTGGGCGAGTCTCCGAGTGAGGGGTCCTCCCCGGATGAGGCGGGTTTCCTGCTGGAGCCGCAGGACCCTGGCCCGGCCGCGGTGCGGGCTGTGGCGGCGCTGCCGCTTCCGGTGATCGCGGCCATCCAGGGGCCCTGCACCGGCGCTGGCGTGGAGCTGGCCCTGGCCTGCGACATCCGCCTGGCCGCCGCCGCCGCCACCTTCCAGTTCCCGCAGCTCGCCGAGGGCGCCTTGCCCCGGTCGGGCGGCACCCAGCGCCTGCCCCGCATCGTGGGCCGGGGCGCAGCCCTGGAGCTGCTGCTGCTGGGCGAGCGCATTGACGCCCCGGAGGCGTGGCGGATGGGCCTGGTGGGCCGGGTGGTCGCCCCGGCCGCGCTCCTGTCCGAAGCCGAGGCCCTGGCCCAGCGCCTCACCCAGAAGGCGCCTATCGCGGTGCGCTACCTGCGGGAGGCGGTGCACAAGGGGATGGACGTGACGCTGGACCAGGGGCTGCGCCTGGAGGCCGACCTCTACTTTCTGCTCCAGACCACCGCCGACCGCATGGAGGGCATCCGAGCCTTCCTGGAGCGGCGCCCCCCCACCTTCCGGGGTGAGTAGCCATGAGCTTTCAGACCCTGCTGTACGAAAAGGCCGAAGGCATCGCCTGGATCACCCTCAACCGGCCCGAACGCCTCAACGCCCTCAACGTCCAGATGCGGGACGACCTCTACGAGGTGATGTCCGCCGTCCGGGACGACCCCGAGGTGCAGGTGGTGATCTTCAAGGGCGCAGGCGACCGGGCCTTCTGCGCTGGCGCCGACCTCACGGAGTTCGGCTCCGCGCCCTCGCCGGTCATCGCCCGCCAGGTGCGCTGGGAGCGCGACCAGTGGGGCCTGCTCCTGGGGCTGCCGAAACCCCTCATAGCGGCCATCCACGGCTTCTGCCTGGGATCGGGCCTGGAGCTGAGCATGACCTGCGACCTGCGGGTGGCTGCCGAGGACGCCCGTTTCGGCCTGCCCGAGGTGGGCCTGGGCATCATCCCCGCGGCGGGCGGCAGCCAGACCCTCCCCCGCCTGGTGGGCCGCGGCCGGGCCCTGGAGCTGATCCTCACCGGCGACTACCTCGATGCGGCGGAGGCCCACCGCATCGGGCTGGTGAACCGGGTGGTGCCCCGCGCCGAGATCTACCCCACGGCCGAGGCCCTGGCCCGCAAGATCATGGAGAAGGACCAGGTGGTGGTGCGGGCCGCCAAGCTAGCGGTGACCCGCGGCCTCGACCTGCCCCTGGCCGAGGGGCTGAAGCTGGAGGCCCAGTACGTGGGCCTGACGCTGCCGCGGCGGAAAAGGGCGTCCTTGCGCGGCGTGTGAGGCGGTCTCTCACAGCACGGTGAGACCGTGTACTCACGGCGTTGGTCTCGGCAGGCCCGCCTGCCGAGGGGCAGGCTCGACCAACGTCCATCCCTTCGGCAGGTCTCCGCAGGTCGCCAGAAGCGACTCTGTCGACCGGCTCGCTCTGGTGAGTTGAGAGCGAGCTTCTCGACAAGCCTGCCTACTACAGACGGCTCGAAGAGTGGGCTTGCGAAACACCTGCGCGGACCTGAAAAGATTGGCCTCCCCCCTTTCTCGGTGTATGATAGGCTAATCTTTTAGCAAGAGCGCCGCTCAAGCGGCATCGCCTGCGCGCCATGGCCTGAGGCCGCGGCGGGCGCCGGGCCTACCATGGGCCCGCGCAGCGTGACACAAGGAGTCTGTCGCAGAAGGGGGAGGAGACCAATGTCAAAGCACGGAGCAAGAGGGTGTTTAACAACGTGTTTGGCCGCTCATGGTGAGCCCTTCGGCAGGCTCAGGACAGGCTTTGTCGAACCACGGCGCTCGCCCTTCGACAAGCTCAGGGTGAGCGGATTCTTAAACACTCTCGGAGCGAGGTTACTTGGAGTGGCGCTACCGCTCGCGGCCATCTTCTTGATGAGCGCATGCGCACCAAGTGCGACGGCCCCCGCCCAGTCGGGACAGCCGGCGGCGGAAACACAGCCGCAGTACGGCGGCGTGTTCTCTAACTATAGCATCGCAGCGGACCCGCCTTCTCTAGACTTGCACAAAGAGAACGTGATCAACCTCGTGCGCACAATCAGCGGCGCCTTCAATAATATTCTCCGCCATGATCCCTTCGATCGGGAGAAGCTAGTGCCTGAGCTGGCCGAGAAGTGGGAGATCTCTCCTGACGGCAAGACCATGACCTTCCACCTGCGCAAAGGCGTTAGATTCCACAGTGGCGATGCTCTGACCGCTGCTGACGTGAAGTTCTCCCTGGATAGGATCCGCGGCGCCCTCAAAGAGGGACCAGGGGGTCTGTCCCTTGCTCCCCGGAAAGACTTCCTGGTGTCGGTTGCCAGCATAGAGACGCCAGACGACTCCACCGTCGTGGTGAAACTGACACGTGCGCAAGCATCCGTCACGGAGTTCTTGGCCAACGGGTGGAACCCGATCTACAGCAAGACGTGGGTAGAGGCCGGCCACAATCCGGCCAAAGAAATCAACGGCACCGGCCCTTTCAAGCTCAAGCAATATGTCACCGGCACCAACATTGAATTTGTTAAGAATGAGAACTACTGGAGCAAGGGATTGCCGTACCTTGACGGGTTGAAGACCTTCATCATTCCCGACCAGAACACAGCATTCGCCGCGCTCCGCACGGGCCAGGTTCTGAGCGCCTCCGTCACGCCTGAGCAAGAGATGACGCTTCAACCGGAAATTGTGAAAGGCGCAAGCACCCTCACCCTGGTCACCGTCCCGCGAGGGCAGACTACCGCCCAGCTTTTTATGAACGTGAAAAGAAGCCCATTCGATGACCTGAGAGTCCGGCAAGCCATTACCCTGGCAGCGGACCGCGAGGACTTCATCAAGATTGCCGGCGCACGGCAGGGCACCGTCGTCTCAGGATGGCTCATCCCGGGCACCTATTGGGCGCTCCCTGAGGGAGAGCTGGGGAAGATAATAGGGCACAAGAAGGACAAGGTGGCGGAGCGCGCCGAGGCCAAGAAGCTCCTCACGGAGGCAGGTTTTCCCGACGGGTTTACGGTGAAGGGCATGGTACGCAACGAGCCAAGCAGCGTCGACATGGCAATTCGCTGGGTGGACCAACTAAGCAAAGTCGGCATCAAGATGGAGATCGCGCCGGTGGACGTTGCGGTCAATTATGACCGGTTTGCCAAGGGAGACTACATCGTGTCGCCCTTTTCAGCAACAACTGGCACCTCGCCAGACCCGGACACGTTCTACGGCATGTTTTTCCTCTGTGGTTCCGCGCGTAACTACAGCGGCTGGTGTGACCAGAAGTTCGATGGCCTCTACAAGAAGCAGTCAGAAGCCCTGGATCCCGTAGAGCGCAGGAAGATTGCCTGGGAGATTGAAAAGTACGTCTTGGAGCAGGTCCCGACCCTGCCCATGGGCTATTCCAGTCCTACGGTGTGGGCAAGCGACACCAGGGTACGGGGGTGGCTTCCGCAATACGACGAGGCGAATCACTCCCGTTTTGACACGGTCTGGTTGGCTACCAAGTAACCGCGCTGCCGAGAGAAGGGTTGGTGGTCGATGGGGTTTGTCAGGGGGTTGGCCCCTCCGAATTTCTCGGTGTATGATAGGTTAATCTTTTAGGAGATAGAGGAGATAGTCATGGCCATGTCAGCAGTCTCGAGGCGCCCGCTGGTCTTGCTACTGGCGGCCCTGCTTTTCATAGTAGCCTGCGCGCCCGCTGCAGAAGCGCCAAAGACCCAACCGCAACAGGCAACGGGCAAGACGCCGTTCCCCACCCAGGGCCAGCCCAAGTATGGTGGAGTGCTGAATATCGTCCAGACCGACGATCCGCCCAACTTCGACCTCTATTCCAACTCCACCTACGCCATGCAGCAGTTCACCTGGGCGGCCTACAACAATCTGGTGATCTTCGACCCCTACGATCCTACCAAGATCGTCCCCGACGCCGCGGAGCGGTGGGAGATGAGCAAGGAGGGGAAAGAGGTCACCTTCTATCTCCACAAGAACATCAAGTTCCACAATGGCAGCCCCCTGACCGCGGCCGACGTGAAGTTCAGTCTGGAGTGGGTCAAGGACCCGCCCAAGGGAGTGGTGAGCACCCGGCGGGACAACCTGAAGCCCATCGAGCGCATTGAGACCCCGGATGACTACACGGTAAGGCTGGTGTTGAGCCGGCCCTACGCTGCTCTGCTCCCGATGCTGGCTCAGGGCTGGATGGGCCTCTACAGCAAGGCCTTCGTGGAGCCCAAGGGCCACAAGATCGTGGAAAAGGAGATCATGGGGTCCGGGGCCTTCAAGTTCAAAGAGTATGTGCGGGGCATCAGCATCGAGATGGTGAAGAACCCCGACTACTGGCAGCCCGGGGTGCCCTACCTGGACGGCATCAAGTCTTACATAATCGCCGACAAAGGCACCCGCTTTGCGGCCCTGCGCACTGGCAACCTCGACATGAACGGCGTGGATGTGTTGGAGGGGGAGGAGCTGGAGAAGACCCTGGCAGGAAAGATCAACATCGAGCGGGGAACCAATATCGGCTGGTCCACGGTGAACATGAACTTCGACCGGAAGCCCTTCAGCGACCTGCGGGTGCGCAAGGCCGTGAGCCTGGCCATAGACCGCCCGGGGTTCATCAAGGCCATCCAGCAAGGTGCGGGCGTCATCGGTGGCTACGTTCCCCCCACCAGTGCCTTCGCCCTCCCCACGGGGGAGCTGATGAAGCTGCCCGGCTACGGGCCCGACGTGGAGGCCAACCGCGCCGAGGCGCGCAGGCTCCTGGCGGAGGCCGGCTATCCCAACGGCTTCGACACCACCTTTACCGTGCGCAAGGGCTCGGAAGACCTGGCGGTCTACGTCAACGACCAGATAAAGAAGGTGGGGATCAACGCGCCCCTACGCATCCTGGACTCTGGTCCCGCGTACGACGCCGCGGTGAAGCGCGAGTTCGATATTCTGCCCTGGGGCCACGGCCTGGCCCTGGATGATCCGGACGCCCATTACAGCGAGCTCTACCTCTGCGGCGCGCCCCGGGACTACTCGGGCATGTGTGACCAGAAGGTGACGGAGCTCTTTCTGAAGCAGTCCCAGGAGCTGGATCCGGAGAAGCGCAAGCGGCTGGTCTGGGACCTGGAGCAGTACGCGGTGCCCCTGAGTATCAAGATCGTCCTGGCCTGGGGCAGCTACCGGAACGCGACGTGGCACTATGTGAAAGGGTTTTTTCACGGGCCCAGTGGCCCTGCCTACAACACCCGACACTACAAGCAGGTGTGGCTGGATAAGTAGCTGTTACCACTGCTGGCAGGTCAACCGGGCGCCCTCGCGAATGAGAGGGCGCCCGGTTCCATTGGCCGGCCCCGCGAGACTAACTGTCGACGTTTGAGGAGAGGCGGCAAGCCCTACACCCCCGAACCCCCTGCCAAAGCATGCCCTGAGCCTGCCGAAGGGAGGCTGCGCCTCTCTGCACGCTCCCTTATGAAACACTCTCGTACGGTGAGAGTGTTTCATAACTCCGCACTGCAGGCTGAAGCCTGCAGCATAGCCGCTCAGAATGCCTCAGGCTTGAGCCTGAGGTGGCAGGTTGCTAAACACTCTCGGAGTACGGCGCAGTTTGACGCCCCAGGCACGCTGTGGTAGATTCTTTACGCTCTTAATCCAGTTCTTCAACAACCTGCCGCTGTCGTAGGCCGCTACAGACCGGGATCCTTGGAGCCGTTTTGCGGCATGGCTTTCTGCTGATCCACAGCAGAGGATAGACCTCAGCGTGAGCCAGACCACCGTCACCACGCCTTCCCCTCAAACGCCGCCAGCCGCCGGACCCTCCCACGAAGGGCGGGCCGCTCGCTGGTTCCTCTACTCGGGCGTCTTCTGGCTCTTTGTGCCCGGCCTGGCCGGCCTGGTCATGGCCCTCTTTCTCTATGACGCCCGCACCCAGGAGTGGGTGCCGGAGCCGCTGCGCTCGGCGGTCATCTTCGGGCGGCTACGGCCTCTGCACGTCAACCTGCTCCTCTTTGGCTGGCTCTCCATGGCCTATGCCGGCTCCATCCTCCACATCGTTCCCCGGCTCACCGGCGCGCCCCTCTATGCCGAACCCCTGGCGCGCCTGAATGTCTTTTTGTGGAACCTGCTGGTGCTGGGCGCGGCGGTGAGCCTGCCCCTGGGCTTCACCCAGGGCCGGGAGTACGCCGAGCTGGTGTGGCCCCTGGACCTGCTGCAGCTCCTCTGTTTCGGCATCCTGGCGGTGAACGTATGGGGCACGGCGCTCCGCAGGCGGGTGCAACAGCTCTACATCAGCGTCTGGAGTTTCATGGCTGCCACCAGCATCGGGCCGCTGGTGTACGCCGTGGGCAACAAGGTGTGGGACCCCTCCGGCGCGTACACCGGTATGAACGACGCCATCATGAACTACTTCTACGTCCACAACATCTTTAACGCCTGGTTCACCACCGGCGCGCTGGGGCTGGCCTTCTATCTGCTGCCCAAGCTCACGGGCAACCCGCTGTTCAGCCACCGCCTTGCCATCTGGGGCTTCGCCAGCGTGTGGACGGGCCAGCACCACCTGCTCTACGGCCCGGGGCCGGAGTGGCTGGAGATCTTCTCCGTGGGCTTCAGCATCCTCACCTTCCTCCCCAACGCGGCCTTCACCCTCAACTACGTCAAGACCATGGAGGGCGCCTGGCACAAGGTACGGGAGAGCGTGGCCCTGCGCTTCCTGGCGGTGGGCTGCGCCTTCTATATCGTTACCTGCCTCCAGGGCATCGCCCAGTCCTTCCGGGGCTTTAATGCCATGGTCCACTTCACCAACTGGGTCATCGGCCACTCCCACCTGGCCTTCGTGGCCGACTACTCCTTCTTCTGCTTCGCGCTGGTCTACACCTTCGTGCCGCAGCTCCTGGGGCGGGCGCTGCACAGCCGCCGCCTGATGGAGTGGCACTTCTGGCTCACCCTGGTGGGACTGACAGTGTTCATGGTGGACCTGTGGGTCGCCGGGCTGGTCCAGGGGCAGAGCTGGAGCACCGGGGGCATCCCCTTCATGGAGACGGTGCGCGCCATGCAGCCCTACTATCTGATCCGCTTGCTGGCGGGCCTGGCGGTCGGCGCGGGCCAGGTCTGCTTTGCCATCACCATCTGGAAGACCGCGCGTGGCGAGGCAGCGTATCCCGCGCTGCGGCCCGGCGCCGCCCTGGCCTGATCGGAAGGAAAGGACCACGGTGCGACCGCCCAGCATCCGGTACCTGCTCTTCGGCTCTCTGCTGTTCCTGCTGGCGGGGATGGCCGTGACCGTGGGCCTGCCGGCGCTGGACGAAGCGCCGCCCTCGGCCCTGGCGGTGCGCTACACTCCCCAGGAGGAGCGTGGTCGCGCCATCTACCTGCGGGAGGGTTGTGGCTACTGCCACACGCAGCAGGTGCGGGCCGTGGAGGTGGAGAGAGGGACGGTGCATGTGAGGGGCGACATCGGGCCGGAGTCGGCGCCGGGTGACTACGCGTTCCAAAAGCCGGTGCTGTGGGGCACCTCCCGCCAGGGCCCCGACCTCTCCCATGTGGCCGGCCGGCCGCCTGGCAACAGCCGGGAGTGGCAGCTCCAGCACCTGGCTGAGCCGCAGCGGTTCAATCCCGGCACGGTGATGCCCTCTTTCCGGCACCTGCCCCGGGAGGAACTGGACGCTTTGGCCGACTATCTGATGACCCTGCGGTGAGGCGCTGTGGTCTACCCGGCCCACCTGCTGGTGACGGCCATGGTGGGCGTGGCCTTCCTGGTATGGCTGGCGCTCATCATCTGGGCCGTCCGCGGCGGCCTGCTGAGCCGGCGGGGTGAACAGGCCAAGTACCAGGTATTTGAGGAGGAGCAGGAGGAGCAACGGTGAGCATGCCCGCGCAGGAGCCCGAGGCGCATGGATCTCCCCTGGGGGAGCGGCCCCCTGCGCCTGCCCGTCCGGCAGGCGGGCCTGCTGGCGACGAGCTGGCGGATGGCATCCGCATCGGGCGGGGGCCGGCGCCCGGCTTCATGCGCTGGCTGGCCTACGGCGTCTATCTGGCGGGGGCCCTCTACCTCCTGGTCTACTGGCCGGACACGGGATACTCGCCGGTGGTGCTGGTTGCGGCACTGCTCCTCCTGGCGTGGGTAGCCTACATCTGGGTGGGCAAGCGGCCACCCGAACCGTAGCGATAGAGTGGCGAGTAGCCTGAAAGGAGGCGCCTAGCGGCTAGAGCTGAGAGGCACGCCAAGGGAGTCCACAGTCCCCATATATATCAGTAGGAGGTTGTCCCATGGTTACTCAGGCCCGGGCAGAACAGGCCAACGCCTACATGAAGGAGAGGATGCTCTTCACCCCCCGGATGTTCCAGATCATCAACACGGTGCATCCCGAGGCGGGCGAGCGCTTCGCCGACTTTTACAACTCGATCTGGCAGGACGGGGCGCTGCCACGCAAAGTCAAGGAGCTGATGTTCACCGCCATCGGCGTGGCCTACCGCTCCCCGGCGTGCCTCATCCACGTGATCCCGGCCATCGAGGCGGGCGCCACCGACGGCGAGATCTTCGAGACCGTGGCCATCGGCACCCTGGCGGGAGGCTTTGTCCCCGGTGGCCCGGGCATCCCCTACGCCTTTCAGTACGCCCTGAAGGTGCTGGAGGTGGCGGGCAAGTACCGCAGAGGGGAGCCCTGGGAGTACGTGGAGCCGGCCGAGTTCAAGATGTAAGCATCGGCCCTGGACCTTTTCGCTGCGGGCCCGGCTCCAGGCTGCCCCTGTGCGAGTCCGGACCTGCAGCGTACTACTAACCAGCAGTCAACACTGTCGGGCGGAGAGCCTTGCTCGGTTTTGAGGAGGCTGCGCCCCCCGGAGAGGTAGTGTCATGTCCATTATTACCGTCGTTAGGGGCTCCCGTGGTGCGGGCAGCGGGATCCCGTGGAGGGTGAACCTATGGCTGCTGGCCGGCGCGGGATTGGCCCTGCTGGCCGGGGCCTGCAGCCCGGCAGTGCCCCAGCCTTCCGGCGGGGCCAGCCCTGCGCCCCCGCGGGTGGAGCGGCTCAAGCCGGAGCTGGCCGTGGCCACCCTCTACTCCGTCACCAACTCCCAGATCTTCGTGGCCAGAGGCGCCGAACTGCTGAGCAAGGAGCTGGGGTCCAACGTCAAAGTGGACCTGCGGGGCTACCCCGACGGGAACCAGATCATGAGCGCGTTCCGCAACGGCGAACTGGACATCGCCTACGTCGGCTCGGTGCCGGCCCTCACTTCCTTCGTCCAGAAGCCCAACTTCAGAGTCATCGGCGGCACCAACCTGGGCGGCACGGTGCTGGTGGCCCGGGGCGACCGGAACATCAACACCATCGCAGACCTGAAGGGCAGGACCGTGGCGGTGCCGGGGGTGGGCAACTTCCAGGATGTGATGCTTCGGGCCAGCATCCTGCCCCGGGCCGGGTTGGAGGCCTCGGCCGATCCCGACCCCGCCAGGGTGCGGGTGGTGACCTCGGCGCCCGTGGAGATGCTGGCCCGGCTGAAGGAGGGCAGCATCGACGCCGCCATCGCCTTCGAGCCGTGGCCCTCCCGCATCCTGCTGGACACCTCCCTGAACTCCAAGGTGCTGGTGGACTGGAACCAGGTGTGGCGGGACGGCAAATATCCCAGCAGCGTCCTTATCGCGAGCACCCAGCTCATCGAGGACTACCCCGACACGGTCCGGCGGTTCCTGCGTGCCCACGTGGCAGCCACGCTCCTGGCTACCACGAATCCGGAGCAGGCCCAGCGCCTTCTCTACGAGCAGATCCTGGCGCTGCAGGGGGTGGAGTTGCCCCTGGCGGTCATCGCCAGCGGTTTTCCCCGCAGCCAGCCCACCTACGACCCCAACGCCGAGGCGGTTATCGAGTCGGCCCGCCTGATCCGTAGCCTCTATCCCAACCAGATGGCCGCCGTGCCGGGCATCCGGGAGTTCTTCGACCTCACCCTCCTCAACGAGGCCCTGAAGGAGAAGGGGCTTCCCTCGGTCAGTCCCTGATGCTTGAGCTGCGTGGTCTTGCCAAGCGCTTCGTCACGGCCCACGGCCCCATCACGGCCCTGGAGGACATCTCCGTCACGGTGGAGCCGGGTGAGTTCGTGTGCCTGGTGGGGCCTTCCGGGTGCGGCAAGACGACTGCCCTGCGGCTGATCGCCGGACTGGAAGAGGCCACCAATGGAGACATCTACATCGGCGACCGCCTGGTCAACGACGTTCCGCCCAAGGACCGCGACATCGCCATGGTCTTCCAGAACTACGCCCTCTACCC
>JACPQN010000049.1 GCA_016190485.1 Chloroflexota bacterium
GGTACGTCCTACGGTATGATCGCGCCCTGGACCAGCGGGGTGACCCAAGTGATCTACGAAGGCGGCTTCAGCCCCAGCCACTGGTATAACGTCATCCAGAAGTACAAGGTGACCGTATGGTACACCGCGCCCACGGCCATCCGCATGCTGATGAAGGCGGGAGAGGCGCTGCCCAAGCGCTACGACTTCAGCAGCCTGCGCTACATGATGAGCGTGGGCGAGCCTCTGAACCCCGAGGCGGTGATGTGGAGCCTCAACGTCTTCGGCCTGCCCTTCCACGACAACTGGTGGCAGACGGAGACGGGCGCGATCATGATCGCCAACTACCCGGCCCTGGACATCCGCCCCGGCTCCATGGGCAAGCCGGTGCCCGGGATCACCGCGGCCATCGTGGACGACGGAGGCCAGGAGCTGCCGCCGGGCCAGGAGGGCAACCTGGCGCTCCGTCCCGGCTGGCCCTCCATGTTCCGGACCTACTGGGGCAACAAGGAGCTCTACGACTCCTGCTTCCGCAACGGCTGGTACTACAGCAAGGACCGGGCGCGGCGGGACGAGGACGGCTACTTCTGGTTTGTCGGGCGGGCCGACGACGTGATCAACACGGCCGGGCACCTGGTGGGCCCCTTCGAGGTGGAGAGTGCCCTCATCGAGCACCCCGCGGTGGCCGAGGCCGGCGTCATCGGTAAGCCAGACCCCATCGCCATGGAGGTGGTGAAGGCCTTCGTGGCGCTAAAGGATGGCTACCAGCCCACGGAGGAGCTGCGCCAGGAGATCTTCCGCTTTGCCCGCCAGAAACTGGCCGCGGCCGTGGCGCCTCGGGAGATCGAGTTCGTGCCCACGTTGCCCAAGACCCGCAGTGGCAAGATCATGCGCCGCCTGCTCAAGGCCCGGGAGCTGGGCCTGCCGGAAGGAGACACTTCCACCCTGGAGGACTAGTCGGCGTGACTCACCGCGAAGGACGCGGAGAGCGCGAAGAAGAATAAGCATCGGGCGAGCGCTTGAGTTCTCCGCGCCTCCGCAGTAGAACTGGGGGAGGGGCAGATGAGCACCTTTGAAGAGGAACGCCAAAGAGACTTCGCCGCCTACGAGCGGATGAAAGACGAGATCGTTGCGAAGTACAGAGGGCAGTACGTCGCCATCGCCGACGGGCGGCTTACAAAAGTAGCGCCTACAATTGAGGCGGCACGGGAGGCTGTGAAGCAGTTCAAGCACTACCTGCTCTTTGAGGCAGGTACTGAACCACCCAGAAGCATAGTCTACATCCGATGTCTGATTCTTTAACCCTTCAAGGGGATCATCGTCACGAATACCACCTGCGCGCTACCGTAAATGGCCATGAGGTGGATCTCATCCTAGATTCGGGTTTTACTGATGTGGCATGTCAGGTTGGCGTTGCCTTGGATGCAGCAAACTATGGTGCGATTCGGCGCGGTCTGCATCACGTCGCGGACATACCGCTGCGTTCTCTTGACGCGGTGTCACGACCTGCGGAGAGTGGCATTGCTACGGTTACTCTCGTGGGATTGGACGGCAGTGAGATTGAGACGCGGATCGTCAACGCAGGAGAGAACTTGCTTGGCGTCTGCTACCTGCACCGCCTTTCAGGTTTTACCGTGTCCTGGGACCTAGCCAGCCGAACCATGCGTATCTCCAGGATAACTGCTGAATCAAGACCCTGAGAACCGGGGGACTGGGCCAGCCCTCTGTCCAGCGGCGGCCAACTGCTTTACAATACAGGAGCAAATGCCACAGAGAAGGTGGGCACCATGGCGCAGTATCCCCTGAACCCCGACAAAGTGTTCCACAACTACGGCGGCATGTTCCCGCCGACCCCGTTGGAGGAGACGCCCGCCGCCATTCCGGCCGTCACAGACAAGACCCATCCCAAGAAGATCACCGACACCACGCTGCGGGATGGCGCCCAGGACCCGCGCATCGCCCTGTTCCCCATCGAGGCCCGGCTGGCCTACTACGACCTGCTCCACGAGCTGGACAACGGCACCGGCACCATCGAGCAGATCGAGGTCTTCATCTACCAGAAGCGAGACGAGTGGAGCCTGGAGCAGCTCCTGAGCCGGGGCTACCGCTACCCGGAGATCACCATCTGGACCCGGGCCACGCCCAAGGACATCCGCCTCATGGTGGACGTGACCCAGGGCAAGGTGAAAGAGACGGGGATGTTGGCGTCGTCTTCGGACCACCACATCTTCGACAAGCTGCGCTTCCGGAGCAAGGAGCAGGCTATAGAGGCGTACCTCCAGCCCATCATGACGGCCTGCGAGCACAACATCACGCCCCGCGTCCACCTGGAGGACACCACCAAGGCCGACATCTTCGGCTGGGTCATCCCCTTCATGCAGCGGGTGCTCAAGGAGACGGAGGGGAAGGCCAAGTTCCGCATCTGCGACACCATCGGCTGGGGCAATCCCGACCCCTACGGCGCGCTGCCCTTTGGCCTCCCCAAGCTCATCTCCACCCTGCACCGGGAGACGGGAGCGGAGCTGGAGTTCCACGGCCACAACGACTTCGGCCTGGCCACGGCCAACAGCCTGGCCGCCTGGCGCTACGGCTGCAAGCGGGTGAACACCGCCTTCGCCGGACTGGGCGAGCGCACCGGCAACACCTCCCTGGAGCAGATGCTGGCCAACTACGTCCGCCTCTACGGTGACCCCGGCCTACGCCTGGACCGCCTTGCTGCTATGGCCGACCTCATCCACCGACATGTCGTGGAAGTCTCACCCAAGTCGCCCATCATCGGCGACGTCTTCACCACCCAGGCGGGGCTGCACCAGACGGGCGTGGCCCGCCACGAGGATGCCGAGGGGGGGCTGATTTACCTGGCCTGCGACCCGGCGCTGCTGGGGCGCGAGGGGGTGGAGACCAACCGCATCGGCTCCCTCTCCGGGATGGACGGTATCGTCGCGGTGTTGAACAGCCACACGGGAGAGAGCCACTACACCGTTACCAGTAGGGCTGTGAAGCACATCTACGACGCCGTGCAGGACGCCTACGACGGCGAGTTGGATAAAGCCGCTGGCAAGGCCCGGAACGCTCGCATCTCTTTCTTCTCTGCGGAGGAGGTGGTGCAACTGGCCCAGCAGTACCGGGGCGGGCGAGAGTAGTGTGTTGAGTCGGCAGATTCGAATAGACGTGGAGTAGTACAATGCCAAACCTCAGCGGGCCTGTGCTATACTGATATAGTGCTATCGCTATATCGGAGGCGGGCGTGAAGAAGCTGCTGGTCTATCTTCCTGACGGACTGCACCAAGATCTGAAGGAGCTTGCTCATCGCAAGAAGACCGCCATGGCGGAGCTGGTGCGCCAGGCCATCGAGGTAGCCTATCAGGATGAGTTGGATGGCCTCCTCGTGGAGCATGAGGTGGACGCGCATGGCAGCGCTCCGGAGTCAAGCGTAAGCCTTACCGAGTACCTCGCTCGGCACGGTGTCCTACACCGTTAGCCTGCGCCCTCGTGCAGAGCGTGCGCTGGATGGGATGCCGCGACAGGACCGCGAGCGAGTCCTGCGTGCTCTGCAAGGCCTCGCAGACGATCCCTTACCCGGAGGCGTGAGGAAGCTACAATCAAGGGCGCCTGCATGGAGGCTCCGAGTCGGCCAATACCGAGTGATCTATGCTGTGTTCCACCACGACCAACTCATCCTTGTTGCTGCCATTGAGCGCCGCTCGGAGCGGACGTACCAGGACATTGATCGACTACTGAGCTGAGGACTCCCATGATCCGAGAAGCCATCGAGCTGCTGGTCAACAAGCGGGACATGACCCTGGAGCAGGCGGCCCAGGTCATGGAGGAGATCATGACCGGAGAGGCCACCCCGGCCCAGTTCGGGGCCTTTGTGGTGGCGCTGCGCCTCAAAGGCGAGACGGCCGACGAGATTGCGGGCATGGCCCGGGTGATGCGGGAAAAGGCCCACCGGGTGCACTACGCCGAAGCCCTGGTGGACACCTGCGGCACCGGCGGCGACGCCTCCGGAAGCTTCAACGTCTCCACCGCCGCGGCCTTTGTGGCGGCGGGCGCCGGGCTCAAGGTCGCCAAGCACGGCAACCGCGCCATGAGCAGCCAGTGCGGCAGCGCGGACGTGCTGGAGGCCCTAGGCGTCAAGATCGAGCTGACGCCAGACCAGGTGCGCCACTGCCTGGACGAAGTTGGTATGGGGTTTATGTTTGCCCCCGCCTTCCACCCCGCGATGCGCTTCGCCGCGGGACCGCGGCGGGAGATCGGCATTCGCACCGTGTTCAACATCCTGGGTCCCCTTACCAACCCGGCGGGCGTCACCCACCAGGTCCTGGGCGTGGCCGAGGGCAGCCTCGGCCCTAAGATGGCGGCGGTGCTCCAGCGCCTGGGGTCCGCCCACGCGCTGGTGGCCCACAGCAGCGATGGCCTGGACGAGATCAGCATCTGCGCGCCAACCCAGATATGGGAGCTTCAGGGCGGCCGGATCCGTGAGTACTCCCTCGACCCCGTTGATTTAGGGTTAAGGTTAGGTTCGTCAGATACGATCAAGGGAGGCTCAGCGCAAGAGAACGCAGCCAAGTTGCGGCGCATTCTCTCCGAAGAAGGGGGCCCGCTCCAGGACATGGTGCTGCTTAACGCCGCAGCCGCCCTGGTAGTGGGTGACAAGGCCACGGACCTGACGCAGGGCCTGGCCCAGGCCCGGCAGGCCATCGCCAGCGGCGAGGCCCTCCGTAGGGTGGACCGGCTGATCCAGGTCAGCCAGAGCTTTGTGTAGCGACAGGCAAAACTCAACCACAGAATGATACGACTCAATGCCCCTCATTAGCCCTGCAGCCGGCTCGACCCTGGCCCCAGCAGCGCCCTCCATCCTGGAAGAGATCGTTGCCCATAACCGGCGGCGCTTGCCAGCGGCCCAACGACGTGAGCCACTTGAAGCCCTCCACGAGCGCATCCGTGCTCTCCCGCCCCCCCTGAACTTCGCAACGGCCCTGCGCGGAGAGGGGCTGGGTGTCATCGCGGAGGTGAAGAAGGCCTCCCCATCCGCGGGCGTGCTGCGACCGGGACTGCGGCCGATCTCCCTGGCGCGGGCCTACGCTTCGGGTGGAGCGGCGGCTATCTCGGTGCTGACGGAGTACAGCTACTTTCGGGGCAGCCTGGGTTCCCTGGCCCGGATCCGGGCGGCCTTGGATGCGGAAGGCCAGGCGCGGGTCCCGGCCGCGCCGCGGCCCCCGCTGTTGCGGAAGGACTTCATCTTTGATCCGTACCAGGTCTACCAGGCCCGCGCCTACGGCGCCGACGCGCTGCTGCTCATCGTGGCCATCCTGGACCAGGAGACCTTAGCCAAGCTCCTGATCCTCACCCGATCGTTGGGTATGGAGGCCCTGGTGGAGGTTCACGACGAGGGTGAAGTAGACCGGGCTCTTGGGGCGGGAGCGCGGGTCATCGGCATCAACAATCGGGATCTGAGGACCTTCGGCACCACTCTAGAGACCACCCGTCGCCTGCGCTCCCGGATCCCCAGCGACCGAGTGGTAGTGAGCGAGAGCGGGATCCGGGGGCGAGAGGACATGGAGAGGCTACGGGACTGGGGTGTGGACGCAGTCCTCATCGGCGAGGCTCTGGTGACGGCGCCATCACCCAAAGCTAAACTACAAGAGCTCCTGGCGTGACCCGGATCAAGGTCTGCGGCCTTCGGGAACCGGAGCACGCCCTCGTAGCGGTGGCGGCGGGCGCTGATTTCGTCGGGGTCATCTTCGCTCCCATGAGCAGCCGGCGGGTGACGCCGGAGCAGGCCCGTGCCGTGGCGCGGGCGGTGGTGGACTATCCCGCCGAGGGGCCTCGCCCCCGAGTCGTGGGCATCTTCGTGAACGAGCAACCCCAGGAGATCAACCGTCTGGCCGATTTTTGTGGTTTAGATTTGATCCAGCTCAGCGGCGATGAGCCCTGGACCTTCGGAGAACAGATCGCGCGTCCCGTGATCAAGGCGCTGCGGGTGCCTGCAGAGCAGCGCCCGGCCGACCTGGGAGCAGAACTGGCTGGGGAGGCGCCCGCGGTCTACCAGCGCCAGGGACACCTGCTCCTGGAGTCCCACGTTGCGGGCAGGTTCGGCGGCACCGGCCAGTCGCTGGACTGGGAGCTGGCGGCTGCCGTTGGCCAGCGTTTTCCCTTCTTCCTCTCCGGCGGTCTGCGGCCCGACAACGTCGCTCAGGCCGTCCTGCGGGTACGCCCGTGGGGCGTGGACGTCTCCAGCGGCGTGGAGACCGGAGGCAAGAAAGACCCTGACAAGATCAGGGCCTTCATTCATGCGGTGCGGGCCTTGGACCGTGCAGATACTCCTCAGGCGGTTTCACCATGACAGCATCAGGTGTGGCAACCTTCGCCCAGCTCCCGGACGCTGCGGGCCACTTCGGGCCCTACGGGGGCAAGTTCGTGCCCGAGACGCTCATGGCCGCGCTGGAGGAATTGGAGGCGGCCTACCGCCAGACCAGGGGAGAGCCGAGCTTCCAGCAAGAGCTGGAGCGGCTCCACCGCCACTATGTGGGCCGCCCCACGCCCCTCTACCACGCGCAGCGGCTTAGCCGTGAGCTGGGCGGCGCCCAGATCTACCTCAAGCGGGAGGACCTGGCCCATACCGGGGCGCACAAGATCAATAACGCGCTGGGCCAGGGGCTGCTGGCCAGGCGTCTGGGGAAGAGCCGCATCATTGCGGAGACCGGCGCCGGGCAGCACGGCGTAGCCACCGCCACGGTGTGCGCGATGCTGGGGCTGGAGTGCGTGGTGTACATGGGCGAGGTGGACATCCAGCGCCAGAGCCTGAACGTGTTCCGCATGAAGCTCCTGGGCGCGGAGGTGCGCCCGGTGGCCAGCGGCAGCAAGACCCTCAAGGACGCCATCAACGAAACCATCCGGGACTGGGTGACCAACGTAGCCACCACCCACTACATCCTGGGCAGCGTGGTGGGCCCGCACCCGTATCCCATGATGGTGCGAGACTTCCAGTCGGTCATAGGGAGGGAGACGCGCCAGCAGGCCCTGGATCAGGTGGGACGACTGCCCGAGGTCATCGTGGCCTGCGTGGGCGGCGGTAGTAACTCCATGGGGATCTTTCACCCCTTCCTGCAGGACACTGCGGTCCGTCTGATCGGGGTGGAGGCCGCCGGTAAGGGCCTTGAGACGGGCGAGCATGCGGCAAGCCTGGGCGCGGGACGGTTCGGCGTGCTCCACGGCGCGGCCTCTTACCTCCTCCAGGACGCGCAGGGGCAGGTGCTGGAGACCCACAGCATCTCCGCCGGGTTGGACTACCCGGGCGTGGGGCCGGAGCATGCCTACCTGAAAGACAGCGGGCGCGCCGAATACGTGGCCGTCACCGACCAGGAGGCCATGGATGGCTTCCAGCTCCTCTGCCGGACCGAGGGGATCATCCCGGCCCTGGAGTCGGCCCATGCGGTGGCCTACGCCGCCCGCCTGGCCGCGCAGTTGGGGCGAGACCAGGTGGTGGTGGTGAACCTGAGCGGACGGGGCGACAAGGACATGCACACGGTGGCGGGCGTGCTGGGGATCATCCTGTAGTATGCTACATGCCTGCAAGCGGGCGTGCCTGCGTGCGGGCATGTCCACACGTATACGGGTGTGATGGCCCTGCTGAGAGGCGTCTTCTTCGACCTGGACGGCACCCTGGCCGACTTCGACGCGAGCCAGGCGGCCGCCTTCGACGAGGCGTATGCCCTGGCCAGCCGATACCATCCCAGGCTGGAGAAAGCGTCGTTCCGGCGCCACTTCGACGCCACGCGACAGCCCTCCGTGGCCGCGGAGCAGCAGGGGGTGCCCCACTACATTAGTCGCTTCGAGCGATTCCGGGAGACCCTGAGACGCCTCGGGTACCCCGATGATCCGCTGGCGCAGCGCCTGGCGGAGGTCTACGCCACCGTGCGCCTGAGCAGCGTCCAACTCTTCCCGGACGCCGCTCCCGCCTTGGAGCGCCTGGCCCCTCTGTACCACCTGAGTCTGATCACCAACGGCCCCACGGAGGTTCAGTGGGGAGAGATCCAGGCGCTGGACCTTGAATCCCGCTTCCGGCACATCCTCGTCTCCGAGGAGGTGGGCCACGCTAAGCCCCATCCTGCCATCTTCCAGCGGGCGCTGGAGCTGGCTGAGCTGGCGACTGCTGAGGCCGTCTTCGTGGGCGATACCCCCGAGACGGACATCCTTGGGGCCCGGCAGGCGGGGATGGCAGCCGTCTGGGTCAACCGGAGCGGCCGATCCTGGCCTCAGGACCTGCCGCCGCCGGACTATACCATCACCTCTTTGCACGAGTTGCCGGCGGCCCTCCGGTCTTCCTTGCGCTGACCTCCCGTTACTGGACAATAAGGCACGGCCCAGCGCCAAGCCGCATGTGGGCTGAGACCCGCCCTCAAGGCATTGACGGCCCTCGGCCTTTGTGCTACCTTTCACACGGTCTTGGATGTCCCGCGGCCTGAGCGACCCGCGCACAGCCTCGGGAAACCTGAAAAGGAGGCGCCAGGCAGAGCTTGCCAACCCTCTCCCTGCTCCTCTTCCTCCCGTTCGCCGCGGCCACCGTCCTCCTCTTCATTCCTGAGCGCCAGCAGGCCGTCACCCGCGTTATCTCCACCATCACCGGCATAGCCCTCCTGGGGTTCTCCGTCGCCGTCTTTGCCTCCTACGATCACCTGCGGGGCGGCTTTCAGATGGAGGAGCAGTATGTGTGGCTGCCAGCCCTGGGCGTCACCCTGCATCTGGCGGTAGACGGCATCTCGGCGCCCATGGTGCTTCTTACCGGCATCGTCATCTTCTGCGGCGTGCTGGTGTCCCTCAAGTTTACCTCCCGGATCAAGGACTTCTTCATCCTGCTCTTCGTGCTGGTGGGCGGCGTCTTCGGCGTCTTCGAGTCTCTGGACCTCTTCTTTCTCTTTTTCTTCTACGAGGTCGCGGTGCTGCCCATGTACCTGCTCATCGGCATCTGGGGAAGCAGCACCGACTTCGGCACTTTTGTGCGCACCAAGGAGTACAGCGGGTTGAAGCTGATGCTCTACCTGGTAGCCGGGAGCGTGCCCGTCTGGGTGGCGCTGATTGCCACCTTTGTGGACGCGGGCCAGGCCACCTTCGACCTCCTGGCGCTGCAGCAGGTGCGCTACGCTCGAGAGTTTCAGCTCCTCTTCTATCCCTGCTACATGATCGGCTTCGGGGTGCTGGCCGGGCTGTGGCCCTTCCACACCTGGTCGCCCGATGGCCACGTGGCCGCGCCCACGGCGGTCAGCATGCTCCACGCGGGGGTGCTGATGAAGCTGGGCGCCTATGGCATCATCCGGGTGGGGATGACCCTCTTCCCGGAGGGCGCGGTGGCCTGGATGCCCCTGCTGCTGGGTCTGGCGACGGTGAATGTCATCTATGGCGCGATCTCCGCCCTGGGGCAGAAGGACCTGAAGTACGTGGTGGGCTACTCCAGCGTGAGCCACATGGGCTACGTGCTGATGGGTTTTGCCGCGATGTCCCAGATCGGGATGAACGGCGCGGTGCTCCAGATGTTCTCCCATGGCATCATGACGGCTCTCTTCTTTGCCCTGGTGGGCGCCGTGTACGACCAGGCCCACACCAGGGAGATCGCGATTTTCGGCGGGCTGGCCAAGCGCATGGCAGTGGTGGCCGCCTTCTTCGCCGTGGCGGGCTTTACATCCCTGGGGCTGCCGGGGCTGAGCGGCTTCGTCGCGGAGTTCCTGATCTTCGTGGGCCTGTTCCAGAGCTACCCCTACTACGGCGTGCTGGCCGTGGTGGGAGCCGCCATCACCGCAGCCTACATCCTGCGCCTCTTGGCCACGGTCTTCTTCGGGCCACTCCAGGAGCGGTGGAGCCGCCTCCAGGACCCGACCCGGGCTGAAACCCTGGCCATGAGCGTGCTGGTGCTGACCCTGGTGGTGGTGGGGGTCTACCCTGCGCTCCTGATGCCCGCCATCACCAGCGGTGTGGGCCCCCTCATGGCGGCGCTGGGGGTGCGCTAGTGGACTTCACTCTGGTCTATCCGGAGCTGCTGCTGACCGCCTTCGTGTTCGTGGTGCTGGGCGCCGACCTCTTTGTTCCCAGAGGCCAGAAACAGGCCCTTGGCCTCGTCAGCGCGGCGCTGCTGCTCCTCACGCTCCTCTACGCAGCGGCGCAGACCGGCCTTGGCCAGCTCTACGGCGGCATCTACGTGGTGGACACCTACACCCACTTCTTCCGCCTCTTTTTTGTGGCGACCACGCTGCTGGTGGTCCTGCTCTCCCTGGACTACGTGCGACTGCGCCTCCGGTACCCCGGCGAGTACTATGGGATGCTGCTCCTGGCCGGGCTGGCCATGGTGCTCATGGCCGGCGCGGGCGAGCTGATCACGGCCTACATCTCTCTGGAGCTGCTGAACTTCTCCCTCTACACCCTCACGGCCTACGCCAAGGACGACGCCCGGTCCAACGAGGCGGGGGTGAAGTACATCCTGCTGAGCATCCTGGCCTCGGCGCTGTTGCTCTACGGCCTCAGCTACATCTATGGGGCCGTGGGCACCACCTACTACGATGGTATCGCTCGGGCCCTCCAGGCCCAGGGAGGAGCGTCCAACGCGGGCCTGCTGGCGGGCCTGGCCCTGGTGACCGCCGGACTGGGCTTCAAGGTGGCGGCGGTGCCCTTCCACATGTGGACTCCGGACGTCTACGAAGGCGCTCCCACGCCCATCACGGCCTACATTGCGGTGGCCTCCAAAGCGGCAGGGTTCGCCCTGCTGCTGCGGCTCTTCGGCACGGCCTTTCTGCCGGCCGTGGCGAGCTGGGCGCCGCTGATGGCGCTCCTGGCGGCCCTCACCATGACCCTGGGCAACCTGGTGGCCATTCAGCAGCGCAACGTCAAGCGGCTGCTGGCCTACTCCAGCATCTCCCAGGTGGGTTACCTGCTCATGGGCGTGGCCGCCATCTCTCAGCTCTCCGCCAGCGCCATCCTGTTCCATCTGGCGGGCTACGCCGCGGCCAACCTGGCGGCCTTCTCCTGCGTCATCGCCTACCAGAACCTGACTAACCAGGAGGAGATCGAGCAGTATGCGGGGATGGCCCAGCGGGCGCCCTTCATGGCCTTCGGGCTAGCCGTGGCCCTCTTCTCGCTCTCCGGCATGCCCCTCTTTGCTGGGTTCACCACCAAGTTCTACCTGTTCATCGCAGCGGCGGCCCAGGGCTACCTGTGGCTGGTGGCGCTGGCCACGGTGAACAGCCTGATCTCTCTCTACTACTACCTGAAGCTGGTGCGGCAGATGTACATCGCCGCGCCGGCGGAGCCGGCCCGCCTTCCCGTGCCGGCCCTGGCCACGGGCGCCCTCACCCTCCTGGTGGTCCTCACCTTCGCCATCGGCCTCTACCCCGCTCCGCTCTTGGCGGTCATCGACGTGGCCGTCCGGGCGCTGGGGCTGCCGCTGTAGGACTTCGCAAGACAACGTGCTGCGTGGTTCAGACAGAAAGGTCCAACTGAGCGTTGAATCCCATCAAACTCGTGTTCCGCGTTCATGCCCTCTACCGCATGTTCCTGCGGGAAGTTGGCGAAGCCGATGAGCCCGATCCAACTCGGTGGAACGGCGGGTTCCGTAGGAGGAGAACCCTATGAAGTGTGTCATCTGCAAACAAGGAGAAACGAGACCCGGGAGCGCAACTGTCACGCTAGAGCGTAAGGGGACGACGGTGGTCGTGAAGTCGGTCCCTGCCCAAGTGTGCGAGAACTGTGGAGAGCAGTATCTGGACGAGAGCATAGTGCGAGCTTTACTCCAAAATGCAGAGGATGCAGCCGGCGACGGAGTCCAGGTAGAGGTCCGTACGTACAGTTCCCCCTAGCTCTGCCCCTTAACTGTACCTACAATAACCACGGGCACCCTGGCAGCCCTGGGGCTGCCGCTGTAGGGAGATAACGCGACCCTCTCCCCCTTTATCCCCCTCTCCCTATCAGGGAGGGGGGACGTTTGTTAGGTGGTATTGAGGGCACATCCCTCAGACTCCCTGCCGGAGAGGGGGAACCCTCTCCGGACTCTCCCCTGGCATGCTGCCAAGAACA
>JACPQN010000045.1 GCA_016190485.1 Chloroflexota bacterium
GAGCGGCTCTCCCTTCGACAAGCTCAGGGTGAGCGGGGTTGGGACGGACCCAGTGCACACGAACTTACGCAACCAAGTACTAGTAGACCCTTCGCTACCGCTCAGGGTGACATTTGCGACGTTTTTCGGGGACACCACACTAGAGGTGATGAGATGATGAAGAACCTGCTGTTCCGCCGGCAAGAGGGCCAGGCTCTCCCCATCGTCATGCTCGTGCTCGCCTTCGGGGCGGCTATTCTCGTCCCCGCCAACGTCTATGCGAACACCGTCCTCATTGCCCAGCGCAACGCCAAGCTGTCCTTGATCGACGCGTACTCCGCCGAAGCCTGCAACACCTACGCCATGTGGCGGCTGCTGTGGGTCTCGGATACGGACACATCGACCGTCACCTGCAACCTCAACGGCATCACCGCCACGGTTAACATCGCGGTCGTACCCCCCAGCAACATTATCAGCGCGACCGCGACCGTCAGCGTTAATGAAAGTGTGCCCGCTAACAACGAGCTCTGGGCCGTCGCTAACATTCCACAGACAGCAAAGAAAGACGCGAGCATGGCCTACGACACAGTGGGCGCCCCTGCGCGAGTGAGCGTTCCCTTCACGACATCGCCTCCATGCCCCTCAGCGTCACCCTGCAGTATCACCTACTACTTTCACAATAACCCAACTCCGCCCGTGGCAGACAGCGCGGTCTTAAGCACAGAGTATACGACGTCGCCGTACCTCACCAATCAAACTATGACCACCGCGGCCCCGACGGCCACAACACTCTACAACTATGATACAACCTCTCCAGATACGAGAGTGGGGAGGTGGGTAAAGAAGAACCCGCAGGGGTCGAATTGCGCGGGCCAGGTGCTCTACGACGGCCACTATCGCGTCGTGTGGCGGTCTCCGGTTATCAGCCCCACCTCCTTCACGATAAACGGTACAGTCACCTTCATCTGGTGGTGGAGCACCGAAGACGGCAGTGCCCTAAACAGTGGAGACACTGAAAACTTCGTCTGGTGGATTTGTAAGTACGACCCAACGATAGGGATCTCCGTACCGTTGAAGAACCCATTCGCTTTAGGCTCTGGGGCCAGCACCGGTACCTCCGCCATGTGGGTCAAGCCCTTCGACCTGAAAGCCACGGCCGGCAGCAGGGGCTTCCACGCGCGAGTTGACAAGGTGTCGGCCACGGCAATCGCCGTACGCTCCAACGTGATGTGTCAGGTGCAGAACTGCTAGCCACGGCGCGCCGCAAGGCAGTGCTCTCGCTGGCTGACCTCAGCGAGGCAGCCGCACACGCTGCCATCGCAGTGCGCTCCTGGCAGTTGGCCCTGGATCCGTAGGCGTGCAAGTGTGGTGAATCAGAGATTGGCCGAAAAATCCGTGCTCTGTCATTGCGAGGCCCGACGAAGGCGGGCCGTGGCAATCTGGGGATGGGTGCTGACGCATCGCCTCCCCCACCCCGGATTGCCACGGGCTTCGCCCTCGCAATGACATTTGCGCCGCTTCTCTGCCTCAGGACACTAGCTGAGAAGGCAAGGTAGCCCCAGGCTCAAGCCTGGGGCAGTGTTTCTCCCGTCTGTTTCCCTCGCTTTACGCCCTCAAGGGGCGCGCCCCATGGCTTTTCTTAAAGGCAAGCCGTCCGCGGAGAATGTTTAATGGCACCCTACTACGGGCTGAAGCCGTTCGACCGAGCTCAGGCCGAGGCCCGCAGCATCAAACCACCAAATGCCCCAGGCTTCAGCCTGAGCGACGTCCTGAGCTTGTCGAAGGGGTGGAAGATTGATAAACACTCGTTCGCGGTGCTGTATGCAAGACGCTGCTACTCCACGGAGGTTAGGACGAGTGGGTGCAGAAGGGAAGATACAAACACAACATGTGGTAATAAGAAAACCCGATGCCCCATATTTACAGGTTGTTGCTCCTTATGTTACACTGCCAGACAAGAAGTGCTGAGCGCCTGGTAGCGTCTCTAGATCTCCGGGGGTTTCCCTGCAAGCAATCGTCGAGCAAGGCAGAGAGCAGTAAGTGTTCGGGAGACCGCAAGAATCGAGAGCACGCACGGTGGATATAGACCTGCTCCCCCAGGTCTATATGCCCCGTCGGGTGCTTGCTATTCCCCTGAACCTGGAGCGGGTTTTCTGGGCTTTGGCTGCGTTGGGGGTGGCGGCGGGTGGCTTGCAGCTTATGAACCGGACCACTATGAATGCTCAGCTCACTACCGTGCAGGACGAGATTGCTGCAGCGGAGATCCGGGTTCGGGTGGCTTCAGTACCCCCAGAGGTGCGGGCGCTGCAGGATAAGGTGACGGCCGCAGAAAGGCTGGCGACAGGGCTTCAGCGGGACGTGGGGACCATTCAGGGGTTGCAGCGGCCCTGGGGACGCATAGTGAGTTTGCTGGTGAACCTCAAGCCCGAGGGAGTCCAGCTCACAGCCGTCACCCAGAACGAGAGCGGCGCCCTCCGGCTGGAAGGCACCACAGAAAATGAGGGCGCAGCGGTCAGGTACGCCGCGCGCCTTCGGGACTCCAGCCTCTTTTCAGAGGTCTCCATCCAGTCCGTGGTGGCCAAGCAGGCTCCCATAACCCCCACCCCTCCTTCGGTGGGTGGAATCGGCTTCTCGCCCTTGGCAACGCCTACGCCTACCTTGGATTACGTGCTGCTTTCCGCCACCCGTTCAGTCCGAGAGGATGGTGGCCCGTTCCACCATATCCGGGGGCGGGTCATCGACCGGTTTCGGCGTCCTTTGGTGGGCGTCAGCCTGCAAATCTCGAGCTGTTGTCCTGTCTGGACAGCACAGTCCCCTCAACCTCCTGGTTTCCTTGCACCTGGAGAGTTCGAGTTCTTTGCTCTAGGTCCGGGTGTCTTTACTGTACGGATGCTCGATGCGCTGCCGGGACGCAGCCAGGCTGCAACGCAGCTCTCGACGGCAGACGCCGCTCCCGGCGTCTACGTTCAGTGGGATCTGGTCTTCCAGCGTCTGACCGACCTCCCCCCGGCGGCACTCACCGTGACACCCACCTACGTCCCAACGCCCGCAGGCACGCCGGTCCTTGGCCTGCCCATCCCGATCAAGACCGCGACGGTGGCCGTGCCCACACCCGCAGCCACCTCCGCACCTGCTACTCCCACGGCTCGCGCGGTGGTAGTGCAACCAGGAGCAGAACTCCAACCCGTGGGCGCGGCCACAAGCCCCACTGCAGTGGCAACGAAGACCGAGATCAGCTTCACCATTCTCCTTACGCTCACTCAGCAACCAACGCAGCAGAGGAGCCCTTAGTGCCCAGGTTGACGCGGAGGCAGCTAGCGCAACTGCTGGCGGTCATCGCAGTCTTGGCCAATGTGCTCGTTTTTGCTCTGGTCCAAGCAGAGCAGGGGACCCTTGAACAGCAGGAAACTGTCTTGGCGGACCTGCAGCGAACGTTGCGGACACCCCGAGGCCGCAACAACCCTGCGGTGCTGCAACGGGAGTTGGAAGAAGCCCAGAAAAAAGCTACCGATGCTTCAGCGGCTCTCCCAGCGAAAGTGGACCTTATTACACTCCACAACCATATCGTCCGAGCCGCCGTAAGCAACCTGGTTCAGCTTACTAATGTGAGCCTTCAGCCTGCCGCCACACGAGACCTGGCGGCTGGGAAATATCCGGTGGTGGACCTTTTGGTGGAAGGCCAGGGTGATCTGCCTCGACTGCAGGGGTTCCTGGACCAGGTGGGCCAGGGGCTCTATTCCACTATCATCTTAGAGAACCTGAGCATCAACCAGGTCCAGGAGAGCTGGACGGTGAAATTTCATACTGTCGTGCTTAGCAAGCCAGGGTAGTCGGCCCGCCTTAGGCGCGAGGAGCCCCAGATGTATGGCAGGGACGTACAAGCAGCGGAACGCAGGGCAACCGCGTGGCGATGGCTGCTCCTGCTCACACTCCTGTCGTGGGCAGGGTTGGCCTGGGGCTGCACGCAGGAAGAACTAGCCGATGTAAAGCGGGGTATAGAGCTTGTGACCCCTCCCGAGGCCCGGCCTCAGCCAGCAGTGACGGGAACGGCTACTCCTGGCTCAGCACGGAGTGCGCGGGCACAGCAGTTTATCGATATCGGCAAACTTGAGGCCCAGATCGGCGCGTTTGAGGCGGCAGTTTCGGCTTTCGAAGCTGCTCTGCAAGTAGACCCGTCCAATCAAGAAGCGCAACGCTTGCTCGAAGCCACCCGTAAGTCTGCGGGCCAGCCGTCCACCTCCGGGGCCAGTCCTACGCCGATCCGGCTAGAGGTCCCCAAGCTGCCCCCCGTTTCCCTGCCACTAGCTCCCCCTGCGACGCCCACATCAACGGCGGTGGGATGCGTAGGTGACGAGAAGCTGGTCTTAGAGCCTGCATCAGCGGCTGTGGGTGACCAGGTGTTGCTGTCTGTCACCTCCATCAAAGAGCATCAGAATGTGCGCCTTGCGGCTCCCAGCGGGACTGAGTTTCTAGGCAGGGTCTCCCAGAACGGAAGCTTCCTGTGGCAGTGGCGCTATCCAGCGCAGGCGAGAGGGGAGTTCGCCTTCCATTTTTATGTGGACTTTAACACCCTCTGCGCCTCCGGTAATCTGACGGTTACGGGACGCTGGCAGCCGCTGAGCAGCGGCCTTCCCCCGCCTCAGGACTTTACCATCACTGCCCTCGCGGTGTCGCCTGCGTATCCCTTCGATTCAACCCTTTTCTTGGCCTTTGACGGAGCCGGGGTCTATAAGTCGGTGGATGCGGGTGCGGGGTCCCCCACCTTTTTCCCTATTAATGAGGGCCTTGGTGATCTAGGGGTGATGACCCTGGCAGTATCTCCGAACTACCGGTATGATAAAACCTTGTTTGTGGGCACCAAGCTGGGCAGAATCTACCGCAGCACCGATGGAGGTGGGAGTTGGGTCATCCGCCAGACTTTTGCGGGAGTTGGAAGGAGCGATGTAACCGCTTTAGCAGTTTCACCAAACTTTGCAACCGACACCACATTGCTCGCGACGGTGGACGGGCAGGGCGTCTATACCTCGCAAGACCGCGGAGACACCTGGTATCCTATGAATGATGGTCTCAAGGATCGTACTATGCAGGCCGTAAGTATCTCTGCTGATTATGCCAACGACGGTCTGCTGTTCACTGGAACTCGGTTCAGCGGCACCTATCGTTTTGGCGGCAGCGCACAGGCCAGCACGCTATCGCCACAAGCCCCTACTGATCTTGCGCCGAAGTTCTGTCTTGTAACCGGGGTTGGCGCCGATAAGCAGGTGCTCAGGTGTCTGGCCATCGTCGTTACCGCTGGTACGGCTGCCGACAAACAAACGTTTGCCCTGAACCAGTCCGGTTCTGTCACGTACACTTATAAGGTGAGAAACGAGGACGGGCAGGGACCGATTTTCAACATCACGATAAAGGACGATGCCGGCACCCCCGACAACACCAATGACGACGTGGTAATCGGGACGGTGGATAAACTTGAAGTCGGTGAATCGAAGACCTTTACCAGAAGGTTCTACGTAGCCCAGGACCGGGTCTCTATCGCCACTGCAACAGGAAGAGCAGAACTAAATGCTCAGAGTGTCTTCTTGACTGCGACGGATGACGCGCTGGTAGATGCCCCCGAGTGGTCTTCCATGAATCTGGGTCTGGAGGACTTGTGGATCCGTAGCCTGGCAATTTCTCCCTTCTATGCCAACGACCGCACCCTGTTTGCCGGTGGTACCTACGGAGGTCTGTTTAAGCACGACGGAAAGCAGTGGAAGCAGGTAAATGAAGGTCTGGCTGAGAAGTGGGCCTGGATTGATTCGATCGTCCTGTCGCCTCGCTTTCCTCGTGATCCCACCATTTACGTGGGGACCAGTTCGGGTGTATACCGTTCTACGAATGGGGGCGAAAGCTGGGTAACCATGCGTGCAGGCCTGCCCAACCTCAGCGCAAGCCCAGACCTGAACCGGGGCGTCCGCGCCCTGGCGATCTCTCCCGACTTTGGCAACGACCGCACGGTGTTCGCCGTGGTATGGCGTGATAATATCTATCGTGTGCGGGACTGATTAGTCCTAGTTCCAGTGCCTAGCAATAGGCGAGTTGTTATGCGTCTCCCCTTTCTCAGCAGTTCCCGTGACATCGTGACGCTCTCGGTAGACAGCGGGGCTGTGCGGCTGCTGACCGCCCGTGGTGGCGCTGTTGTCATGTGGGCAAGCGCGCCGTTGGAGCCAGGCCTGCTGGAGGAAGGGATTATCCAGCAGCCTGAGGAAGTGGGGAAGGTCATCGCAGCCATCTTTCAAGAGCACCATATCCCCAAGAACCGAGTTGTCACCAGTATTCCGGGAGCGCAGGCGATTTACCGCATCTTCTCCCTCCCAGCCATGCGTCAGGAGGACTTAAGCAGTGCGGTGATCTACCAGCTCAAGCGGGAGCTTCCCCTGCCCGCGGAGGAACTGGCCCTTGGATGGCAGCTCTTGGGGACCTCTGACCGCCAGCAGCAGATTTTTGCGGTGGGTGTCCCACGAGATATCATAGGCCCCTGTGTAGAAGCGTTCCGTGTCGCCGACCTGAAACCTAAGGCCATCGATGTCAAGCCTTTAGCCCTTGCCCGAGTAACGCAGCGGTCAAACGTCGTTGTCGGAAATATCGAGACGGACAGCGTAGACATTGTATGCTTGTTGGACTACGCACCGGTCATCGTCCGGTCGTTGTACTTCCCATCTCCCGCTGTCTCCGCTCTGGAGATGGGCCAGCGGCTGGCGGATGAGCTCCACCTCAGCGTTCGGTCCTATAATGACAACAATCGCCAGCATCCCATTGGGACCAATCTCACCGCTTTTCTGACGGGGGGTGGAAGCGACTATTTCTCGCTCGCGGAAGCCCTCTACGGGACCCTGGAGTTTACCTTAGAGCGCCTCTCTTCCCCCCTTGGGCACCCGGCCGACTTCCCTGTGGAAGAGTACGCCACCAACCTGGGCCTGGCGCTTAAAGGAAACTCGTGAGTTGCCCTGGCTTGAGCAGATAGAAGGACCTGGAACGCTGCTCTACCCTGTTTTGGGAGCTGCAGTGGGCAGCTTCCTCAATCTATGTATGGATCGGTTGCCGAAGGGCGACTCCATTATTGCTCCCCCGTCCCATTGCCCAACATGCATGAGGAGACTAGGAGTCTTGGACCTGGTGCCAGTATTCAGCTACGTACTGCTCAAGGGGCAATGCCGCACCTGCCATGCGGGCATCCCCTCGCGTGTGCTGGTGGTTGAGCTGTCTACTGCCGGCGCATATGGACTGCTGTGGCAGTGGCTGGGGCCAGGAGCACCCCTGATCGTCGCGAGCCTGTACGTGTCCTTCCTGATCCTCATCACCGGCATCGACCTGGAGCATCGCCGTATCTTGAACTGCGTGGTTTATCCCGCTATGCTCATAGCGCCGGCTGCGTCGGTGGTCTACGGGGTGGAGATTCATGAGAGTCTTTTGGGTGGAGGAGTGGGCTTCTTGCTCATGCTCCTTCTCTATTTGGTCACTGGTGGGGGGATGGGGGCAGGAGACGTGAAGCTGGCGACAGTAGTGGGACTCTTTTCCGGGTTTCCTGCTATCTTTATAGCGCTGTTCGCGGCGAGTATCGCTGGTGGCGTTGTGGCTGCGGTGCTCCTGATTACGCGGCTCCAAGGGCGAAAGGACCCCATACCTTACGCCCCATTTATTAGTTTTGGCGCTCTGGTGGCCTTTGTTGCAGGACAACCATTGGGTGATTGGTACTTGAATTTATTATAAGAGGAGGGAACTATGGGTATTGATGATCTCCTAAGATTAGCGGTAGAACACCGAGCTTCTGATCTGCACATAAAAGTCCCCAGCCCGCCCATGATGCGGGTAGATGGGAGCCTGCTGGCAGTGGAAGGGGCGCCCGCAGTGACTGCGGAGGACGTGCAGCAGATGTTCGAGCAGATCACTACAGAGCTGCAGCGCCAAAGCTTCCAGCAGCGGTGGGAGCTGGACTTCTCGTATACCCTGGAAGCAGCGGGGCGTTTCCGTGTCAATGCTGCCTATCAACGAGGTACCATTGCCCTTGCTTTTCGGACCATTCCCTCGGATATCCCTAACATCACAGAGCTGGGTCTACCGGAGATTTGCCGAACGCTCGCCCTAAAGCCTAACGGCCTCGTGCTAGTGACTGGACCAACGGGAAGCGGCAAGTCTACCACCCTGGCTGCGATGATCAATTACATTAATCAGAGTCGCAAATGCCATATCGTGACTGTTGAAGACCCAATTGAATTCATTCATACCGATAAGGAGTCCATCATCGCCCAGCGGGAGATCGGGAGTGATACTACCTCCTACGTGGAAGCCCTGAAACACGTGTTACGCCAGGACCCCGATGTCATCCTGGTGGGGGAGATGCGGGACCTGGAGACTGTCTCTACGGCTATCACCGCTGCCGAGACCGGACACCTGGTGCTAGCTACCCTGCACACCAACAGTGCTACGCAGACCATTGACCGGATCATTGATGTCTTTTCCCCAGAGCAACAGCAACAGATCCGCTTGCAACTCTCGGTTGTGCTGGAGGGAATCGTGACACAGGCCTTGCTTCCTAAAGCCTCCAAGACCGGACGGGTGGTAGCCATGGAGATATTGGTCATAACCTCCGCAGTAAGAAATCTCATCAGAGAGGCGAAGACCTTCCAGATCCCCAACGTCATGCAGATGGGGACCCAATTCGGTAGCCAGACTATGGACCAGTCCCTCAAGTCACTGGTAGAGCGTCGCTTAGTCGATCTTAACGTAGCTCTGGATCATGCAACCAATCAGGAGGAGCTCCAACGCCAGTTGGGGGCAGCAGTCTCAGGACTCCGCTGAGACTGCCCCCGCTCACAAGCTTCAGCACGCATTACCCACCGTCTTACCTCAGTGGGCATTCCCGTCCCTTCCGCGCGGGCTTTAGCAGGATGCTGAAGAATGCTCCTGCGGCGTTGCCTCAGGCTCTCGAACCTTGCCTGCCGGCAGGCAGGGGCAACGCCGCCGTTTGTTGAGGCTCTCGAAACCACCGCTACGTAGGACTCGATCCGGTTGATGGCATGGAGGATATGCTGAAGGTAGACCAGGTCCCGGTTCACAGAGGCACTGCTTCCTTCAGCACCTGATCCCGGATGTAGGGGCTGATCGCGGCTTCGGTGACCACGTCCACCGCGCAGCCCAGGAGGTCCTCCAGGTCCTGCTTGATGGCCACCAGGTCCAGGAGGCTGCGGCCAGGCATCAGCGTCACCAGCACGTCCAGGTCACTGTCGGGCCTGGCCTCGCCTCGGGCCCTTGAGCCAAACACCCGCACGTTCCCACCGCCGTGGCTCGCCACGATATGAAGAATCTGCTCCCTCTTGCCTTCAAGTGCTCTGTCAATGCTCATGGTGAAACGCTACCCTCTCGCCTCCGCCGCCGCGCTGCGGCCCGCGGTGCGGCCGAAGACGGAGCCGGCCATGAGGCCCGCGCCGCCCGGATAGTTGTAGTAGAACAGCCCGCCCACGATCTCCCCCGCCGCGTAGAGCCCCGGGATGGGCCGCTCCTCGGTGTCCAGCGCCTGGGCGCGGGGGTTGATGCGCAGCCCCCCGAAGGTGAAGGTGACGCCGCAGGTCACGGCGTAGCCCTCGTAGGGCGGCGTGTCCAGGGGCAGGGCCCAGTTTGACTTGGGCGGCGTGATGCCTTCGGTGTGGCAGCCGTCCAGCACGCTGGGGTTGAACTCCCCCGGCCGGACGGCGGCGTTGTACTCCCGCACCGTCTGCGCCAGCCCCTCCCGGTCTATCCCCAGCTTCTCCGCCAGCTCCTCCATGGTATCCGCGGTGGCCTTGGTCACCTCCCGGATGCGGTACTCGTCCCGCAGCAGCTTGATGACCTTCTGATCGAAGATCTGGAAGGCGGCCCGCTGGGGCTGTTGCAGTATCTCGCGCCCGTACTTGGCGTAGGTGTAGTTGCGGTAGTCGGCCCCCTCGTCCAGAAAGCGCTGGCCGTGGATGTTCACCACCAGGCCGTAGGGGTAGGAGTGCTTCTGGAAGAGGTCGGTGATCTTGCGGTCGCCGTAGGGCGGCGCGTTGTAGTCCCAGGCGCAGGCGTGGGCGCCGCTCCAGTGGCCGAAGGGCTGTGCCCCGATCTCCAGGGCCATGCGGTGGCCGTCGCCGGTGTTGAACTGGGTGCCGCGCACCCGGGCCAACTCCCAGCCCGCGCCCAGGTAGCGGGTGCGCATCTCGGCGTTGGCCTCGAAGCCGCCGCAGGCCAGCACCACGGTTTTCGTGGCCACGTCCTGATAGCCCTCCGGACCCCGCACCGTCAGCCCGGTCACCCGGCCCTGGCGGTCGGTGATGAGCTTGCTGGCCTTGGTGTCGTACCAGACCTCGATGCCCATCTTCTCGGCCACCTGGAACTCCATGTCCGAGAGACCCACGCCGCCGCCCACGGCCTCCACCACCAGGTTGCCGAAGAATTTGAACTTGTCCCCCACCTTGAAGGACTGTCGCCCCAGAGCCAGGACGAAGCGGACGCCCTGCTGGGCCATCCACTGCGCAGTGGGCAGCGACTGCCCGACCAGCAGCTCCAGTAGCGCGGGGTCTGTGAGGCCCTCGGTGACCCGCATCACATCCTCGTAGTAGGCCCGCTGGGGGTAGCTGCCCACGTCCACCATGGCCCGCTCGCCCTCCGTCAGGTCGGTAACCACGGAGGCCACGTCCTCCAGGCCGGTGAAGGCGAAGCGGAAGAGGCCGCCGGTGAAGTAGGAGTTGCCGCCCCGCAGGTCTTTGGGGGCCTTCTCCAGCACCAGGGTGTGGACGCCGGCCTCCCGGGCGGCCATGGCGGCGCAGAGGCCGGCGTTGCCCGCACCCACCACGATGACGTCAAAGCTGTTTCCTGATGTCACGGTCGCAGTCTCCTTGGGGATAGTTACCTGTCATTGTTCGTGTCAGGTGGGGCCTGTCCCCACCCCCCGGCGGGCCACAAGGGCCCGCCCAACGAGGGCCTCGGTCCCTGGTCCCGAGGTTGCAGGGCTGCCCAGCGCTACAGTATCTTATCACCAATCACGGCCATCGGGCAGGAATGACTGCGCCCCCTTTCGCTTCCTCTCTGCCTGCGAGAGGGTGTGGGAGAGGGCAGACCGTCTACCGCGCAGGAGACCAGCATGCCGCAATCCAACTCCATTCTCGGCGATCTCACCGTCCTGGACCTGACCCAGGGCGTGCCCGGCCCCTACTGCACCAAGCTCCTGGCCGCCCTGGGGGCCCGGGTCGTCAAGGTAGAGCCGCTGAAGGGCGACGTCGCTCGCACCATGGGGCCTTTCTTCCACGACGAGCCGCACCCGGAGAAGAGCGGCCTCTTCCTTTACCTCAACACCAGCAAGGAGAGCATCACCCTCAACCTGGAAACGGCCACGGGGCAGGGTCTGCTGAAGCGGCTGGCGGCGAAGGCCGACCTCCTGGTGGAGAGCTATCCCCCCGGCGCGATGGAGGGCTGGGGCCTGGGCTACCGGCGCCTGGCGCCGCTGAACCCGCGCCTGATCTACGCCGCTATCACCAACTTCGGCCAGAGCGGGCCCTACAAAGACTACAAAAGCCCTGAGATCGTGGCCGAGGCCCTGGGCGCGCTCCTCTACACCATCGGCCTGCCGGAGCGGGAGCCGCTGAAGATCGGCGGCAACGCGGCCCTGATGACGGGGGGTATCGCCGCCTTCTCCGCCGTCATGGTGGCGCTGCACCAGCGGGACGACACCGGTGAGGGCCAGTTCATCGACTGCTCCCTGATGGAAGCCACGGTGGCGAGCCAGATCCATTCCAGCATCCACGCCCAGTTCGGTGATCACGACCCGGGCCGGCGGGCCAGCCAGCTCAGCAAGACCCGCGACGGCTGGGTGAACGTGGGCATCCAGCAGGCCACCTGGCGGCCCTTCTGCGAGATGATCGGGCGGCCCGACCTGATCGCCGATCCCCGCTTCGCCGACCAGGTTGCCCGGCGGGACAACGCCGCCGCCTTCAACGAGGTGATCGAGGGCTGGCTCGCCACCCAGAGCAAGGAGGAGGTCTACCACAAGCTCCAGGCCATCCGCTCCATCGCCGGCTACGTGGCCACCGTGCCCGACCTGCTTCAGTCCGAGCAGTACAGGCAACGGAGCTTCTTCCGGCCGGTGGATCATCCCTTCACCGGAGCGGTCCTCTATCCGGGCCCGCCCTTCCAGGTGGGGGACCAGCCCTGGCGGCAGGAGCGAGCGCCGTTGCTGGGGGAGCACAACGAGGCCGTCTACTGCGGCGAGTTGGGCCTGCCGCGCGCGGAGCTGGCGCTCCTGCGCACCCAGGGTGCCATCTAACCTGCGGGGACAGAGGAGGAGCGATGCCACGACAAGCGCTGGAAGGTATCCGAATACTGGACCTGACCCAGGTCGCGGTGGGGCCTTACTCTACCCTGATGCTGGGCCTCATGGGGGCGCAGGTCATCAAGGTGGAGTCCAACCGCCGGCCCGATACCAGCCGGGGTGCGGTGAAGCCCCGGGCCAACCAGGTGGCCCTGTACCCGGGCCAGGACCCCGGCGAGCGGCCCTGGAACCGCTCGGCCCACCTGGTGCACCGCAACCGCTACAAGCTGGGCATCACCCTGGACGCCACCTCGCCCGAGGGCAAGGCGCTGTTCATGCGCCTGGCGGCCCAGTGCGACGCCCTGATGGAGAACTACCGGGCCTCGGTCATCGACCGCTGGGGGCTGAGCTACGCCGTCCTCAGCGAGGTGAACCCTCAGCTCGTCTACCTGAAGCTCAGCAGCCAGGGCAACACCGGCCCGGAGCGGGACTACGGCTCCCTGGGGTCCACCATGGAGTGCACCGGCGGCCTTGCCTCCATCACCGGCTACCGGGACGGCGTGCCGCTGATGACCAACGAGACCTATCCCGATCCCGTGGCCGGCGTGCTGGCGGTAGGCGCGCTCCTGGCGGGTCTGCGTTACCGCCGCAGGACGGGCCGCGGCGTCTTCATCGACTTCTCCCAGCGGGAGGTGACCACCTGCCTCCTGGGCGACGCCGTCCTGGACTACACCATGAACGGGCGGATCCAGGCGCCCACGGGCAACCGTCACCCCACCTACGCTCCCCACGGCGTCTATCCTTGCCAGGGCGAGGACTGCTGGATCGCCATCGCCGTGCGCAACGACCAGGAGTGGCAGGGTCTTCAACGAGCGCTGGGCGGCCCCGCCTGGGCTAGCGACCCCATGTTCGCCGACGCCTCGGGGCGCTGGCATCACCAGGAGGCGCTGGACGCGCACCTCTCCGCCTGGAGCCGAGGGCAGGAGCACTACCAGGCCATGCACCTGCTCCAGGCCCACGGCGTGCCGGCAGGCGCAGCGCTCAAGGGACGTGAGGTAGCGCAGGACCCACACCTGGAGGCCCGGGACTGGTGGGACCGCACGGTCTACCCGGAGGTGGGCCGAGCCTACTCTTACATCTCCACGCCGTGGATGCTCAGCAAGAGCCCTCGGGGCCCCGGCGTCCCGGCACCCGGCCTGGGAGAGCACAACGGCTTCGTCTACTCGGAGCTCCTGGGCGTATCGGAGGAGGAGCTGCAACGGCTGGAGGAGCGGGGTGTCATCGCGACGGAGCCGTTGTGGGAGCCGGCCATGTAAGCAGACTTTGGGCGGCGCGCTTGACAGCGCGGCTGTACAGTGAGAATGTTCTTGGGTCATTTGCACCAAAAGGAGGGTCAATATGTGGAACCAACTGCAGACAGCTGCCTACGAGGGGATGCTGGCGGAGATCATCACCCTGAAGGGCCATAACGGCGACGCGATCCACGCGTACTTCGCACGGCCGCTGGGCAGCGGCCCCTATCCGGGCGTGGTGCTGATACCACATATGCCGGGGTGGGACGAGTTCTACCGGGAGATGGCGCGCCGCTTCACCCAGCACGGGTACGCAGCCATCTGCCCCGACCTCAACTGCCGGATCGGCCATGGCACGCCGGAGGATATGGCCGCCATGGCCCGGGGCCAGGGCGGCGTGCCCGACGACCAGGTGGTGGGCGACTGCGAGGCCGCCATGCGCTATCTGAAGGCGCTGCCCTTCAGCAACGGCAAGGTGGGCATCATAGGCACCTGCTCCGGTGGACGGCAGACCTACCTGGTGGCCTGCCGGACCCAGGGTTTCGACGCCGCAGTGGACTGCTGGGGCGGCCGCGTGGTCATGGCGCAGCAGGAGCTGACGGCCAACCAGCCGGTGGCGCCCATCGACTACACCAAGGACCTCTCATGCCCGCTGCTGGGCCTCTTCGGCGAGGATGACCAGAATCCGCCGCCAGCTCAGGTGCAGCAGCACGAGGAGGAGTTGAAGAAGCACGGCAAGAGCTACGAGTTCCACATGTATCCGGGGGCGGGTCACGGCTTCTTCTACTACGACCGCCCGGCCTACCGCCAGCAGCAGGCCATGGACGGCTGGCAGAAGGTGTTCACCTTCTTCGGCAGGCACCTCCAGAGCTGACCACACCTACAAGGAGACATACGCCTATGTGCACTGGAATCGTGGAAACCGCCGAACTGTCCGGAAGCGGGAAGGGCGCCCAGGGGTGGTTCCCCGTGACCCAGGCCAACGTGGGCTTTGACCATCCCAGCCACGTGGCGCTGGACTACGCCGTGCTCATCGACTTCGTGAACCCGGCCCAAGGCCCCGGCGCCCGGGTCGCGGTGGAGCTGACCGCCGAGTCGGCGCGGGGCCTGGCCCGGGCCATTCTCACGGCGCTGGAAGCGGGCGAGGCGCAGAACGTGCTGGCTCCCTCCAGCAGATAGAAGCGCCATGCTGCGGGGCAACGGACACGTCTGCATCGCGGTGGAGGACCTGGAGAAGGAGCTCTCCTTCTACCGGGACGTGCTGGGGCTTCAGGCGACCCTGGACTACACCGCGCCCGACGGCACCAGGATGGTGCTGCTGGCGCCGCCGGGGCCGATCACGCCCGGCGGGTACGCCCTGGAGTTGCTGCGCTTCCCGCAGCGCCGCCCGCTGCCGGAAGACCACAACGCGCCGGCATGGCTGGGCTTCAAGCACGCTGCCTTTCTGGTGGACGACTTGGACGAGCTGTATCAGCGCCTGAAGGCCCGGGGCGTAGAGGTGCGGGGGGAGCCGCGCTCGCCCCAGGAGGGCATCCCCCGGGTGCTGAACCTCCTGGACCCAGAGGGCAACCGCCTGGAGCTGGTGGAGGTGGGGCGGTAGCCGGAACGTGGCCGGCCGCCTGCCAGGGCAGCAGATCGCACAGGAGGAAGGTATGCCCTACGAGACCATCATCTACGGTAGCGCGGGGAAGGTCGCGACCCTCACCCTGAACCGCCCCGAGAAGCTGAACGCCATGAACGGCGAACCTCATTGCCCGCCTCCCTCTGGAGATCCTGCGGCTCAAGAAGGGCTCGGTTAACCGGATCATGGAGTTGCAGGGCTATCGCGCTACGGTGCTCTCCGGCTCCGAGTGGGACGCGATAGCCCATGCCAGCAAGCCGGTGAGGGAGATGCAGCAACGCCTGCGGGAGCAGGGCCTTCAGGGCGCCATCAAGTGGTTCAACGAGGAGGCCTAGCTCCTCCCACTTCGGCGTGTCGATGCAAAGCAAACCCCCCGCCCGAAGCGTCTTGGGCGGGGGGTTCTGTTGTCTGCTGAACGACTAGTGGGCTGCGCCCTCGGTGCGCCCCATCTCCGCGGTGCGGTTGGGGGTGCGACTGAGGCCCATGGCCCGGGACATGATGATCTTCTGCACCTCGGGGGTGCCGCCGGGGTGGGTGGCCAGGCTCTGACGTTGCTGGTTCTCTAGCTCCGCATGGATGGGCGCCCACTTGGGGTCGTCCACCATGGCGAAGGGCCCAGCCACTTCCATGATCTTCTGGGCCAGGTAGGGCGAGAAGGTCTTGCCCCACAGGGAGAACTGGGAGCCCTCGTAGCTGAACTTCTTGCCGGTGTTCCGCATCCAGAAGTTGCGCACACCCAGCAGCCGGCCCACATGGGACTTGACGTAGAGGTCGGCCAGGGCCTGCTGCACGTTGGGGTCCGCCGTCAGGCGCTGGCCGTTGCGGGTAACGCCCTTGCAGTACTCGATGAACTGGTCCACGGTCTTGTTGCGGGCCACCACCCGGCCGCTGCCGCCGTGCTCCAGCTCCAGGGTGGTCTGGGCCACCCACCAGCCCTTGCCCCGCCCGGTGTCGCCGCCGATGAGGTTCTCCCGGGCCACGCGCACGTCCTCGAAGTAGATCATGCGCTTGCCGCCGCCGGCCATCAGGTCCAGGTGGGTGATGGTCAGGCCCGGCGCGCTGGTGGGGATCATGAACGCGCTGATGTTCTGGTGCCGCGGCGCCGTGGGATCGGTGACGGCCAGGGTGTAGAGCCACTCGGCGTCGAACTTGCTTCCGACGAAGATCTTGTTGCCGTTGATGACGAAATCGTCGCCGTCTTCCACGGCCCTGGTGCGCAGGGAGGCCAGGTCGGAGCCGGCCTCGGGCTCGGTGAAGACCTGCCACACGATGTGCTCGCCCTTGAGGATGGGCGGGAGGTAGCGTTGCTTCTGCTCATCGGTGCCCCAGGCACGGATGGCCGGGCCCGCCAGGGAGATACCCAGATCGCCCACCGGCGGGACATCCCGCTCGCCTAACTCCTCCTCGATGACCACGGCCTGATCGATGCTCAGGCCACCGCCACCCAGGTCTTTCGGCCACAGTGGCGCCAGCCAGCCTTTGGCGCCCAGCTTCTTCCGGAACTCTCGGGCCCACTCGAACTGGGCTCGCTCCTGGTTAGCGGAGTCGGGCGGTAGGCTCGCCTCGAAGCCCTTGGGGATGTTGGCATCCAGCCAGGCCCGCACCTCGTGGCGGAACTCCTGCTGCTCCTTGGTGTAGTGGGTTGCGAAGTCCATTGTCCTTCCTTTCCCTCTAATGTGCCTGCCGGACGCCGCGCACCGGCGCAATCTACTACTGCACTAGTGTGTATTTTCCCCATCCTGAAACTTTTGTCAAGCCCTGCTCCGACCAACCCTGCTCCGACAGAATATGGCTATGAGACCCCACCACGACCCGGCGCGCCGCGGCGAGCCGGAAGGCTTTTCCGAGTGAAGACGTTCATAGCGAACGCAAACCCGCCACCAGCAAAGGACTGCGGCTAGAAGTTGTAAGATTAGGAAGACATGACACTCCGAGGATTCGGTCGAAGCAGCATGCAGGAGAGACGGATGGCTGAGGATAAGGAAACATTACTGCAGCACTACCGGGAGATGCGGGAAGATCTGCTCTCTGCCATCGACGGTCTCAGCGACGAACTGATGACCGAACCGTCGCTCGATGGCTGGTCGGTCAAGGATCACCTGGCGCACCTCGCGCACTGGGATGATCTCCGGGCCAGTGAAGTGGTGCGCATCTCTGCCGGCCACGACTCAGCCTGGCGTATGACGGGCGATCAAGATGCGGTCTACAACGCGCTGGCGCACGACCTGTGGCTAGCCCTGTCGCTGGACCAGGTGAGGTGGGAGCTGGCGACATCGCGGCAGAGATTGCTTGACTCGATCTCGTCTGCGACCGCGCGGGGACTGGATGGTTCGCTCTACGGCGAGGCGGGTCTGCGGAGCCTGCACGACGCAGCGCACACGGGATGGATCAAGCGCTGGCGGGGGGAACGAGGTGTCTAGAACCCATACGACTTTTCTTCCTGCGGCCAGCCGTTATAATAGGCCTGCATACGAGGCCACGCCCCTGACAAAGGAGCCACGATGATCAACCAGCAGCGGCTGCGAGACTACTTCCTGGAGCTGGTAAAGATCGACAGCGAGTCCCGCCACGAGCGACAGGTGGCGCTGAAGCTGTGGGCCGACCTGGAGGCCCTGGGCGCCACCGTGGTGGAGGACGACGCCGGGAGCAAGATCGGCAGCGACAGCGGCAACCTCATCGCCGTGCTCAAGGGCAACCGGCCTGACGTGCCGCCCCTGCTCCTCTCGGCCCACATGGACACGGTGGTGCCGGGCAAGAGCATCAAGCCCGTGGTGGAGGGCGATATCGTCCGCACCGACGGCGCCACCATCCTGGGAGGCGACGACAAGTCGGGCGTGGCGGCTCTGATGGAGGCGGTGCGCTGCGCCCGCGAGCAGGGCCTGCCCCTGAGCGACCTGGAGGTGGTCTTTACCATCTGCGAAGAAAAGGGACTGCTGGGCGCCAAGGAGGTGGACGTCTCCCGCCTCCGTTCGCGCTACGGCCTGGTGCTGGACTCCGACCAACCGGGGGTGCTCTTCACCCGGGCGCCGGCGGCCGACCACATGGAGTTCCGCGTCTACGGCCTGGAGGCCCACGCGGGCGTGGCGCCGGAGCGGGGCCTGAGCGCCATCAAGGTGGCCGCAGAGGCCATCGCCCAGATGCGCCTGGGCCGCATCGACTTTGAGACCACGGCCAACATCGGCGTCATCAACGGCGGCGCGGCCACCAACATCATCCCCAACCAGGTGGTGGTCCACGGCGAAGCCCGCAGCCGCAGCCTGGAGAAGCTGGAGGCGCAGACCCGCCACATGGTCGGGCGCTTCGAAGAAGCGGCGGCACGCCATTCGGTGACCCTGGACGGCAAGACGGTCCAGGCCCGGGTCGAGCCGAAGATCATCCGGGCCTACGACGCCATGAACGTCCCCGACGACGCGCCCATCGTCAGGCTGGTGCAGGAGGCTGCCGCGGCCCTGGGCGGGACCGTGCCGCTGAAGGCCATGGGCGGCGGTTGCGACGCGAACGTCTTCAACGGCAAGGGGCTCTCCGTGGCCAACCTGGGCACCGGCATGCGGGACATCCACACCACCAGCGAGTGGCTGGACTTCCGGGACCTGGAGCAAACGGCGGAGTTGCTGCTGGAGGTGGTGCGGCGGCACAGCACGGGGAAGGCGCTTTGACACCCTCTCCCTTTGAGACTTGTGGTGAGCACTGTCGAACCAGAGGGCAGCCTGCCTGCCGGTAGGCAGGGGTGAGGGGGAACGGTCCAGTAGCCACCTTTCTGAGTGGGCAGCTCTAGCTCTATGACGGAGTTGCTCCAGGCCATCCTCCTGGGGATTGCTCAGGGCATCACGGAGTTCGCCCCCATCAGCAGCACCGCCCACCTGGTGCTGATCCCCTGGCTCTTCGGCTGGGAGAGCCCCCTCCTCAACAGCCTCACCTTCGACGTTGCCCTGCACATGGGGACCCTGGCCGCCACCCTCTGGTACTTCTCCCGGGAGTGGGAGCGCCTCCTGCGGGCGGGACTGGCCAGCCTGAGAGAGCGCAGCCTGGCGGGAGACCCCTGGCGACGGCTGGCCTGGCTGGTGCTGCTGGCCACCATCCCCGGTGTAGTGGCTGGCGCCTTGCTGGAGGACCAGGCGGAGGAGCTCTTCCGGGCGCCCTGGCTGGTGGCGGCCACCCTGATCCTCCTGGGTCTGGCGCTGGCTCTGGCGGAGCGCTGGGGCGCCAAGCACCGGGACATGCTGGACCTGGAGGCGTTGCCGGCTCTGGCCATGGGCCTGGGACAGGCGCTGGCCATCGTCCCCGGCGTCTCCCGCAGCGGCGGCACCATGACGGTAGGGCTGCTGGTGGGCCTGGAGCGGCAGGCCGCGGCGCGCTTCTCCTTCCTCATGGCCACGCCCATCATGGCGGGCGCCGGCCTCAAGAAGCTCCCCACCATTCTCTCTCTGGGCGCGTCGGCGGGCGAGGCGACGGTGATGCTCGCGGGCTTCCTCAGCTCCGCGGTGGTGGGCTACCTGTGCATCAAGTACCTGCTGCGCTACCTCCAGTTCGGCACGCTCTACCCTTTCGTGTGGTACCGGCTGGCGCTGGGGGCGGTGGTGCTAGTGGTGTATTTCGCGAGAGGGGGATAATAGCAGATTTCACGCAGACGAAGCTAAACAGGGCGTCATAAGTAGTTGCGTATATGGCCCGACTGTGGTACGGTCGGGCCATGAGAGCATTAACGGTTCCCGACAAGGAGTTGGTAGTGCAGGCGCTGCAGGCCGAGATGCGACGCTCGCGGCAGGCACGGTATGACCACCGGCTGCATGCGGTCCTGCTGGTGGCCCAAGACATGAGTTGCCCCGAGGTCGCTGCCCGCCTCGGCGACGCACCCCGCACGGTGGAGTACTGGGTCCGCCGCTTCCTGGCCGATGGCCTGGCCGGGCTGAGCGAGACCGAGCGCCCTGGACGGCCCTCCCGCTTAACGACGGAACACCTGGCGGTCATCAACACCGTCCTGCGGGATACGCCGACGGCCGCGGGCCTGCGCGGCCAGTTGTGGGATGGCACGCTGCTGGCGGCGTTCGTGGCCCAGCGGTTTGGGGTCCCGCTGGGGGTCCGGCAATGCCAGCGGCTGTTCCGTCAGTTGGGCTTCCGCCTGCGCAAGCCGCGGCCCCTGCTGGCCCACGCCGATCCCGAGCGGCAAGCCGCCCATAAAAAACCTCCCGGACTGGATGCGGGATGACACCATCGACCTGTGGGCCATGGACGAAGTGCACTTCCAGCAGCACGGCTCCCGCTGCCGTCTGTGGGTGCCGCCGGAGGCGAAGGACCCGATCCTGCTCCAGCACCCGACTCGTCGCAGCGTCGGCTACTTCGGGGCGGTTCGCTTGCGCAACGGCGCGTTCGTCGTTCGGCGCGAGCTGGACCGGTTCAAAATCGTAATCAATGAGACGGTTGTCGTCTCCCGCAAAAGGCTCGGTGTGGTCAACCTTGCCGGGGCGCAGGCACACATAGGGGGCGTCTGCCTTCCGGGAGTAGTGCGTTTTCACGGCCTGGGCCATGTTCCCACGTGTCATGCTGAGGAACGCAGCGGCGAAGCATCTACTCCAGGGCTAGTAGACCCCTCACGGAGTTTATCCTGAGGCATCGAAAGGTTCCGGGTGACAACCGGGATCGCTAAACAACGCATCGCGGCGTTGCCTGAGCCTGTCGAAGGCACCGCCGCCGGTCGCTTCGACAGGCTCAGCAAACGGCGGCAAAATGCTCCATCAACCATTGAGTGCTGGGCGAAGCGAGTTGTTCGGCGGTCTCGACCACCCTCCGCGGCTATTGTGGACTGATCCCCTTGGGGTAGTCCATCTGGCCCCAGTGCTCGTGCTCGTGGCCGGCGTAGGCTAGGCCTGGTCAATATCCCTTCTGCTTATCCCCAAGTCACGAAGGATCGTTGCGACTGTGCCTGGCCTCAGATCGTCTCCGCCCCAGTTGGGGATGGTTGTGCGGGCTCCAGTTTGGCGGTTGATCCAGACTTCATGATCGCCCCTGGCCTGGCGGTCGAACTCACAACCCAGGGCGCGCAGCTTCCGAGCTAGCTCTCGGTAGTTCACCCAATGACTACCACCTCTCCGCGAGCTTCCTGCTGCCCCTCAATCTCAATAGCCGCGGCCTCGAGCTCAATGGGAATGGGCTGGTTATGGGCACGATAGGACTCCACAAAAGCCGTTGCGACGCTCTGCAAGTACTCGAGGGCTTTGCCTGGCGTATCGCCCCAGGCCCGGCACCCCGGAAGTGAAGGTGCCTCAACGAGATACTTGCCCTCGGTTTGTTCGCTGGGTTGGTGGATGACCACGGGCAGATGATAAAGTTTTACTGACATTGCTCGGCTCAACCCCTTGCCCTTTGCTCCAGTGTACAACAGCTATTCCTCCGCAGGCATAATCCCCTTCAGGTAGTCCATCTGGCCCCAGTGCTCGTGCTCGTGGCCGGCCCGGGCCAGCAGGTAGACGCCGATGGGCGTCTCGGGCATGCCGGGCATGGGACCTTGTAGGGACGCGTCGGTGCTGGCCAGCAGGTAGGCCAGGGTGGCCTCCCGCACCCGGTAGTAGTAGCCAATGATGTCCAGGAGCCCGGGCATGGGGAAGTCCCGCACCTGCTGGGCGGTGAACCCGAAGCCCGTGGCCTCGGGGTCGATGCCGAAGCGCCCGTGCCACCCCTCCGTCTGCCAGAGCTGCGGCCCGCCGCCGATGCGGGTCTGGAGGTGGTAGTCCTCTCGGCGGGCCAGGTGCCACAGCAGGAAGCCGATGGGGTTCGCGTCGCTGCCGGCGGGCCGCCACAGGAGCTGGCCTCGGCTCAGGCCGGCCACGGTTCCCAGAGTGCGCTTCCGGAGCGCTTCCAGCTCCCGGGCCAGAGTGTCTCGGAAGAAGTTGTCCATGTTGCTGCTCCTTACACCGCGGCAGCCGTCGCCGCAAGCTGGCGGGCCACGAAGGACTTCATCAGGGCCAGCGCCCGCTCGCTCTCAGGGCCGGGGTGGTTGGCGAAACCGTGGGGCATATCGGGGAAGAGCTCCAGCTCCACGTGGCCGCCCGCCGCCCGGTAGGTCTCGGCGAAGCGGTTGGGTATCTCCAAGGGAATATTGGCGTCGGCCGTGCCCTGGATGATGAGCACCGAGGGCAACGCCTGGGCCTCGCCCCGCTCCACCAGCTCCTGGGGGTTGCCTTCTCGCATGGCCGCTTCGGTCAGGAAGTACCCCTCCGTCAGGTTAGCCAGGCGCTCGATGCCCGCCCGCCGGGCGTACAGGTAGCGGGCGTAGGAGTCGATGACGGGCCAGCAGGCCACAACGTACGTGAGGCGAGCATCCACTGCTGCGGCTTCTGGCAGCGGCAGCGCCGCGTAGCGGGAGTCATGAGGCCGAAGGGCGCTCAGCAGCACCGTGTGGCCGCCGCTGGAAGCTCCCAGGCCGCCTACCGTGGCGGCGTCGGCGTTGAAGTCCCGGGCGTGGGCCTTGAGCCAGCGGGTGGCGTAGTGCACATCGGCCACCTGCGCGGGGTAGGGGTGCTGCGGCGCCAGGCGGAAATCGATGGCGAGCACCACGATGCCGCTGGCTGCGAGAGACTGGTCAATGAGGGCGTCGCTGGCGCGGCTGCCGCCGCTCCACACGCCGCCGTGAACGTCCAGCAGGGCGGGGAAAGGTCCGGTACCCTGGGGCTGATAGAGGGTGGCCAGCCAGTCCCGGTCCCCATCGCGGCGGTAGACCACGTCGCGGGCCTGAACCTGGTACTCACCGGTAGGAGCGTAGCGGGGCGCCATGGGGGCCTCCTTCTCGATTCGCTCACGCTGCGCTGCTAAGGTGGCGGAAGGCCTCAGAAGTGAGATCACCCAGAGGCCTTCGATGCGGTCGACCGAATCAGCCGACCTTAAGCGGCATATGTAACGATCTCCAACTCCGCTGCCGTATCTGCCTTACTGAGAAGGTGATCGATCCTCGCCATCACCGCGTCTTCCAGAAGATACTCCGGACAGCTGCGGCATTGCAGCACAGGCGAGTCCTTGATGATGACGATTGCCTGATCGCCAACCCTAAAGGGCACTTGCGTGACTATCCTTTGTAATGCGGCCCCGCAAACATGACATTTCATAGTAGTGTCTGCCTTGTCTTGAGGTCTGGGCTCTCACTGCCAGAGAAGCGAAGCCCCGTTCTTCGCCGAGGTCTCGAAGAACGGGGCATTTTGCTGCCAGGCGCAGGTGCTCCTTACCGTCCCGACCACTGGGGCTTGCGCTTCTCCGCAAAGGCCTTGGGGCCCTCGATGCGGTCGGGGGAGTCCGCCGAGCGCTGGGCCCAGTAGAAGTTGTGGTTGAAGGCCACGGGCAGGGGCATGTCCAGCCCTTCCATGGCGCCCTGCTTGCTGGCCCGCACCGAGAGGGGCGCACACTCCATGATCTCCTCGATCCAGCGCTCCACGGTGCCCATGAGGTCTTTGGCGGGCACCACCTCGTTCACCAGCCCCCAGCGGTGAGCCTCCTGGGCCGTCATGAATTTGCCGGTGAGGATGTAGCCCATGGCGATCTTCTGCGGGATCATGCGGGGCAGACGCAGGATGCCGCCCGCGCCGGCGATGAGGCCCCGTTTGGGCTCCGGCAGGCCGAGCTGCGCGTTCTCCGCGGCGATGACGATGTCGCAGGCCAGGGCCATCTCCAGCCCGCCGCCCAGGGCGTAGCCGTTGACCGCGGCAATAATGGGCTTCCAGATGCGGAAGCGGGGGTTGGTGAGGCCGCCGAAGCCTCCCAGCGGGCCGATGCCAAAGCGCTCGCCCCGGGCCGCGGCCTCCGCGGTGGCCTTCAGGTCGTTGCCGGCGGAGAAGGCCCGCTCCCCCGCGCCGGTGAGGACGCCGATCCACATCTCCGGGTCCTGCTCGAAATCGGCCCAGATCTCGTAAAGCTCGTGGTTGGCCGGGGCATGCAGCGCGTTCATCACCTCGGGCCGGTTGACCGTCACGTAACCCACGTGGCCCTTCTTCTCGTAGGTGGCGTACCTGTAGTCCGGCATGGCTCCTCCTTTGTGTTCGTGCGATTGCGAGGGTATTGTACGGTGCAAGTCCAGGCTTGTCCAACGATGGCCGGGGAGGTAGGATGTACCTGGGAGCGAGCCTACTTCCAACAAACCACCGCTCCGTCCAGCAAAGGAGGAACCCATGGAGTTCATCGTGCGCCAGTTGTCCAGCAGGCCCGACACCGTGCTGGTGCGCTACGACTGTGCCTGCGGTTGCAAGCCCGGTGTGGAGTACAAGCAGCAGAGCGGCGGCGTGGGCCACGAGCACTGCTGTTGCGGCAACGTCCACTTTGTGGGCAGGGACGCCCAGGGGCAGATGAAGGCCTACCTGGAGGACCGCAAGGCCCAAGGGATGGACGACGAGGTGGGCGGTTACACCCTCCACGAGACCACCGTGGCCGCGCCCTGGGGCGAGACTATTGCGGTGGCCTACGCACTACCCAACACGCCCAAGAAGCACTAGCAGTTGCTCATGACCGTGGGCCACGACCGCAGACGAAAATCCTGGAGCCATCACCCTCACCCTATCCCTCTCCCTCAAGGGAGAGGGAATTATCGGGCTACTGGATCCGCAGCAGCTCCGGCACCCGCGCCACTACCAGCGCCACCGATAGCACCGTGAGCAGCCCGCCCACCGCGATGGCCTGGGGCACACCGATGGTGCTGCCCAGGAAGCCCAGGAACAGGCTGCCGAAGCTGGTCATGCCCCAGGTGAGCATGTAGGCGCTCATCACCCGCCCCCGCATCTCGTCGCTCACCAGCGCCTGCACCAGGGTGCTGGCCAGGGTCATGAAGCAGGCGTTCACCACGCCAATAAGCCCTATGACGGCCAGGGACAGCGGCAGGGAGCGGGTGAGGGAGAAGGCCAGGATGGCTGCCCCGAAGGTCAGTCCCACCGCCGCGAGCAGCCGCCCTCGTTCCTCCAGGCTTGACTTGAGGGCCAGCCCCAGGTTGGCCAGCAGCGCCCCGATGCCCGAGGCCGTCAGCAGCATGCTGTAGACCGAGGCGTCGCCACGGAGAACGTCGGCGGTGAAGGAGGGCAGGAGGGTCATGGTGGCCGTCTGCCCAAAGACGGCCGGCAGCAGCGTCAGGATCAGCAAGGCAAAGATCACCGTGGTGTTGCGGGTATACCGCAGGCCTCCGACAAAGGCCTCCCACGGGTGCTCCTGAGACCGCATCTGTGCTCCAGCGGGCACGTGGGGCCGCACCTGCCAGAAGAACCACACCGCCAGGGCGTACAGGGCAGCCGTCAGATAGAAGCAGCCAGCGGTGCCCAGTCGCGCAATGAACCAGCCCGCTACGGCGGGTCCCACGATGGTGCTCCCGCTCCACACGCCGGAGTAGATGGCCATGGCGTGCATCAGCTCCCTGGGGCTGACCAGGTTGGGGAAGAGGGCCTGCCGCCCCGGCAGCTCCAGGGCCACAAAGGCCCCCCAGGAGAACGCGTAGAGGGCCACGTGCCACACCTCTACCACCCGCAGCGCCGTCAGCACCCCCAGGAGCAGCGCCAGAGCCGCACCGATGCCGCGGCTCCAGGCAATGAGCTTGATGCGGTCCACCCGGTCGGCCAGCACACCACCGGGGAGGGAGAAGAGCAGGATGGGCAGGCTGCCAGCGAAGCTGATGAAGCCCACGGAGAAGGGCGAGCCAGTCATCTCCTGGACCAGCCAGCGCTGCGCCACGTCGGAGACCCAGACACCCAGCGAAAGGGTCAGCAGCCCGCCAAAGAACCAGCGGAATCCCGGATAGGCGAAGGCCCCACCGAAACGGCGCTCCTCTACCTCCGGACCCATCGTCGGAAGGGCCGCGCTCATTCTCTCTGCCCTCCGGCCACACCCAGCGTGTGTCTGAACCAGTCGGCAGTGTAGAGGCAGACCTGCATCAGGGCCATGTCGCTGCTGTACGCGTGGTCGGCGCCGGGCACCAGCACCAGCTCCTTCTGCGGACTGCCGGCGTGCACGTGGTAGCCCTGGGCGTCCTCCACCGTAACGCCGGTGTCCGCCTCGCCCTGGATGATGCGCACCGGCGCCCGCAGGCGGCCCACCTCAGCGGCAACGTCGTACCGCTGAAGGTCCTCGTAGAAGCCGTAGTCAAGGAACAACGCGGAGCCGGGCGGATCCATCTCCACGGAGCCACGCTCCTGCCACCCCCGCACCTGCTCCTCGCCTAGAAAGCCGGCCAGCTTCTCCGGCATGTCAAAGACCGCCGATAGCGTGACCAGGGACTTGATGGCGGGTGTGCGTGCAGCAGTGATGGCCGCCAGCATCCCGCCGAAGCTGTGGCCTGTGAGCCCCAGCCGCTCCGGATCGGCCTCCGTGCGTCCTTGCAGATAAGCCAGCGCATCCTGCACGTCCTCCAGCGACTGGCTGACGGTCAGGCGGCGGAACTCGCCCTGGGAGTCGCCCAGGTTATTGGTCAGGTCAACCCGGAGGGAGAAAAAGCCAGCGTGGGCCAGGGCGTCGGCCACGGCCACGATGTGCCGTTCGCTGCGGTTGCCGCGAAAGCCATGCACCACCAGGACAGCGGGCAACGGGCCCTGCCCCTCTGGCGCAAGGAGTGTCCCCACCATCTGCAGGCCCCGGCGGTTGGGGAAGGCGACGGTCTCCTCTCGCATCCCCTAGCTGCCCGGGCCGGGACCGTGGATCGTGTGGTAGAGCAGGTCGGTGCGGTGCCCCCACTTGCTCAGGAAGCGATAGAAGTTCCGGCGGCTCAGCTTATCGCGCTCCCCCTCCTCCAGGCTTGCCCAGCCCCGGTGCTCGTGCTGGCGCACCGGCAGGCCGGAGAGCATGATGTTGCGGTAGCCGTGAGCTCTGAGGTTCATGGAGAAGTCCAGGTCCAGGTTGCGGTAGAAGCGGAACTTCTCGTCCAGCAGACCCACCTCTCGCAGCAGCTCCCGGCGGAAGGCCATGCAGTAGCCCTCGATGGCGTCCACCTCCTCGTGGGAAGCGTCCTCAAAGTGGCGCAGGTCTTCCGAGCAGAGGCCCCAGCCACCCGTGGCGCCGATGTCGGGAGTCGAGAGGGTGCGGATGATGGGCGTCAAGATGTCGCCTGTCAGCTCGATGCTGGTATCCAGGAGCAGGATGTGGGCGCCACGGCTCTGCTTCAGTCCGACGTTCCGTCCGGTGCCCTCGCCCACGTTATGGTCGGTATGGAAGACCCGCACTCGGGCGTCCCGACGGGCTAGCTCCTCGGCCCACTGGCCGGCGCCGTCGGTGGAGGCGTTGTCCACTATGACCACCTCCAACTGATGGGCGTCCCCATGCCGGAGCACGCTCTCCACACAGCGGCGCAGGTCATCCTGATAATCGTGGGCCAGGATGTTCACAGAGATCTGGCAGGCGTCCGGCTCCTGGAGCAGGGAGGGCACGTCCCCGGAGGAGGAGAGGGCGCCCACCAGCTTGTCGGGCTGGAAGCCGCGGTCTCGGGGCAGGACCAGGGTGTCGGCCCGACGATCTCGCACCTCGTACCCTGCGGCGATGATCTCCTGCCGCAGGGCATCCGACACCTGGTAGCGGCCACCGGTACGAGGATCGCCCCGCTCCTCCGCCAGTCGCTGGATACTCAGGGGCAGGCCCTGGGCCGCTTCGGCCACTTGGCGCAGCGCGAGTCCCAGCGCCTGGTCGAACTCCATCACCAATGACAGCTTTGCGGCCGGCGGCAGGTCAGTCTGCGCCAGCTTCCAGAGGACGCTCAGGGCCTGGGGCAGGCCCAGGTCGTCCTCCACGTGGGCCCAAAAGCGCTCGCGCCACGCCTGGGACACCTCCGTAGCCGACGCCTGGCCGCCGGCCAGGGCCCACTCTCGTACCAGGGTGCGCAGGTGTGCGAGGCCGTGCTGGGCGCAGCGCAACGCCTGGAAGGAGAAGTTGAGGCGGGCGCTGTAGTGGGCCGTGAGGCACAGGTAGCGGAAAGCCAGGGGATCGAAGCCCCGCTCCTCCAGGTCGGAGAGGGTGTAGGAGTTGCCCGTGGACTTGGCCATCTTCAGGCCATCGGCCAGGAGGTGCTGGCCATGCACCCAGTAGCGCACAAAGGGCACGCCAAAGGCGCCCTCGCTCTGGGCTAGCTCGTCCTCGTGGTGGGGGAAGATGTTGTCCACTCCGCCGGTATGGAGGTCGAGCTGAGGGCCCAGGTACTTGGTAGACATGGCGGTGCACTCGATGTGCCAGCCGGGAAAGCCCTCACCCCAGGGGCTGGGCCACTTCACGGTGCGGCCCGGCTCCGCAGCCTTCCAGAGGGCAAAGTCCGTCTGGTTACGCTTCTGGGGGTCCACCTCCACCCGCACGCCCTCCAGCAGGCTGGCCAGGCGGTTGCCGGAGAGGCGCCCGTACTCGGGGTACTTGGCCACGTCGAAGTAGACGTTGCCCTCCACCACGTAGGCGTAGCCCCTGGCTACCAGTTGTTGCGTGATCTCGATCATCTCCGCCACGTGGTCTGTGGCCCTCGGGAAGACCGTGGCCGGGGCAATGCCCAGCTTGGCCTCGTCTTGCAGGAACGCCTGGGTGTAGAAGGCCGCGATCTCCTGGAGGCTCTTGCCCTCGGCCAGCGCGGCCGAGATCATCTTGTCCTCGCCCCGTTCCACCATCTCCTGGCGCATATGGCCCACGTCGGTGATGTTCTTGACATGCTCCACCCGGTAGCCCTGGTGTTCCAGCGCGCGGCGGATGCCGTCGGCCATGAGGTAGGAGCGCATGTTGCCGATGTGGGCGTAGCGGTAGACCGTGGGGCCGCAGGTGTACATGCGAGCCATGCCCTGCTCTCGGGGCACAAACTCTTCCTTGTGGCGGGTGAGGGTGTTGGTGAAGCGCAGCATGGGTGGGTCCTTTTGCCCGTCCTCCCAGCCCTGGGCCCTGGCGCTGGTTGAGGGAGTAGAAGCGCCTACGAAACGGCCCGTCACCGGCGGGCTACTGGATGTGTCAGCCGCGGCGCCCTTGAAAGCCGATCTCCACCACGCCGTCCCGCACGATGACCGGCACGGTGTCAGACAGCGCGGTCACCTCCGCCCACCACTCGGCCCGCTGGTTGACGATGCGCTCCTCGAAAGGGATCCCCTGCTCGGTGAAGTAGCTCTTCGCCCGGTCGGAGGTCTCTCAGTTGCGTATGGTGTACAGGATGACCTGGGACATGCTACTGGCTTTCCTTAAGAAAGTCACCGACGATTTTACCATAAAGCATCCAGGGATACGAAAGGGGCCGCCTCAGATGGCGGAGGATCAGAGCAGAGGCGGAAGGCGAGCAGGCGCTGCGCTATAATAGCGTAAGCAGCCTGACATCTCAGGAGCAGCATCTCACATGCAGCGACAGGTCGTACTTTACAGCCACGAACGGTGATCCGCCTGCCGGGTGGTGAAAGAGTTCCTTTCCCAGCGGGCTGTGCCCTTCACCGTGAGGAACGTGACCCAGGACCCCCAGGCCTTGCGGGAGTTCCAGGCCCGTGGCTACCTCTTGCCACCCGTCACCGTGGTGGACGGCCAGGCCGTGGCCGGCTACGACCCCGCTCGGCTAGAGGCGCTCCTTTTCCCGGAGCTCTTTAGCTAGGCCGCGGCTAACACTGGGATCCGAGGAGCATCGGGCTGCATGGGCAAAGCCCGCGCGTTCGCAGGCGCTCAGGAGCTACCCAAGCAGTTGGCCATGGCGTACTGCCGTAACCACGGATGAAAATCTCGAAGCGACCACCCTCACCCTAGCCATCTCCCTCAAGGGAGAGGGGATTTTCAGGGCAGGCTGTTGAAAAACCGCTCATGGTGAGCCCTTCGGCAGGCTCAGGACAGGCCTGTCTGAGGACGCGCGGAAATGCCTTTCCCGCAGCCTGCTACAGCGAATTGAAAACGGTAGCGGCCGCTTCTAACTGCTCTCTATCGCCCTGATTGAACAACGTCTTCTTGTTGCTGACGCAGCGGGCTCGGCCCTCCTCCGTCAGCAGGTAGCGTTGCTCAGCACGCGTAAGACACTTGGTGGCCTCAAGTTTCGCCAGGGCGTTGCTCACAGCAGCAGGGTCCACGCCTGCCGCCAGGGGGGCAAACAACGGGAAGCGCGTCGCGAGGCCCTCGAACATGGCCGCCAGGCGAGGCACATCATCGCTGAAGCTGTCGGCCTCGGTGCTGGCCAACATGCCCATCAAGACCTCGTGCAACTGATACCGCATGGACGTCGGACCCGCCATGTCTCTCCTCTCCTCATCCCAAGTAGTGAACACACTATAGCAGCAACGTAGGCATTTGGCGAACGCGCGGCAAGGGGGCCACACACCGATGTGGTGTACCCGCATCGGCCAGGCATCCATGCTGGCATCACTGCCCAGACGGATAAGGTATCCGCCACTTGGCCGACAAAGACCTCCGTGTTGGATGCGTCAAGAAGAGGAGCCAGCAGGCATGGGAAGAAGAGCTACGCCCTCACGGTCTCCTGCCGCCGCCGGCGTCGTGCTAGAATGGCCGTACGCTCAGATCGACAGCGTCTCATGCGAGGTGCTCACGCCAGGAGGCAGCGATGTACGTCCACCACGAAGTCTATCGGGTGAACCAGGGCTGGCAGCGAGAGCTGGAGGGGCGAGTGCCCCGCCTGCACGCGATGCAGGCCAAGGCGCCGGGCTTCGTCTCAGCCCACTTCCTCCGCCACATGGGCGACCTGACCACCTACCTCGCGCTGCGGGCCTGGGAGAGCCGGGAGGCCGCCCAGGCCTACAGCCGTACCCCGGAGTTCCAGGAATACCTGCGCTCTCGGCCGCCCGAGGCCTACGCCCAGCCACCGGAGATCGAGTACTACGAGCTGGTGGTGGAGACGCAGGGGCAAGGGGAGGCCAGGTTCGCCTACCGGTTGGAGTTCGACGTGGCCCAAGGCCGGGCCTGGGAGGAGCGGGAGCGGCAGCTCCATGGCCTATTGCAGCAGGCCAGGGGTTTCCACTCTGCCCGGGCGCTGCGGTTCCTGGGCAATCCCAACAGGTTCCTGCGAGTGGCCCTGTGGCAGGGCCGGGACGCCATCGTCGACTTCCTGGAGAGCGACGCGCTCAAGGGCTACCGGGCCGCTGCGCCGGAGGGCCTGCTGCGAAGCCCGACCCAAACCCGGTTTTACGAGGTGCTGGGGGCCACCACTCCAGCATAGGCGGCCCCTGGGGCAGGTCGCCTACACAAAGAGGCTCCCGGCGCGCCGGGAGCCTCTGCTTGGTGGCGTATCCTGAGGTTAGCGGCCGGTCCAGTTGGGCGTGCGCTTCTCGGCGAAGGCCCGTGGGCCCTCCTTCGCGTCCTCGGTGGTGCGGTTATACCGCTGGAGGCTGAAGCCGATGTTCAGGCTCTCCTGCATAGTAGTCTCCCGACCCCGGATGGCCGCCTCTTTGCTCAGGCGCACCGCCATGGGGGAATTCAGGAGTATCTTCTCGGCGTAGGCCTCACAGGTGGGGATGAGCTGGCCTAACGGCACCACCTTGTTCACCAGCCCGATGCGGTAGGCCTCCTGGGCGTCGATGCGCTCCGCCGTCAGGATCATCTCCATCGCGTGGCACCAGTGGATGGAGCGGGGGAGCTGCGACGCGCCCGTGGACGCCATGACGCCCCACCGGGTCATGGTCATGCCGAAGGTGGCATGCTCTGCGGCCACCCGGATGTCGCAGGGGAGCACCATGTCGATCCCAGCGGCCAGGCAGTAGCCGTTGATCCCGGCGATGATGGGCTTGAACACGTCGATGCCGTGGCCCAGGCTGTGGGTTGGACGGTAGGCGGGACGGCCCCCCGCGGCCATCTGCCGCAGGTCGGCCCCGGCGCAGAAGGCCCTATCGCCGGCGCCCGTGAGGATGGCCACCCAGGCTTCGTCGTCGGCGTCGAACTGATACCAGAGGTCCTCCAGCTCCTCGCTCATCTCCCGGTTGACCGCGTTCATGGCCTCGGGGCGGTTCAGGGTCACGTAGGCGATGTGCCCCTTCTTCTCGTACAGCACAGCGGGCATAGCGTACCTCTTTCTGTGGGGTATGGTTGTGGCGGAGGAGCCGTGCCACACTGGTTCTGCCGCGGTGGCCGCAGTGTAGCCTCAGAGGGGAGGTATGGTCAACAGGGTCTGTAGCACGCCAGCTAGTGTGGTGTCCTAGAAGAACACCTCAGATGTCGTTGCGAGGAGCCGGAGGCGACCCTTCGGCTAGCTCAGGACAAGCGAAGCAATCTGGGTGGAGGTATGGCCTAGCTTCCCACCCCCAGATTGCCACGCCCTCCTTCGTCGGGCTCGCAATGACCGTCCCGCCGGAGTTTGTCAAGGAACTTCAAAGACAGGACACTAGCTGGCGGCCGACCCTGGCTCTCCTGCCGCGGCCGGCGGAAAGAAGAGGCCACCCGGCTGCCAGGGCGTGCCCACGGCGGGGAGCACCCAGCGGTCAAGCCCTATCCAGCCGGCGGTCTTCCAGGCCATGACCAGCAGCACGCCTACCAATCCCAGCAGCGCGTTGACGCTGGCCGTGCCGGCCATGACGAAGTGCCAGTTCATGAAGACGCCGAAGAACGCGGCCATGCCCGTGAACAGGCCGAGGATAAGGGCCAGGCCCACCGCCGTCTCTCCCACCGCCACCAGCTTGGCGAACCAGGTGTAGTGGCCACCCTCCAGCAGGAGTTGGAGAAAGCCACGATACCAGTCGTACGCGATCACCGGCCTTCCCTGCTCCGGGATGACCACCGCGCGCTCCCAGAACTTCTGGAGCGTCGCGCCGGTCTCCATCCAGCCTGGCTGGCCCAGCTTGCCCACCCCGGACTGGAGCCACTCAACCCCCAGCCAGAGTCGGATCAAGAGCCACATCCAGGCCAGGCGTGTGTCGCTGAAGAGGAGACGGGCCACGGGAGGGTCATTGACGAAGGGGCGTGATTCTATCTTCACTGATTCATCTCCGGACTCATCGGCAGTTGTGCTTTGCGCCGCCCGCGCAGCGCCCCACGGCAGTCAAAGGGTAGGACAGACGGACTGGTTCGTCAACATCGTAATCTGATGCTTGCACATCAGACTAGCTGCTGCCGTGCCCGGGAGATGATTGCTCGGGATGGAGAAGTGAGTCGGACCGGTGGGGCGGTACCGCGGCACGGAGGGGCGATAAGGAGCGGGCTGGCGGGAGTGCGTGGGAGTCGAACCCACCCGAGTACACGCGGGTGCACTCGCAACGGTTTTGAAGACCGCGAGAGCCACCGGGCCCCCTCCACTCCCGTGCGGCTCAGTATAGCAGCCCGCCACGCCTGAGGGAAGCAGCAGCCCGCCGGACGCGCCGGCGGGCCTGCGTCGGCGAGGCCGCTCTACTCGCCTGCTTTGGCCCGCAGCTCCTGCAGGTAGCGGCGGACCGCCAGCGCGGCCGTGGCGCCATCCCCGGCGGCGGAGACCACCTGGCGGGCTGCCTGCTGGCGGATGTCGCCCGCGGCGAAGATCCCCGGCACCGCAGTCTCCATCCAGGCGTTCACCAGGATGTGTCCCGCGTTGTCCATGGGCAGCAGCCCCTGGAGAAAGTTGCTGTTGGGCGTGAGGCCGATGTAAATGAACACGCCCTCCACCTCCAGGCTGGATGGCGCGCCAGTTTTTGCGTTCTTCAGGCTGAGGGAACTGACTACACCGTTGCCGTTGATCCGCTCCACCACGGTGTCCCACTGGAACTCCATCTTGGGTTCGGCGAAAGCCCGCTCTTGGAGGATCTTGCCCGCCCGGAGCTGGTCCCGGCGGTGGATGAGGGTGACCTTAGAGGCGTAGCGGGTGAGGAAGAGGCCCTCGTCCAGCGCGGCGTCGCCGCCGCCCACCACCGCAACCGGAGAGTCCACAAAGAACGCGGCGTCGCACACCGCACAGTTGGAGACGCCCTTTCCCATGTACTCCAGCTCTCCCGGCACGCCCAGCCGGGCATGCTCGGCGCCGGAGGTGACGATCAGCGCCCTGGCAGTGACGTCGCCGTCATCGGTGTGCACCACCCGGTCCAGGCCGTCCAGGGACACGCCATGCACTTCGGAGGAGAGCATCTCTGCCCCGAAACGCTTGGTCTGGGTCTCCATGGCCTCGCTGAGGTCAGGCCCTTCGATACCCTGGGTAAAGCCCGGGTAGTTCTCTACAGTGGAGGTAGTGGCAATCTGTCCCCCCGGCGTCATGCGCTCGATGAGGAGCGTCTTGAGCCGGGCGCGGCCGGTGTAGATGGCGGCGGTCATGCCCGTGGGCCCGGCCCCCACGATGATCACGTCGTACTGCTTATCCATGTGGGTGCTCCCGGAGAGGCATGGCAGCCTGCCCCTCCATGCGGCGGTTAGACCACCAGGGCTTCGTCTAGCTGCTGCTTCAGGTCTTTCTTGGGGCGCAGCCCCACCACCTGCTTCACCGGGTGCCCGTTCTTGAACACCATGATGGTGGGGATGCTCATGATCCCGTAGCGGGCGGCGACGTTGGGGCTCTCATCGGTGTTCAGCTTGGTGAAGGTCACGCGACCCTCATACTCCTGGGCCAGCTCCTCTACAATAGGCGCCAGCCGGCGGCAGGGCGCGCACCAGGGCGCCCAGAAGTCCACCAGCACCGGCTGGCCCGACTTCAGCACCTGGTCGTCAAAAGTGATCTCGCTGACTTCGACTGGCTTGCCCATGGTTCCTCCCTGACCTATCTTCCTCTATCGCCTCAGATCCGCACCATACCCCCACCCAGGGGGTACGGGTCTAGAGATAGTATATGGCTCACCGCCGCGGCTGTCAACCTCTCACGTGGGTTTGTGCTGGGCTGCGGCCATGGTAGGGGTGGCTCGCAGGCCTGTCAAGCTAGCGTCCCGTTTCCGAAGTTCGGTACAGATGTCATTGCGAGGCCCGAGGAACGAGGGCCGTGGCAATCTGGGAGGGGATAACGATCCCCTGCGAGGAGGACGGCTTCCCTCCCCCGGATTGCCACGTCGGCTTCGCCTCCTCGC
>JACPQN010000046.1 GCA_016190485.1 Chloroflexota bacterium
CAATAAGCTATGGTTGTACCCTATCAACATCAGCGTCGGAAGCGGGAATGTGGGTGGCCCTTGGCAGCAAATTCCGTAGCGTGTCGTTTGGTGCGGTTGTCCGCGGGTCCAGCGGACCGACCGCCACGGCCCTCCAGCGTCAGGCCTCGCAATGACATCTGCACCGAACTTCGGAAACGGGACATTAGCGGTTGTCGCCGGAATCTAGCTCACTGGCTCTTCTGCCGTGCAAGGCGTGACGTGACAGTCGTTTCTCGAACCTTGCCCCCTGCACCTAGTACCCGATGACAGCTGAAATGGGTGCCCGCTTTCCCGCTCACCCTTGTCGAAGGGCGAGCGGCTCATGGTTCCCTTCGGCAGGCTCAGGGTGAACTCGGCTCACCATGAGCGGATAGATGGCCTCGCCCCCAATTTATGAGTCACGGAGCACTAGTACCCGCGACCTTTGAGGCTGTGTATCAACTCGGGCAGCAGGGGCAGGAGGTCCGAGGCCAGGAGGCCGGTGTCGCCGTTGCGCTCCGAGAAGCGCTGCCCTGCCAGGCCGTGCAGGTAGACACCCGCCGACGCCGCGTCGAAGGGGGAGACGCCCTGGGCCAGAAGGCCCGCGATGACTCCGGCCAGCACGTCTCCGGTACCGGCGGAGGCCAACGCCGGGTTGGCATAAGGGCTGACCCGACACCCGCCCTGGGGCGAGGCCACCACGGTGTAAGCCCCCTTGAGGGCCACGACCTGCCCCCACTCCTGCGCCGCCCGGCGCGCCACGCTCATGCGATCCTGCTGCACCTCCGCCACCGACACCCCCGCAAGGCGGGCCATCTCTCCGGGGTGCGGCGTGAGCACCGCGCCGCCCTTGACGCGCTTCCACCAGGTAGCCGTGCCGGACAGTGTGTTCAACCCATCGGCATCCAGCACCAGGTGTGGCGGTAACGGTGTGTCCGACAGCAGCAGGTCGTGCACGAAGGCCTGGGTCTCCGGGTGCTGCCCCAGGCCGCAGCCCAGCAACACGACATCGTAGCGGGAGAGGAGCGGCAGCAGTTCCTGTGTGGCTCGCCGGCTAATGGCGCCCGTGGCGGTCTCGGGCAGCGGCGCGTAGGTGGCTTCCGCCAGCGCGCCCGCCACCATGGCGATCAGAGAGCGGGGCGCCGCCAGGGTCACCAAGCCGGCGCCGACCCGCTGCGCGCCCCGGCAGGCGAGCATGGCCGCGCCCACGTAGTTCCCGGAGCCTGCCACAGCCAGCACCCTTCCGAAGGTGCCTTTGTTGGCCTGGAGTGGACGCCGTGGCAGTAGGGCCGCCACCAGGTCATCCGTCATCAGTTCGTCCGGGATATCCTGGAAGAGCTCCTTGGGAATTCCGATGTCCACCACGGTGATCCGACCTGCGGCAGCGGCCCCTGCTGATGAGAAGAGGCCCCGCTTGGGGCACCCCAGGGTGATGGTCACATCAGCCACCATGCAAGAGGGGTCGGCGGCGCCGGTGTCCGCATCCAGGCCGGTGGGCAGGTCCAGCGCCACCACCCGCAGGCTGGGCGCGGCAGCCCGGGCCCGGTTCACCACCTCGACCGCAGCCCGGTACGCGCCCTCCAGTGCTCGGGCACGGCCCGTACCCAGGACGGCATCCAGCGCGACATCGGCCCAAGCGAGGCTGTGGGAGAGCGCATCGTGAAAGGACGGATCCTCGACATCCAGGACCGGGACGCCTCGCTCCAGAAGCGCCTGAAAGTTGGGATCATCCTCCGGCCTTGGCGACAGGAGGTAGACACGCACCGGCGCGCCCCAATCTGCCAGGTGGCGAGCAGCCACCAGGCCGTCGCCGCCGTTGTTTCCCGGCCCGGCCAGCACCACCACCTTGGGCCTGGCTGACCCGCCTACCGGGCGGCCAGGTGCGCTGAAGAGAGCGCGGAGCTCGCGGGCCACCGCCTGGCCGGCCCGCTCCACGAGCTGCGCCGTGGAGATGCCCGCCTCACCGGCCTGGCGCTCTAGCGCCTGCATCTGCGCCACCGTTACGATCTTCACGGCAGCCTCCGGGCTTTAAGGAATGCGGTCTGCCAGGGTTCTGGCCAGGGCCACAGCCTGCTCTGTGGAGGCCTGGGCAGCGAGGCTGGTGGTGAGCACTGCGCCAAAGGCATTGCCCTTCCGAAAGAGCACCACGCTGTGGGCGAAGGGGCCGTTGGTCGCGGTGATGCCTCTGGCAGCAGGCGCCAGGTTGGGCACGGAGAACTCAGGCCCGCTGGCGCCGGGGAGCTTGCCCAGACCAAAATGATAGGCGTCATCAGCGCCCTGGGATGAGCGGTAGAGGGAAACGCTACTCTGCACCTCGATGGGCGCCGCGTCTTCAGCAGCGGGGTGCGGCCGCCAGAAGATGCTCTGGTAGCCCGTGATGCGCCCCCAGCGCTGATAGCGCTGCTGAGCAGCCAGGAGATCGGGCCAGGCCGCAGCCGCGGCATCATTATCCTGGGGTCCGGTCCGCTCAGCGGACACCTCGAACTCCGGCGACAGCGGGAACAGGTCCGCCAGGCTAAGGGCCATAGACGCCGCGGGTTGCTCCACGGCAGCCTGGGTGCCTTCCGGCAGCCGAAGTCGCGGCAGTACGGGGGGTCTCCCCCCACCCGCCACCAGGGCCCCCAATACGCCTGCCGCTGCGGCCAGCAGGATCACCGCCAGCGAGACCTCAGGGCTGGGCAGCAGCCGCCGGCCTAGTACTGTCGCGCCCACGGGGAGGAGGTTACTCTGCACCGCTCACCACCGACGCAATAGCGAAGTCCTTGGAGTGGGTGAGGCTGATGGCAAAATCATGGAGGCCCAGGGCAAGTGCCCGCTGGCGTGCCCGTCCGTGCAGAAAGACCATGGGTTTGCCGCCCCGCATGGGCAGGATCTCGATCTCGCGCCAGGCGATGCCCCGCACCCCGGTGCCCAGCGCCTTCATCACCGCCTCCTTGCCCGCAAAGCGCACAGCCAGCTCAGGCACGCGCCCGCGGCAGAAACGCAGTTCTCGCTCGGTATACACCCGCCGGAGAAAGCGATCCCCAAACCGGCGCAGCGCCAGCTCGACCCGAGGAATCTCAATGATGTCTACGCCGACGGTGTGCATCGGGCGCAGGACGATGGGATGGCCTTACGGCGCTTCCGTCTCGGTAATAGAGACGGCGATGATCTTGTCTCCCGGCTGCAGTCGGCGGGCCAGATCAAGTCCGTCGCTGACCCGCCCGAAGACGGTGTGTCCCGGCCCCGGGTCCGGCAGGTCCGTCAGGGTGATCATGAAGGGCGCTCCCGTCGCGCCGTCGGCCTGGGGCACCGTTGCCAGGAGGCCCACGTCCAGGGGACGGTGGCCCGGCTCTACCGGCAGGGTGTAGCCGGGCCCGCCCGTGCCATCAGGGTTCAGGGATCCCATTTCCACCCGGCGGTTTTGCTCTGCCCTGTAGACCGGGAGACCGGTGTAGTAGTTTTGCCGCGCCAGGTAGACAAAGTTGTTCACAACGGCGGGCGCCTCCGCAGGCAGCAGGTCTACTCTGATAACACCTTTGCTGGTCACCACGTCTGCCTGGTACCGCTTGCCCTGCGCCAGCAGGTCCGACACCGGCGGGGCGAGGGTCTTGGAGGGCGCGGGCGCCGGAGTAGGGACCTCTACCGTGGGATTCTCGGTGACAGGGGGAGGAGTGGGGGGAGGCGTGACCAGCGGGAAGGCGATGAGCAGCACCAGGGCCAGGGCGCCCAGGAAATAGAGCGAACGCCGCTGCAACAACAAAGAGGGCCAGCGGCGAAGACCGCTGCCCTCAACCACCTTCTTACGCCGAGCCGCCAGCATCTTGCGGAGACGCTGTTGGGCCTGCTGCCGAGCGGCGTCGCGGCGGACGCGTCGCGTCTGGCTCACGCGCGAAAATGCACTCCCAGCACTTCAGGAACTAATTGTAGAATGGTACCCCTGGAGCGACTCGAACGCTCGCACCCGGCTCCGGAGGCCGGCGCTCTATCCTCTGAGCTACAGGGGCACGCATGTTTCTTTAGCTAGCGGAGCTTGAGCGCCCCGCCTTGGGCCATGGTTCCTAGTGGTGGCCGCCGCACTCGCACCCCTGGGCGTTGGGGTTGTCAATGGTGAAGCCGCGGCTCATGGGCGTCTCGACGAAGTTGATGGTCGCGCCCTCCAGGGAGCTGGCCACCTCTTTGTCCAGCAGGAACTTGACGCCGTCCTGATCCAGGACCTCGTCGCTCTCCTGGGTCGTGTTGTCAAAGCCCATGCCGTAGTGCACCTTGCCGCAACCGCACTGCCCACTGATGAAGACCCGAATGCCGGCATCAGTCGCCTGCTGGCTTCGCATGATCTCCTTGAACTGAACGATGGCCTCGTCGGTGATATTCAAGCTCGGCTCCTTTCAAGCCAATCTAGACCCCTCGATCTCCTATTATAGGTGAAAGCGCTGGGGGACGCTAGCGTCGGCGCGACGAGTAAGTGTTCAGACTTGCGGAGGCGAGCTCCACCCGACCACCCCGCGACCATCACCCCCTGACCCCCTCTTCCTGGCCAGGAAGAGGGG
>JACPQN010000047.1 GCA_016190485.1 Chloroflexota bacterium
CTTCACGGTGGTGCGGCAGCCCCAGAACCCGACCTTTGCCGACGACGTGCCCTACGCCTATGCCATCGTGCAGTTGGAGGAGGGGGTACGGATGGTGGCCAACATCGTAGACTGCCGGGTGCCGGAGGACCTGCAGGTGGACATGCCCCTGGTGGCGGCCTACCGGGATGTGACGCCGGAGTGGTCCCTGGTGCAGTTCAAGCCGGCATAAGAACCACCAAGTCGGGCTTTCCTGTCCCTCATGAAAGCGTTGTCCCCACACGCATGGGGGTGAATCAACCCCACAACAGCAGTATAATTGACCAATATGTGAGCGCCCGTGAGGGGTTTGGCTACGCACAAAGGAGGGGTCCTATGAGGCTGCTGCAGACAGGGTTCGTAGCCGGAGCTCTGGGGCTTCTGTTGGTCATGGTCGCGGGCTGTGGTCCGGCCGCCCAGCCCGCTGCAAGCCCGGAGGGCCAGCCATCCGCTCAGGCCCCTCAGATCAAGCGCGGCGGCGCCATCCGCTACGCGCAGAACGGTGACCCTCCGACCTTTGATGTCCATGCCTCTAGTCTCGGCATCTTGACCAACCAGACCCGGGCTACCCACAGCCGACTCACTCGTTATGACTATGGAAAGGAGCGCGGGAGCCTTCTCGTCGTCCCCGACCTGGCCGAGCGCTGGGAGGTCAGTCCGGACGCCAAGACCTGGACCTTCTACCTGCGTAAAGGCGTCAAGTTCCACAACGTTGCGCCCGCGAACGGCCGGGAACTGGTAGCCGAGGACATCAAGTACAGCTTCGACCGGATACGAGGCCCCGCCCCCAGTATCTGGACCGGCCAGTATAGCTTCATCGAGAGCATCGAAGTGGCAGACAAGTACACGGTCCGGTTCCAGCTGAAACAACCCTCCGCCTCCGCCCTTTACCGGTTCACCGACGGCGAAGCCGCGTGGATCGTGGGGCGAGACGTCCTCGAAGGACTGGCCGCCAACTACGGGAAGACGCACAAGAGCCTGGTGGGCACCGGTCCCTTCATGGCCGACGCCTATGACCGGGGCGTCGCTTTGAAATACAAACGCAATCCGGACTTCTTCGGGAGCGGTGTGTCCGGCACTCCTTACGTGGACGAAGTAGAGGTGCTGATCATCAACGACGCCGCAGCCCGCTTGGCCGCTTTCCTCTCCAAGCAGATCGACTACTTCTCTGTCCCCCTCGCGGACCTTGAGCGGGTGAAGAGCAGTGTCCCCGGCGGGCAGATCATCGAGAACAAGGGGACCAACACCCTCAGCGGCGTGGTGGTCAACGTCAGTAAACCACCCTTTGACAACGTGAAGGTACGCCAGGCCCTGAAACACGGGGTCAACCAGCAACGGATCATAGATGATTTGTTCAAGGGCGCGGGGAGCTGGAACGGGTTCATGCCCGGCGGCCTCTCAAGCTGGGCAATGCCCCAAGAAGAGGTGAAACAGCTCTACCGCCACGACCCGGAGAAGGCAAAGCAGCTCCTGGCCGAAGCCGGCTACTCCGGTGGCTTTAAGGGCGACCTGCTGGTCTTCTCCCAGTACAGTCAGGTCTACATTGACGTGGCGGAGTTCCTGGTGGCCGACCTGAAAAAGGTGGGCATAGACCTTGCCGTGAAGCTGGAGCCGGTGGCGGCTGGCCGGAAGGCGGTGGAAGAAGGCAATTTTGCCCTCAACAACTCGGCGCAGATCACCGGGCTGGAGCCCGACGAGTTCGTGAAGGATGGGCTGGTGCCGGGGGGCTCCCGGAATTTCGGCCGGCTGAACGATTCCAAGATCAACGATCTGGCCGCGCGGCAGTCGGTCCTGGTGGACGCCAAGGAGCGGCGGAAAATCGTGGACGAGATCGCTCGCCAGGTGGCTGAAGTCGTCCCCTTTGTGCCGATTCCGAACCAGTGGTCCTACAACGCCGCCCAGCCCTACGTGAAGAACTACTTCCCGGATAACGTGGCGACCGACGAACCCATTGAGACCTTCATCTGGCTTGATAAGTAGCGGGTGGTGAGCCACTCCTGATCCCCTGACGCCGAGAGAAGCCGAGGGTATTCCTGCGGTTGGATAGATGAGAGAGTACATCATTCGGCGTGTCCTGTTGATGTTCCCGACCCTGTTCGGGGTAACCCTGGCCGTCTTTATCCTGATGCACCTGGCGCCCGGTGACGTGGTCATGGCCAAGCTGTCGGAGGACTACGTTACCCAGGAGCACATCGACCGGATGCGAGCCGAGCTGGGCCTGGACAAGCCGCTGTACGAACAGTACCTCTTCTGGGTCACCAATGTGCTGCGGGGCGACCTGGGCACGTCACTGTGGAGCGCCACACCGGTACGGGATGAGCTGGCCCGTCGTATCCCAGTCAGCGCCGAACTGGCGATCCTCTCCATGGCGGTCTCCATTGCCATCGCCCTGCCGCTGGGGGTCCTGTCGGCCATCCGGCAAGATACGGTCGCCGACTACGTAGGGCGCTTTCTGAGCATCAGCGCCCTTTCCGCCCCCAACTTCTGGCTGGGCACCCTGATCCTGGTCCTGCCCGCCATCTGGTTCGGCTGGGCGCCGCCGGTGCGCTACGTGCCTCTTACCCAGGACCCCTGGATGAACCTGCAACAGGTGCTACCCGCGGCGCTGGCGCTGGGCGCGCACAGCTCGGCGGTGGTGATGCGGATGAGTCGTTCCACCTTGCTGGAGGTCTTGCGCCAGGACTACGTGCGGACCGCCTGGGCCAAAGGCCTGAGCGAGCGGGTGGTGGTGGTCCGGCATGCCCTGAAGAACGCGCTGATCCCTGTGATCACCATCTGGGGTAGCCAGCTCTCGCACCTGCTGGGTGGCACGGTGGTGATGGAGACCATCTTCTCCCTCCCCGGCGTGGGACTCGCGACCTTTCAGGCCATCGAACGGCGAGACTTCGTCCAGCTCCAGGGGAACGTCCTGTTCATCGCGGGGGTCTTCGTGGTGATGAACCTGCTGGTGGACCTGACCTATTCCTGGCTAGACCCTCGCATTCGCTACCGCTAGGGGGATCCGCTCGTGACGACGGCGCGCCGGCTGTCCGCCCAAGAGGTGGTGCTCTCCGGCCTCACTCGAGGGCAAGCCGGCGGTGTGGTAGTACTCCACCTGTGCCAGCGCAAGCCGCTGGGCGCGTTCGGGGCGTTCCTGGTGTTGGCGCTCATCTTCTCCGCGGCGCTGGCGCCAGTGGTGGCCCCCTTTGATCCCCTGGAGCAGTTCAGCGGCAAGGCCTTCCGCCCACCGGGTGGCGAGTTCCTCCTCGGGACAGACTATGCGGGGCGGGATATGCTGAGCCGCCTGATCTGGGGTGCCCGTATCTCGCTCATGGTTGGCATCATCGCGGTGACCATCGGCACGGGCTTTGGCACGCTCCTCGGTCTGGTGAGCGGCTTCTGGGGTGGCAGGTTCGACCTGGGCGTCCAGCGGGTGATTGACGCCATGCAGGCTTTCCCAGGACTGGTACTGAACCTGGCCATTGTGGCCAGCCTGGGAAAGAGCACCGAGAACGTCATGATTGCCGTGGGGATCACCATGATTGCCGGGGCAACCCGCATAGTCCGGAGCGCAGTGCTTTCGACCCGGGAAAACCAGTACATAGAAGCGGCCAGAGCGGTGGGCTGCCGGGATTCTCGGATCCTCCTGTGGCACGTTCTGCCCAATGTGATGGCGCCCATTCTCATCATCGCAACCGTCGGGCTGGGCAGCGCCATCCTAGCGGAATCTTCCCTCAGTTTCCTCGGCATGGGAAGCCAGCCACCCAACCCTTCCTGGGGCCTCATGCTCAGTGGGTCCGGTCGAGCCAATATGATAAGCTCACCCTGGCTGGCCATCTTCCCGGGCCTCGCCATCAGCCTCACGGTCATGGGGTTCAACCTGCTGGGAGACGCCCTGCGAGACCTGTGGGACCCCCGTTTACGGGGAAGCCGCTAAGTCTTTGCTGTCCATAACAACAAACCCTTCCTGGGAGGGCTGAGGTGACGCAGGCAGTCCGCCGTTCCTGGCTGCTTATCCCGGCAACGAGGGCTGATCTCATCGAGCGGTCCTCGAGCTTCGGGGCAGACGTGGTGGTCCTGGACCTTGAAGACATGGTGCACGACTCCAAGAAGCTCGAAGCTCGGACGCGCATCAAGGATGGGATCGAGCAGGCCCGGCGGGGCGGGGCGGAGGTCTTTGTGCGCTGTGACCTGGAGCTGCTGTACGCAGACCTGGAGGCCTCGGTGTGGCGGGGCTTGGAAGGCGTGGTGCTGCCGAAGGTGACCAGCATAGCGCAGATCCAGGACGCCGAGGAGACCCTGGCCCACTTCGAGACCCAGCGGGGTGTCCTGAAAGCGGGCTTGGTAGGAGAAGTGAACGAGGCGGACGACCCGCGCACGGCTGAGAGCGCCCTGGAGCTACACCTCTCCCTGGAGAGGGCGGAGGGGAACTACGACGCGCTGGAGCTCCTTGCCGCCAGCCCCCGCGTCCGCTCCGTCAGTCTGGGCAGAGCGGACCTGGTGATGGACCTCCGACCAGAGCCCGGCGGCGAGCTCCATCTGATGCCCTACCTCATGCAGCGTCTGGTCATCCTCGCCAACACCGCAGGGGTGACGCCCATCGGGGCCTGGTGGCAGGGCAACTCCCGGGGGTTGGCGGCCAGCCCAGAGGACACCCTTGTTTCCGCCAGGCTAGGCCGAGCGGCGGGATTCAAGGGAGCGCTCTGCGTTGAGCCTGCGCAAGTGACGCCCCTAAACCAGGGGTTTACGCCTTCCCCGGAGGAGTGCCGGCACGCGCAGGCCCTGGCCGGCGCCTTCGCCGCGGCCCGAGCGGCGGGACACCCCTACGGGCAGCTAGACGGCGCCCTGGTGGACTGGGCCACCGCCCAGGCCGCCCAGGGCCTCCTGGACTGGGCAGAGGCGTGCGCGGCCCGGGACCGGAGTAAGGCCGAAGCCGTCCAGCGGGCCTGAGAGCAGAAGAGCACAAGGAGAGTCGCCATGGGGAAGCGGAGAGTTGTCCGTTCTGGACTAATGATGCCCATCAACAGCAAGCGCTTTGTGGCCGCCTCCTGGACTCGCAACGCCGATAGCCTTGACTACGACCTGGAAGACTCCGTACCCCAGGCCCAGAAGGCCTATGCCCGTTCCATCGTTCGGGAGACGCTGCCCATCGCCAAGCTTGGAGGCGCTCGGGTCAGCGTCCGCATCAACTGCGCTACCCCAGAGCCCGACCTCGAAGCCTCCGTCTGGCCTCCCCTGGAAATGATCAGCCACACCAAGACGGAGTCGCCGGACCAGATCCGCCACATCGACGCGCTTATCACCCGGCTGGAGCGGCAGCGAGGTGTTCGCCCTGGCGCCGTCGAGATCAACGCGATGATAGAGACGGCGCAGGGGATCGCGCACTGCTACGAGATCGCCGCCAGCAGCCCCCGCATCAGGCACTTCAGCGGCGGCGGCGGCTACGACATGTCCCTGGACCTGGGCGTGGAGATGTTTGTGGGCTTCGACCAGTTCTTCTACGGGAAGGGGGAGTGCGAGCTGGCGGCACGGGCGTTGGGCCTGGAGCCCGGCATCTCCGTCTTCATGCCCGACGTGTCCGGCAGCGTCATGGACAGTGAGGCTACCTACGCTCGCGCAGTGGCCAACCGCAAGGCGGGTGGCAGGAGCGGGGGCGGCCTCCATCCCAACGTGGTGGAACCCCAGAACCGCGGGCTGACGCCGCCGCCCGAAGAGGTGGAGGAAGCGCGCCAGGTCCTCGCTTTCTTCCGCGAGTTGGACGCAACGGGAGGGGCGCAGGGCGCCCTGGACGGCAAGACAGTAGACCGGTACGAGGCCGCGCGTGCCGAGGAGCTCCTGGAGTGGGCGGCGGCCTGCGCCGAAAAGGACTCCTACAAGGCCCGGATGCGGGAGCAGACCCTGGCCCACCAGAAGAGTGAGCAATCAAACCCGCAGGCCCCTTAAGGGATGCCCAGCGCCAAGACCCGTGAATGCGCCTAAAGGAGGCCCAGGCGTGGAGGAGATCGTCCGGCGTTCTATACTCCTGGTCTCTGTGGCAGACCAGGAGGCCATCGCCAGTTGCTGGCGTCACGGTGCGGACGCGGTGGTCCTGGACCTGGGCGATGAGGTCCCAGAGACCGCCAAACCACAGGCCCGGGCCCAGGTCCGAGAGGCCACCAGCACGGCGCGGCGGGGTGGCGCGGAGGTGTTTGTCCGGATCAACAGAGAGCTAGCCCACGCCGATTTAGAAGCATCGGCCTGGCCCGGTCTGACCGGTATCGCACTCCCTTCGCCCCAGGTGGCAGCGGACGTTCGGGACGCAGCGGAGATCCTGGCCGCCATGGAGCAGCAGCATGGCATCCCCGTGGGAAGCCTGCAACTCTTCCTGTTGCTAGGCACGGCGAAGGGGGTATGGAACGTCCGAGAGCTGATCTACGCCAGCCCCCGGGTGACGTCGGTCGCCCTAGACGGAACGCAGCTCTGTCGGACGCTGGGTGTTCTCCCGCGGGCGGACTTCGATCCGTTCCCCTACGCTGCCGGTAGGCTGGTCATCGAGTGCACGGCCGCCCGGGTGCAGCCTGTGGGCATCAGCCACCCGGTGAGTCTGGTTCCCCGCCTCCTCTCGGCCGAGGAGATCCACGGGCTGGCCGAGCGAGGCCGCAACATGGGTTTCAAGGGGGCCATCTGCCCCCATCCCTCGTGGGTAGAACCGTGCAACCGTGCCTTTACGCCCACCTTGGAGCAGGTCGAGTTCTACCGTGAGGTGCGCCGCTTGTTCGGAGAAGGCGTGGCCCGGGGCAGCGCTTCCGTGCCCATGAACGGGAGGATGCTGGATGTTCCGGTGGACGAGCGGGCAAAGAAGATGATCACCCTCTGGGAACGCTGCCAGCGGCGTGACGGAGAAAAAGCCACGGCCCTTCAGTCCCATTCTGGCTGACCGAGAACTCCTTGGAAGCAGTGGCAGCTCCTCAAGGAGCGGGGGGCCACCGTGAGTGAACCGGCGCCCCGCGGCATTGTCCTGAATAGCGGAACTCTAGCCGCTCATGGTGAGCCCTTCGGCAGGCTCAGGACAGGCTTGTCGAACCACGAGCGGCGGCGGCCATCCTTCGACAAGGCTCAGGACGAGCGGCCTTTTCATCCCTTGTGGTGCCGCTCGCAAGCGGCATGGGCGATTCTGAAACGTTGAGGCAGGGAGCGTAGTGAGCAGACTACCACTGTCCGGTGTCCGCGTGCTGGACCTCACCTGGGTGGTCTCCGGACCCCAGGCGACACGCCTGCTGGCCGACCTGGGAGCGGAGGTCATCAAGATTGAAGGGCGGAACCGCGGCGACCAGGTGCGGCGCATGACCTTTAATCCCCGGGTGTTCGCCACCAGGGGGATGTTCGTGTATTTCAACCGGAACAAACTCGGTGTCAGCCTCAACCTGGCCACCCCAGAAGGAAAGGAAGTCTTCCGACAGTTGGTCACCCTGAGCGACGTGGTCATCGAGAACTTCAGCGCTCACGTGATGGAACGCTGGGGCTTCGACTACGCAGGCCTCCAGGCGATAAATCCTGCCATCATCTATGTCAGCATGCCCGGCTTCGGCCATTCAGGGCCCAACGTGGACTACCAGTCCAACGGGCCGACGATTCAGGCCCTCTCTGGACAGACCTTTGCATGCGGCTTTCCCGACATGCCGCCAGCCGGCTGGGGGTACTCCTATATGGACCACACCGCCGGCTACTACGGCGCCATGGCGGTGCTGCAGGCGGTCTACTACCGCAACCGCACCGGGCTGGGCCAGTTCATAGACCTAGCCCAGTTGGAGACGGCGTGCAGCCTCATGGGAGTCTACATCCTGGACTACACCGTCAACAGCCGGTCCCTGCGACGTCCGGGTATGCCGGCCGGTAACCGTTCGACTCACCCGGCGGCGGCGCCTCACGGCGTCTATCGCTGCCAGGGCGAGGACCGCTGGGTGGCCATCGCGGTCTCCACCGACGAGGAGTGGCAGCGCTTCCGCACCGCCCTGGCGGACGAGGTCTGGCACCAGGACCCCAGCTTTGCCACCCTCTGGGGTCGGCTCCAGCACCAAGACGCGCTGGACCGCCACGTGGAAAGCTGGACCAGCCGGCGCACCCAGCAGGAGGTCATGCGCCTCCTGCAAGCAGCGGGAGTGGCTGCGGGCATGGTCCAAGACCCCGCGCAGCGGGCGGAGGAAGACCCTCAGTTGCAGGCCCGTGGCCACATCGTAGACCTGCGCATGGAGGAGGCTGAGGGTGGTAGGGTGCGGGTGGACAGCCTGCCCATGACCGCTGCGGCGTTGCCCCACCAGGAATACCGGCCAGCTCCCGACCTGGGACAGCACAACGGGGACATCTACGGCCAGCTCCTGGGCATGGCGGCGGGTGAGGTTGACGACTACGTGAAGCAGGGGATCTTTTGAGCAGCATTGAGTAGCTAGCATGGAACCTTCGGTCTTCAGCGATGTCCGCGTGCTCGAGCTCACGGGCATCCTCGGCCAGCAGTGCGGCAAGCTCTTCGCCGACATGGGAGCAGACGTGATCCGGGTCGAGCCACCCGGAGGCGCCGAGAGCCGCCGCATCGGACCTTTCCTGTCCGACGTGCCCCACCGCGACCGCAGCCTCTCCTTCTGGCACTACAACACCAGCAAGCGGAGCATCACCCTCGATCTCGCTTGCCCTACCGGAGCGGCCATCTTCCGGCGGCTGGTAGCTACGACCGACGTGCTGGTGGAAGACCAACCCCCCGGCGCCCTCCCGGCCCTGGGGCTGGGGTACGAACAGCTCCAGGCCCTCCGGCCCGGACTCATTATGGTCTCCATTACCCCCTTCGGGCAGACCGGGCCCTATAGGGACCTCAAGTCCTCAGACTTGGTGAGCCTGGCTCTGGGCGGGCCCCTCTGGAGCTGCGGCTACGACGACCACGGGCTACCGCCCGCACGCCCCTATACCGATGCGGCCTACCACATTGCGTGCCACTACGCCTTCGTCGGCGTAGTGGCGGCGCTGGTGCTGCGCCAGGCCACGGGCCAGGGGCAGTACCTGGACGTGTCCATGCACGAGGCGTGCCACGACACGACGGAAGGGGCCATGCCCACCTACTATTTTGGAGGGCAGCGGGTCCAGCGGCAGACCGGCCGGCACGCCGCGGTCACGGCAACGCAACCGGTGCTGTTCCCCTGCCGCGACGGTAAGTGGATCTTCACCCGTGTGCCAGTGGAGCCCAACGCCTGGGAACAGTTCCTGGACTGGTTGGACGAAGCGGGCATGGCAGTGGACTTGCGCGACCAGCGGTTCAGCGACCCTGCTCGCCGCCAGCAGGAGATCGCCCACATCACCGAGGTGCTGGCCTCTTTTTGCGCGACCCATACCGCGGACGAGCTCTACCACGGCGCCCAGCGCCGTGGCATGGTCTGGGCCACGGTCCGCTCTCCCGACGAGGTGGTCCACGACCAGCACCTGAAAGCCCGCGGCTTTGTTGTCTCCGTGGAACACCCCGAGCTAGGCCGTTCCTTCCAGTACGCCGGAGCGCCTTATCAGTTCAGTGAGACCCCCTGGGCCATACGGAAACGAGCGCCCCTGCTGGGAGAGCACAACCAGGAGGTCTACTGCCGAGAGATGGGGTTCACACCGGCGGAGCTGGTGGCCCTGTCTGAGGCTGGCGTGGTGTAGCAGCACCCGGATGCTTTGCAACAATCCACGAGTCACGAGATGAAGCAGACGAGACTGCTGGAAGGCATCCGCATCCTGGCCCTGGAGCAGGTAATGGTGGTCCCTTACGCGACTGCCATCCTGGCGGATATGGGAGCGGAGGTGATCCGCATCGAGCACCCGGAGCATCTGGACGACCGCCGCTCAGGACCGTGGCCAGACAACATCCCCGGGGAACAGTGGTGGAATGAGGGAGGCACCTTCGCCTACTGGAACCGCAGCAAGAAGAGCCTGTGTCTGGATGTTTACACGCCTCGCGGCAGGGAGCTGTTTCTCAAGCTGGTCCTGTTAAGCGACATCGTGGTGGACAACTTCCGGACTGGCACCATGGAGCGCCTGGGGCTGGACCACGAGAGTCTGGCGAACATCAAGCCTGACATCATCACGCTGACCTGTAACGCCTTCGGCAGCACCGGGCCTTACCGCGCCTACGGCTCTCGCGCCCGCACCATTGACTCCTTTTGCGGCCTTTCCTCCATCAGCGGGTATGAAGGCGGCCCCGCGCTCCGGGCCAGCTCTAACTACATGGACCATACGGGCGCCCTCAACAATGCCTTCCTGTTGCTGTTAGCCATTTATCACAAACGGAAGACCGGCCAGGGGCTGCGCCTGGACGCCAGCATGTACGAGACCGGTATTCAGTCCATCGGTCCGGCCCTGCTGGAAGTCCAGAAGGGCATCGTTCAGGAGCGCACCGGCAGCGCGCACCCGTACTGGAAGGCCCCCTATAATGTCTATCCAACCCAGGGAACCGACCAGTGGATCGCCATCAGCGTCTCCTCGGACGAGGAATGGGCCCGCCTTAAAGACGCGATGGGGCAGCCCGAATGGGCATGCGACGCGCGCCTCGACACCGTACCAGGGCGGTGGGAGCACCGGAAGGAGCTGGACCGCCACCTAGCCGAGTGGACCAGCCACGGTGACCATGTCACCCAGATGCATCGGCTTCAGCAGCACCGGGTGCCGGCCGGGGCCGTCTACAGCGCCAGCGAGCTACTCCAAGACCCGCACCTGGAACAGCGAGGCTACCTCGCAAGCATTCCCCCGGAGGAGGCCACGAACAGCGGCAGCAGGCGCTATGCCGGCCGGGCTTTCGCCGACCGCCCCTTTCATATGCCCAAGGTCGAGACCAGGATGCGGCCAGCCCCCGATCTGGGAGAACACAATCAAGAGGTCTTTAGAGGACTGCTGGGACTCTCCGCCCAGGAGATTGCTCGCCTGAAGCAGGAGGGCATCGTCCTTGATCGGCCTTCTGCCAACGATCTCGCCAGCCCGCCACAACCAGGCTCGGGCATGGGCGCAGCGCTGTAAGGCGAGGCAGCTCGGCCCAGCCCCTGAGCACAGCTTGCGCGAAGGAGTATCACCCACCCATGCTGGGAATCCTGGATGATGTAAGGCTCATCGAGCTTAGCCACCATCTGACGGGCGCGTTCTGCGCCAAGCTCCTGGCGGACCAGGGGGCGGACACCATCAAAGTTGAGCCTCCGGGTAGGGGCGATGCGGCCCGGCATGAGCCTCCCTTCCTCGCAGGCCCTCCTCACCCCAACCAGAGCTCCCAGTTTCTCGCCTTCAACACCAACAAGCGTAGCATTACCCTCAACCTGGAGACCCGTACCGGACAACGTCTGCTCCAGGGGCTTGTGCGCGCGGCAGATGTCATCATTGATAGTTTTGCTCCGGGCTACCTGGAGAGCCTCGGTCTCGGCTACGAAACACTCCATCAGGTCAATCCACGGCTCATTCTCACCTCCATCACGCCCTTCGGGCAGACCGGCCCTTATCGCCACTACCTGAGCAGTGACCTCGTAGAGCAGGCGTTAGGCGGCGCTCTCATCGGGTTCGGGGACGCCGACAAGGAGCCCATGGCCCTCCCGCAGAATCAGACCGCCATCACCGCAGGCCGGAATGCCGCCATCGCGACGATGGCTGCCCTGCTCTACCAGCGCGCTACCGGTGAAGGCCAGCACATTGACGTATCGATTATGGAGGCGGTGGTCCAGACCCCTCCAGGCCACATCCACCAGTACAGCTTCGCCGGCAATAACGTGGCGCGCGGCGCGGCCGGAGGTCAGCGTAGTGTCATGGACGGCATGCACCTGGAGACCCAGGACGGCTATGTCACCCTTACTACGGCAGGGACGGGCGGCGCAGACGCCATGGATGCCTGGGCGGACTTCCTGGAGCTGCCTGAGCTGAAAGACCCAAAGTTCAAGTCACGGCAGGGCAGGACGCGGCATTGGGAAGAGCTCCGAGAGCTGGTGGTGGGAAGGCTGCGGCGCTGGAAGAGCCACGAGTTCTTCAAAGCGGCCATGGAGCGCCGCCTTGTGGTGGGCGTCGTCCAGAGCCCCGCGGAGGTGGTGGACTGCCCCCACCTGGCGGAACGGGGCTCGTTCATGGCGTTAGACCATCCGGACCTGGGGATTCTGAACTATCCAGGCGCGGGATTCCTGGCAGACGGAGAGAATCCCGTCACCGGCTCCCGCCCCGCTCCTCGCCTGGGGGAACATAACCGAGAAATCTATACAGAGCTCTTGGGTCTCTCCCAGCACGAGCTCGCCCAGCTCACGGCGGCAGGAGTGATCTGACCACCTCACTCCCATTGTCCCGCGCTGCCCGCCCTCGGGGCGCGCGTCGCCTGGTGGGAGTGAGGACACTGGGATGCCCAGCCGCCCGTCTACCCTCGCCGGAACCGGTAACCCATGCCCGTCACCGTCTCGATGGCGGCTGCCTGGCTGCCCAGCTTCTTCCGCAACAACCGGATTACTGCGTCTACCACGTTGCTGCCGCCCAGGTAGTCGTAGCCCCACACGTCCTCCAGGAGCGCCTGGCGGGTGGCCAGCTTGCCCTCCCGCTGGTAGAGGTAGTCCATGACGGCCAGCTCCAGCCGGGTGAGCCGGACCCGCTGCCCCTCCAACACCAGCTCGCCGGCGGCGGCGTCCAGCAGGTCGCTCTCCTCTATACCCAGCTCGGCCCCCACCAGCCGGCTGAGCCAGCCATCCACTGAGGCGGAGCCCATGTCCAGCACCGCGATCCAGTAGGTCCTGCCGTCTAGCTCCACCTGAGGCCGGGGGATAGCGGTGAAACCCAGCTTCTGGAAGGTGGCGCCGTAGGTGGCCATGTCGTTGAGGGTGCCGTATACCCGGCGGAGGTGCGGGCGCATCTCCATGTAGGTGCGCTTGCAGTCCAGCCAGCAGGCGGCCTGGTTGGGGGAGGGCTGCTCTCCCTGCTCCTGGTCCAGCCACCGGCGAATCAATAGCGCCCGCTGCCCCCGGGGCATGGGTTCCGCCTGGAGATGGGCGCCGACGCTGCGAGCGATGGGGTCGTCGTCGAGAAAGCTGCGGCTCACCGTCGCAGGATCGAACATGCAGTAGAAGCCGGCCACCGCGCCGTTGACGTCCCGAATGACCGAGAAGGACTCGGGAACCCGTTGCCACCAAGCCATGAGGCTCTCCGCGCCCTTGATCCCCTCGTGCCGACGGGCGATGGCTCGGATCGCCTCGTCGTCCTGGGACCGTGCGGGCTCTACGGTGACCTCCTGGCTGCCCGTGGGGAAGAAGGCCTCCCGCAGCACGGGGTTCTCCAGCAAGTAGAGGATGTCTGCGGTGTAGCGCCACAGCTCGGAGAGGCCGGCGGTGCGCACCTCGCTGCGGAGTTGCCGCCAGGCCGCGCGACGGAGGTCCCGGTACCGAGTGGGATCGCCGGCCCGCAAGGCCCCGGAAACGGCCTCCTGCACCGCATCGTGGATGTGGAGGCCGTCCCGAGTGCTCTCCACGAAGGGGAGCGCCCGCAGGCGCTCGTAGGCGTCCTGAGGCGCGACATCGGGGAGCATGGCCCGCAACAGCGAGAGGGTGCCCCGGCGCACGGCCGACGCGGCCTCCAGCGCCCGATGGGTCACGGGATCCTCCACGTCGGACAGGTACATGCGGCTCAGCTCCTCCACCACCCGCTGGATCACCGCCTCCTCCAGCGCGAGGCCCTTTCGCTCCGTAACCGCGGAGGCCGCCAGCTCCAGGGCCAGCGGATGCCCCCGCGCCACCCGTTTGATACGCTGGGCGTCCTGCTCACCCACGGCGGCCCGGGCCAGGAGCGCGGTGGCCTCCTCGTCGCTTAGCGGCCCCAGCAGCAGGCTGCGGCACAAACCGTGCCACTGGGGCGCCAGCCAGCCCGGCCCGGGCGGCATGCGGCCGGCCAGCACCACCCGCACGTTGGCCGCCAGGCTGGGAACGAAGACCTGGCGCAGCCAGGTGTCCAGCAGGCGAAACACCTCGTAGGTGTCCAGGGCCAGGACAATCCGCTCACCCAGGTCGCCCAGGCGCTCTGCGGCCTCCGAAGCGGTGCGCGCGTCGCAGCCAATGGCGCCGCACAGCTCTCGCAGGAAGCCCCGCTCCGTGGGCTCGATAGCGCGGCAGTCCAGGCGCACCACGGTGGCGCCCTGGGGCCGCGCCTGGTGGGAGAAGGCCTCCAGCAGGCTGGACTTGCCGATGCCGGCGACGCCGTGGACGAACACCACCAGCGGCCCGTCCGGCTCCAGGGTTTGGCGCAGCACCTCCAGCTCGGCCTCTCTGCCGACGAAGGTGTCGGCCGCTCGTTGCGCCAGCAGATCACTCAAAAGTCGGGCCATGGTACGTCACCCCCATCAACTGGTTGAGGCCCTTGGTCAGCGGTCCCCACTGGGAACAGGGTTCCGGCGCCGTCGTAACTTGAGACGCCGATAATAGTAAACGCTAGTGGAACCACCACGCATCGTCAAGGTGCGTTTGCACCAGTTGGAGGGCGCGCTGCAGCAGGCTGGCGCCTTGCACAGCCCCGCCGGTTCCTCTAGGCTCCAGAATCGAGGGGGAGGTCTTCTCTGTCCTGGCAGAGTGACCCTGGATCCCATTCCAGTACCACACATCCAACTCTGCCATGACAGGGTCTTCGGGTGTGCAGAACCACCACCGCATAGCGCCCCTCCCTGCCGGTGTCGCTGCGAGGCGCCGGTGAGAACGGCGCCTCGCCACCCTCAGGTGTATTATTACCAGTTGCGGTCACCCGTCGGCTAGCTCCTCTCGTACCGACGGGCCTGCGCAGTAGCTACGGCCACCGCCGCGGCCGGCCCCTGCTCCCACAGGCGCACCGCCTCAGCAGCGTTAGGTGCCGCGATGTACTGCCGGAACTGCTCCACCTGCCGGCGCCGCGCCTCGGGCGTCATGCCCGGAGGATAGTTCGGGTACTGCTCCGGATCCCGGGCCTCGAAGGCACGCACGAAGGGCAGATAGTCCATGACCGGCCGTATCTCGATGTGGGAGCACACCAGTTGCAGATAGGCGGTGAAGGGTCCTACCACCTCGGCATCATCTGCTTCGAAGACGACGTAAGTCCGGCCCGCCTCCAACCCTGCGTCCGGTGTGTTGCCCCAGGAGACGGTGGAGACCCAGGCGCCCAGCACCTTGATTCCAGGTGTGGGCCCGTGCTGCCAGCGGGCGGCGACCATGGGGCCACCGCCCCTGGGCCCGAAGTGGAACTCAGCGAGAAACAGCATGGCTCCCTCCTTGCGCGTGCGTGATCGGGCAGAATACCGACTCAACCTAGGCTCTCACCGTGGCCCAGCCGCGGGTGACCTTGGTGGGGCCCTCCAGCACGGCGTAGTCCCTCGACGTGACGTCGGCAAAGTTGGGGTTGGTCAGCACTGCTTGCCAGAGCTCGCTCTGCGTGTAGCGCTGCATCGCGGCCCTGTCCTCCCAGGTGTAGACCCCACCGTAGGTGTTGGCCGCCGGGTCCGAGAGCCAGATCTTGGCCAGCATCCCGGGGACTTCCGCCCAGGTGGGCGCTAGCTGATCGCAGACCTTGAGGAAGTCCGCGTGGCTGAGCCCCTTGAGGTGGAACTGAACGACCTGCACGTGCATTGCCTGCTCCTTTCGGAAATAGACGGTCCGATGCCGAAAGGGTAGCAGTCGCCGCCGGGGGAGTGATGATGAAGGAATGAAAAACTTGTGAGAAACGGCCGGGCGCTCTCACCCTGTCGTGAACCAGTCCGTGCTCTTGTCCACTTCCGCGCACGCGCGTATCATGGTGCGTGGGCATCTCTCCAGAGAACCATCGCCCCTGAGTGATCAAATCGTCGCCGGAGGTCTCTGTGCGTTCACGCTATCTGTGCGGCCTGGCCGCCTTTACCCTGCTGTTCACCCTGGCCTGCGGGGGCGCGCCTGCTCCCGCTGCCCAGCCTTCTAGCCCTGCGGCCTCCCCCCCGGCCGCCCAGACTACGCCCGCAGGAGGGACGAAAGTGCCCAAGACCTATGCTGCGCCACCCCAGATGGTCATCGACGCCAAGAAGGAGTATTCGGCCGTCCTGCACACCACAGAGGGTGACGTCACCCTCCAGCTCCTGCCCCAGGACGCGCCCGTCACCGTCAACAACTTCGTCTTCCTGGCCCGAGATAAGTTCTACGACGGCGTCCGGTTCCACCGGGTGATCAAGGGCTTTATGGTGCAGACCGGCGATCCGCTGGGCAACGGCACCGGCGGGCCCGGCTACCGCTTCCAGGACGAGCCGGTGACCAAGGACTACAAGCCAGGCATTGTCGCCATGGCCAACGCCGGCCCCAATACCAACGGCAGCCAGTTCTTCATCATGCACGGCGACTACTCCGGGCGGCTCCCCAAGAACTACACCATCTTCGGGCAGGTCACGGCCGGCGCCGACGTGGTGGACCGCCTCGCCAGCACCCCGGTGCGGGCCGGACTCTCCGGCGAGGCCTCCTCGCCTACCAAGGAGATCCTGATCAACAGCGTGGAAATCCAGGAGCGCTAGCCCTGCCGGGCGTCTACCCGGACATCTTCGTCGTCCACTTCCTGAGCCTGCTGGAGCGACAGCGGGGCCTCACGGTGCTGGACGCGGGCTGCGGCGCCGGGCGCAACAGCCTCTTCCTGGCCCACGAGGGATGCCGCGTCACGGGCCTGGACCGCTCCCTTCAGATGGTGGAGCGGGGCCGCGCCGGCGCCCGGGAGCTGGGGGTGGAGGTGGCCTTTCTCCAGGGGCGGCTGGAGGCCCTCCCCCTTGCCGACGCCTCCTTCCGGGTGGCCGTGTGCAGCAACGTGCTGGAGACCATGACCGAAGGAGCGGTGCGGCAAGCCGCCGGAGAGCTGGGCCGGGTGCTCCAGCCGGAAGGCTACCTGCTCCTGGTCACGGCAGCCCAGGAGGGATCGGAGCCGGGCTACGGCGCTGGTGGGCTGGAGACAGCCGACCTCCCCTTCAAGGCACGGTTGACCACCAGGGAGGAACTCCGGCGCTGGTTCCCCGCCTTCGAGCTGGTGGAGCTGCTACATTTGCAGATGGAGTTCCCCACCACCTCGCCGGTGCGGGCCCAGTGGGCTATGGTGGCCAGGCGGCGCGGCCGCGAGCGCAAGTAACGTCGTTGTCATGCTGAGCGAAGTGAAGCATCTATGCGCCTATGCGCAAGACGTACGTATGGCTGAATACTTTGTCTATAGCATGATCAATCACGCGGGAACGCTGTACACAGGCATGACCAACAACCTGTAGCCCGAGAAAGGAACGAGAGGCCATGCGCTCTCGCCTGCTGACCGCTGCTCTCCTCGCCGCCGCGGGCCTGCTCTTTCTGGCCTGCGGCACGGCCCGCATCGACCTGAAGACCACGGTGCTCTCGCCTGAAGAGCTGGACCACGAGATGGTCATCCGGGCCGATGGCCTCATGGGCGAGGCCATGCGCCAGGCCTTCACCGTGGAGGACTTCCGGAAGGAGGGCTGGCAGGCGGAGAGCAAGAGCGAGGGGAATGCCGTCACCGTCACCGTGAGCAAGCGGCTGAAGCGGGGGGAGTCGCTGAGCATGCCGGCCTCGGCCGGAGGCCCCATCTCTTCCCCCAACGTCACCTCCGACTATTTCGTGTCCGACGGCCTGCTGGAGCGCGAGTACCGGCTCCAGGTGGACGTGCCTCCCCTGCTCACCCCCACTCCAGCGCCCAGCCCCACGCCCAGGGCTACCGCCACACCGCCGCGCACGCCCACGCCCCTGGGCCGGGGTGGCCTCACCCCTGCGGCCACACCCACGCCGAGACCGACGGTCTCCCCCTTTCGCTCCGAGGAGTTCGAGAGACTGGGTGAACAACTGGGAGAGCAGTTCGTGCGCAGCGCCCTGCGCATGAGCTGGACCGTCTCGCTGCCGGGCGAGGTCAACGAGACCAACGCCGACAGCCGCACCGCGACCAGCGGCACCTGGGAGATAGGCTACGACCGGCTGAAGCAGGGATTCCAGGTCAGCATCGCCAGCAAGGAGCGGAAGAACCTGTGGCCCTTCGTGGGCGGAGGCTTGGTCGCGGTGGTTGTGGGTGGGCTGGCCGCCTACGCCTTCAGGCGACGGCGCCACGGCGAGACGGCCGTCCCGGATGGGACGGCAAGGGATGGCCCAAACCAGCCTTGATGACGACGCTACGCGCCTAGGTCCAGCAGCTTTAGGGGTGCCCGAAACCTCTCGATCATCTCTCGCAGGTGCCTGCGACCAAGCCCGCTCTGAGCCAAGCGTGCTAGATCAGCCTCCAAGGCGTTGACCTCATCCCTGACACCTTCAACCAACTCGAAGTAGACAAGTCGTGGGTTCTTGCCTCGTGTCTGGCGTTGTAGGCCATCCCTATGCTCCTGCATCCTGATGGCCAGGTTGGTTGTCTGTCCGACGTAGAAGGAGTTGTCAGCCAGTTTCAGGATGTAGACGTAACGGGTCGTGCGCTCCAGTTTAGCGGGTGGTCTGATGGGACGATTTTCCGGCTGCGCAGGTTTGCCATCTAACCTAAACCACGGCAGCGGTTTTCCAGCCTGGATGCATATCACTCCCAGGCATTGATCGCACAGGTTCTCACACTCTTCAAACCATCCCTGTGAGTCGAAAACAGCGCTCTCGTCGTCATCGCAAAACCAATGACAGCGCGTGCACTCCTCAAGCTCCCATGAGTCCCATTCTTTCCAGTGATCATAGCAGAGCGGCTTTTCGGAGGTGGCGCTCTTCTTGCATCCCCACCGGGCACAGGGTTGACGCTGCGTAGACATTTCTATGACCGCCCTTTGAACCTACGCCCTTGCTCCGGCTTTGGCCTCCTGCCGGGTCAGAAAGTCCTGCAGGATAGGGGCCAGCTTCTCCGCCGTGGCCTGGGCGTAGGCCACGGGGTTGCCGGCCATTGCCTCCCGCTCCTGGGGCGTCCACAGCGGAGGGTGGTACTCCGATTGGGGCAGGAAGGCGTGGAGCCGCTGCGCCACCTGGGTGGGATGGATCTCGTCGCCGCCCGCGACGATGACCGTGGGCACGGCGATGCGCCGCAGTTGCTCCTCCGTGGCCCCGATGACGGGCGCCTCGGCGGTGAAGAAGGCCCGCCAGTCCCGCATGATGGCGATGAACTCCTTGGGGTCCATCCAGAGCAGGCGCATCCAGTTGGCCTGGTTCTGGGCCACCCGCTCGGCGAAGAAGGGGGTCTTGAGCACGGCGCCCATGCCCTCCCGCTCTGCCACCTCCATGAACTGCTCGTAGTACTGGTAGCCCAGGCGCTCGGCGGCCACTGCGCCGCCGGTGACGCTCCACAGCAGCAGGCCTCGCACCGCCTCCGGATGGCGGATGGCCAGCAGCAAGGAGACCCGGCATCCGGCGGAGACCCCTCCCACCCAGCAGGGCAGCAGGTTCAGTCGGCCCAGCAGCTCCTGCAGGTCCTTGGCCCAGATCTCCTGCTCCGAGAGCTCTGTGCCATCGGGGGCAGAGCGCCGGGCGACAATAACGTCCGAGGCGCCGCAGTTCCGCCGGTCGTAGATGAGAGTCTGGTAGCCGGCCGCGGCCAGACGCAGCGCCAGGGGCCGCACGGCCTCCATGCCGCTGCGCCCGCCGGGGGTCAGGGCGACCGTGGGCCCGGAGCCGTGGACCTCGTACTGGATGTTGGTGCCGTCTAGCAGGGCCATCCTGGGCATGAGAATCCTCCTCTTCTTGGGCCGGTGCTCAGCGCCCTTCCGTCGGGAACCATTGCATCACCACCACGTCCAGCCAGCGCCCGAACTTGTATCCCACCTCCCGCTCGATGCCCACCTGCTGGAAGCCCAGGCTGGCATGAAGGGCGATGGACGCCTGGTTGTCCGAGTCTCCAATGAGGGCCATGACGGAATGATAGCCCAGGCGCTCCGCCTTTGCCAGTAAACCCTGCAGCAGCAGCCGGCCCACGCCGCGACCCCGCCAGTCATCCCGGATGTAGACGGAGTCCTCCACCGTGTAGCGGTAGCCCGGCCGCGCCCGGAAGGGCGAGAGGCTGCACCAGCCTACAAACTCACCAGCAGCCTCAGCCACCAGCACAGGATAGCGCTCCCCGTGGTGCGCGTACCAGTCTCGACGCTCTGCCAGAGTCACCTCCTCCAGGTCAAAGGTGGCGGTGGCGGTGCGTACGTAGAAGTTGTAGATGTCGTTGATGGCTGTCAGGTCTCCCTCTGTAGCGGGCCGTACGTGCAGGCCGGTGTCTGAAATAGGGTTCATGGCTCGCCGCCACCTTAGCGCGAACTGCCGGACGATGCAAACTGGGTCGTTTCGTTGACACCCTTAGCATGGAGTCCGTATAATCGCCTGTGAGACCCGGTGGAGAGGGTGGAAACCAGTGCCCAAGCGAACGTATCAACCAAAACGCATCCCCCGCAAGCGGGAGCATGGCTTTCTGGCGCGCATGAGCACGCGCGGCGGTCGCGCGGTCATCAGCGCTCGACGCAGCAGGGGCCGAAAACGGCTGACCGTGGTCTAGCCCCCGCCGGCGGTTGGGTGGTTGCGGGTGGCTGCGACGGCGGTGAGGAACCCCCGGCCCCACGGGTTCCCTCCAGACAAACGCCTCCGCAAGCAAGGGGAGTTCACCAAGGCCTACACCCAGGGGCGGCTTTGGTCTCAACCGTCGCTGCGCCTGAGAGTCGTCCCGAATCAGCTCCAAGTGAGTCGTTTTGGCTTTGTCGCCAGCAAGCACCTGGGCGGAGCCGTTGTCCGTAACCGTTTCAAGCGCCGCATGAGGGAGATCGTCCGGCTTGCGGGGATCCGGGCGGGGTTCGATATCGTGGTCATTGCACGCCCGCCAGCCGCGCTCAGTAGCTACCAGGTCCTACGGGAAGAGCTTTATGGTTTGCTGCGGCGCGCCCGGCTGCTGGACACCCAGGAGCCTGCGGCTAGCCAGGCCCCCCTGCGATAGGCAAGGCCATGCGTAACATGTCCCTGGGCACCATCCGGCTGTATCAGCAGACCCTTTCCCGCTGGAGCGCGCCCACGTGCCGATACATGCCTTCCTGCTCCCAGTATGGCTACGAAGCTATTGAGCGATACGGCGTGACGCGAGGAATCTGGCTGACCCTGAAGCGCCTACTGCGCTGCCATCCCCTGGCCGCGGGCGGCTACGATCCCGTTCCGTGACCACGCGATCACCCGCGGGCTTGGCCCGGGGCGCCGCAGCCGGCCAGGGCGCTGCCGTTTCACTCTGGAGGTCATCCATTAGTCGCGCTAGCGTTCTTCGATTGCTGGTACGCGTGCTGCTCGTGCCCCTAGCCCTAGCCCTGGCGGGCTGTACGGGGCAGATCACGGGTTGGGCCAGCCCTACCGTCAGCGGGGGGACGGCCTACCTGGTCACGCCGGGGGAAAAGCTGGTGGCGCTGAACCTGGATAGGGTCGCATCCTTGAGCCAGGACGTGCAGCGCCCTGTCGAGGACCTCTCAGCTATCAGGCGGTGGGAGTTCCCGGCAGAGAAGGACAAGAAGCTGGGTCCTACCTACGCCACTCCGGTCCTGGCCGGCTCCACCCTCTATCTCGCCACCTATGGCGGCAAGGTCTACGCCATGGAGGCGGCCACTGGCCGGCAGCTCTGGGAGCATACCCTGGGCGGGGCCACCTCTCAGGTGGTGGGCAGCCCCACCCTGGTGGGCGACACCCTGTACGTGGGCGCGTCCGACGACCGGGTCTACGCGCTGGACGCAGCCACCGGCGCCGAGAAGTGGCGCTTTAAGACCGGCAACAAGGTGTGGGCCGGCGTGGTCACCGATGGCGCCGGCACGGCTTTTGTGGCTTCTCTTGACCATAACGTCTACGCGCTGGACAGCCGGGATCAGACCCTGAAGTGGCGCTTCCCCACAGGGGGGTCCATCGCCTCTACGCCGGTCTATGCCGGGGGAGTCCTCTACTTCGGTTCCGCCGATGGCCGGCTGTACGCCGTTGACACGGCGACGGGCCAGTCGAAGTGGAACTTCAATGCAGGGAGCTGGCTCTGGGGCAGCCCCCTCCTGGAGGGCGGCGCCCTCTACGTGGGTGCGCTGGACAACCAGGTGTACGCCCTGGACGCCACCACCGGGCAGCAGAAGTGGGCCCAGCCCTTCCGGGCGGGCGGCCCGGTGAACGCCACGCCGGTGCTGGCATCGGGCGTGCTGGTAGTGGGCGCCCAGGACGGCCGGGTCTACGGGCTGGACCCGGCCACGGGCCAGCAACGGTGGGCGTACACCAGCGACCCCAGCGGGGGAGTCTTCGCCTCCCTCTCTACCGATGGCGCCGTGGTCTACGTCATGCCCCTCAACCAGCGGCTGGTGGCCCTGGACAGCAGGACCGGCGCCCTCAGGTGGGTCTTCAAGACGGGATGATGAGCTGATGACACCTTGGCAGAGCGCGTCTCCCAGTGTGCCATCCCCAAAGAACGCCAGGAAATGGTCCTTGCGAGGAGCAGGGGCTTTGGGACGGTGCCGGGGCGACGAAGCAATCTGGGGGCGGGCACGCACGGCTTCACCCCCACCCAGATTGCCACTGCCCTCGTACCTCGGGCCTTGCAAAGACTCTTGCCGATAACTTCAGAGACAGGACACTAATACGGAGTTGTTGAGGTAGCCCTTGGGCGATACCATTACCCTCCTGTGGAACACCCTCTTCTTCCAGCCTATGCTCAACGGGCTGATCCTGCTCTACGGGGTCTTGTTCCACAACTTCGGGCTGACCATCGTGGTGTTCACGGTGCTGATTCGCATCCTGATTCTGCCCCTGACCCTCAAGCAGCTGCACGCCTCCAAGTCCCTCTCACGGCTGCAGCCCGAGATGGCCAAGCTCCAGAAGCGCCATGCCAACGACCGCCAGCGCTTGGCCCAGGAGCAGATGCGCCTCTATCGGGAGCAGGGCGTGAACCCCATGGGCTGCGCCGTGCCGACCCTCATCCAGTTCCCGGTGTGGATCGGGCTGTACCAGTCGGTGCTGCTGGCCCTGGCGGCTACGCCGGAGAACCTCATGAGCCTTTCCCGGCACCTCTACCCCGGTCTGCCCCTGGTGTATCAGATGGTGCCGCTGCAGAGCCACTTCCTGTGGTTGGACCTGGGGCAGCCGGACCAGTTCCTGGTCCTGCCGGTGCTGGTCATGGGCAGCATGTGGGTGCAGCAGAAGATGATGACCATGCCCAGCGAGGATCCCAAGCAGCAACAGATGAACGCCACCATGCAGTGGATGATGCCCATAATGTTCGGCTTCTTCACCGTGCAGTTTGCAAGCGGCCTCGCCATCTACTGGTTCGTATCCAACGTGATCAGCATTGTGATCCAGTATTTCGTGACCGGATGGGGCTCCCTCACCTGGTTCCAGGGCACGACGCCCGCCCTGATCCAGGCAAGCGGCAACGGCCGGCAGGGGCAGGCGCCGCCGGAGGAGACCGCCCCCGTGGCACCCGAGGCTAAAACTTCAGCAAAGGGGCACTCCGATGGAGGAAGGTCTAGAAGTAAGCGCAAAGACAGTCGACGAAGCCGTTGAGATCGCCCTCAAACAGCTCGGCGCCAAGCTCTCCGAAGTCGAGATCGTCATCCTGAGCGAAGGGCGGGCGGGCATCCTGGGCCTGGGCGCCGAGAACGCCCGAGTCCAGGTCACCCGGCTGGAGCGGGGCCGGAGCCGGATGTCTGCTGACTTCCCGCCGCGTCCGCCGGCCATCTCCTACGCCTCGCACACCGCCGAGCGGGCGGTGGAGTACGGCCCGGCCGGCGTCGACACCTCCGGCGTCTCCCGGGAGGGCCGGCGTGTCATCGAGCAGTTGCTGGAGGGCCTGGGGATAGACTCCGACGTGGTGGAGACCAAAGCCGCGGGCACGGCCAGCACCGGGGGCGCCCTGGTCGCCTTCGATATCCGGGGCGACGACCTGGGCATCCTCATCGGGCGGCGAGGCCAGACCCTCTCCTCGCTCCAGTATCTGGTCAACCTCATCCTCAGCAAGAAGCTCCAAAGCCCCACCACCGTAATGGTGGACGTGGAAGGCTACCGGGCCCGCCGTTTCGAGTCCCTGCGTAACCTGGCCCTCCGCATGGCCGACCGGGTGCGCGGCAGTGGCCAGCCCGTAACGCTGGAGCCCATGAGCGCCGCAGAGCGCCGTATCATCCATCTGGCGCTCCAGGACCTGTCTGATGTCACCACCCAGAGCGTAGGTGAAGGCGAAAACCGCAAGGTCACCATCGTCCCAAAGCGCCGGTAGTCCTCCCCCGCCGGCCTGCTAGGACAGGGCGTGCCGGTTGAGCCAGGCCAGCCGCAGCAGCAGGGAGCGGGCCGAATGGCGCCGGACTTCCTGGTCGTCGGGCGTGTGGTGGCCGACGAGACGCCGACAGGCCTGCGCCCGGGCGGCGGGGCCTACTACGCAGCCCTGGCCGCCGACCGGCTGGGGCGGCAGGTGGCCCTGGTGACCAATCCCCACACCGCCCTGGGTGTGCTCGCGGCGCTCCCCGGGATCGCGGTGCGTCTGGTGGGTCCTCAGGCCTCCACCGTCTTCCGTAACGATCAGACCCCCGAGGGCAGGGTCCAGCACTGGTATGGGAGCGGCGCTCCGATCCGGACTTCAGACATCCCCCCGGAGTGGCGGGCTGTCTCCGTGGCGCACCTGGCCACGGTGGCCCAGGACGTTGAGCCGGCGGTAGCTGGCCTCTTCGCCAAAGCCCTGCTGGGCGTGACACCGCAGGGGTGGCTCCGGCGGAGAGACAGGCAGGGCGTGGTGTACGCCGGCCCGTGGCGGGGCGCCCTGAAGGTATTGGCATCGGCGTCCGTGGTGGTGACTTCGCCGGAGGACTACGGCGCCCAGCGTCGCGGTGCGGTGCGGCTGCTGGCCCGGGCGCGGGTGCTGGTGGTCACCCTGGGCGCGGCCGGGGCCCGGGTGCGAGCCGGAGGCCGCTGGCGGCACATCTCCGCCATACCCGCCCAGGCGGTGGACACCACCGGCGCGGGCGACGTCTTTGCGGCTGCCTTTCTGGTGCGCTACAGCGAGACAGGGGACGCGATGGACGCCGCCCGCTTCGCCACCTGCGCCGCTGGACTCTCGGTTGAAGGGAGAGGCGCAGCGGCGGTGCCCACACGCGCGCAGGTGCTGGCCCGCCTCCTCGAGGCGGAGGCCACTACGGCCTTCTGATCCCTGGTGGCCTCGCGATCATCTCGGGAACAGCCATCACTCAATCCCCAGCAGGTAGCGCCGCAGAAAGAGGAGGGCGTTCACCACCGCCCGTTGCTTGATGTCCGGGCGGTTGGGCAGGTAGATGCCGCCGGTGAAGACCCGCTGGTCTCTGGCCGAGGCGAGCCCGATGAATATGGTGCCCGGCTGCTTGCCTTCCAGCGGTTCGGGGCCTGCCACGCCCGTGATGCCCAGGCCGATGTCGGCGCTCAGGCGCTCCCGGGCCGCAGCAGCCATGGCGGTGGCAGTCTCGGCGGAGACGGCCCCATAGGCCTCGATGGTCCTGGCGTCCACTCCCGACTCGATCTTCACCTGGTTGGTATAAGAGACGATACCCCCCTTGAAATAGCTGGAGCTGCCGGGCACGTCGGTGACCGAGCTGGCCAGCAGGCCGCCGGTGCAGGATTCCATAGTCGCCAGGCTCAGGCCCCGCTCTGCAAGCAACGCGCCCACGCTGCTCTCGGGCGTCTCCTCGTCAGCGCCCCAGATGGCGTTGCCCAGGATCTCCCGCACCTTGGGCTCCAGCCCGTCCAGCAACCGCTGGGCCGCCGGGTGGCTGGCCGCCTTGGCCGAGAGGCGCAGGTGGATGCCGTCTACCTTGGCGTAGACGCCGATAGTGGGGTTGGTGGAGCTGAGGAGGGGGCTCAGCATCTCGTCTACCAGCGCTTCGCCCAGCCCGTTGGTCTTGATGGTCTTGGACAGGATCACAGTGCCATCGGAGCGGTCACGGAGGCGCGGCTCCACCTGAGTGTCCCACATGAGGTACATCTCCTGCCGCACGCCAGGCATGGAGACGATGATGTGCCCGTCCCTCTCCACCCACCAGCCGGGCGCGGTGCCCCTGGGGTTGGGGATGGCCTGGCCGGAGGGGACGATGGTGGCCTGCTTGAGGTTGCGTTCCGGCATAGAGGTGCCCCGGCGGCGAAAGCGCTCCCGCAGAGCTTCCTCCAGCTCCGGCACCACCACCATCTGCTCGCCCAGCAGCTCGGCGATGGCTTCCCGGGTCAGGTCGTCCTCGGTGGGTCCCAGACCGCCCGTGGTGATCACGAGATCGGAGCGCTCCCTGGCCCGCCGCAGGGTCTCCACCAACCGGCCCTGGTTATCGCCCACGGTGGTGATAAAGTAGAGGTCAATCCCCAGGGCCGGCAGCCGGCTGGCGATCCAGGCCGAGTTGGTGTCAACGATCTGGCCAAAGAGGATCTCGGTGCCAATAGCCAGGATCTCTGCCTTCATGAGGGGCTCCTTTGCAGTGCAGGCCTTCGGGAGCATCATAGCCGTCCCACAGAGCGGCGGCAAGGTGGAGAGCGCGCAGGGGGCGGAGCGCAGGCGCTCCGCCCCCTGCCGTGTTGAACCCTCTCAGACTAGTACCTACTTTCGGAAAAGAGCGTAAGGACCTGCCGCTCGTGGTGAGCCGAGTTTACCCTGAGCTTGCCGAAGGGAACCATGAGCGGCCCACCCTTCGACAAGC
>JACPQN010000003.1 GCA_016190485.1 Chloroflexota bacterium
AACGGGGATGGTGACGTATGTCACACCAGACGGCAGGTACACCGACGACTTCAACGATTACGCGCAGGCATTCAACCGGAGCAGGGGAAACAGCAGTAGCGGCGGGGTGGCACCTAACAGGGGCGGGGGCGGGGGCAGGCCCGCGCCCTCTGCCGTCCCTGGGAGTCCCCCAACACAGCCTGTGCCAGCCAGCCCGATACCGTCACCGTCGTTTCATCACGAAAACTGTACGCGAAACGTTTGGTCCAACAGAACTCTTCCAGTAGTGGTCGCTTGGGGTGGCGTGCTAATATGTTCCTCTTTCATAACGGTTAGTTTCGTTGAGCTTGCATACGAAGAACACCTCATTGGCGATACGTGGAAACCCCTTGGGTTCGCATTCAACACCTGCTTGGGACCTGTCTGTGAAGCACATGGGCTTGTTTTCGGCAGCGTATCTTCCGCCCAACATAGAATTCAATTCTGCTTTGCTGCTCGATCGCTAGAAAGCGTATGGCCATTCGATTGTGAAAACTATGATGCGCGATAAACGCTCTAGGGTTTCAATATTGGTCACATCGGGACTAATATTAGGTTTACTGGCACTCGCTATGCCGGGACGACTACCGTCTGGGATGATCGGCCTCTTTAGAAGTGCTGGCATTCCTATAGATGGCCGTCCTGGAGAAGGAACAAATATGAAATTATTTCATGAAATGCCTGATCTTAAAGAGTGGCCGCCTTCTCTTAAAAGTTTGATGACGAGTGGAGACTACTCGTTTTTCTTAGGTGTAGACAAATGGGTGATACTTGTCAGACCCGAACGCGGTGTTCCATCCGCAAATGAGATAAGACAGGTTGATCAGTTAACAATCTTGGCGGTAAATCTTGAGACGGGTATAACAGACCACTATAACTACAAGATTGAACTGAAGGATTGGATATATGGTCTTGCAGGAGAACCGGTGCCTATAGACAGTCCGGATTCTGAGATCGCAACCAGGGTGACGCGATACTTGTTAGGGGATTCCACGGTAGGGCTGCCACCAGGACTGGAGATACACAGTGATATCAAGTATGGGGAGGACGTTACGCGATAGCCACAGTCCGTCGCACTTCCTATGAGGGGGCTGTAGGCAATTGACATCTGGTTCGATGGTACGGCTTAAGGAGCATCAGAGCATAGACCTCTGCCCAAAGCTCTCTGGCTCTGAGTTCGATGACACGTTGGGATTGATCTATCTGCGGGCGCGCTACTACGATCCGGCCACAGGACGCTTCCTGAGCAAGGACCCTGCCGGGGGCAAGCTGGCTCTACCTGGCCACGCTGCTGGATGCCTGTTCGGGGCGCATCGTGGGCTGGCCCGTTGATCAAGAAACTGGGGCCTGTACGAAGGAAAAGTGAGCCGGGAGGGGCTCGAACCCTCGACCCACGGATTAAAAGTCCGTTGCTCTACCACTGAGCTACCGGCCCTCAACGCCCCTGTCCGCGGAGGATGCACAATTACTTTAGCACGAACACCCCGCCGGCGCTAAGCTTATAAAGCCCAGATGTCCGGCGCAGTGCGCGCGGCGCGTCTTTGCCCTGGTCCTCTCCACTGGCGCTGCGGCTTTCACCACCGGTCACGGCAGCGGAGAGCCATCTACCGGGCAGATACTCCCTGGGCGGTCTTTGCCTGACGCCCGCTCTGCGGTACACTGTGTCGCGAGCCCGCCGCGTGGTCCCCGTCTTCGCGCCCGGTGGCGGGATCGGCGGGTGCTCCCGCAGCAGCGAGACCCAGCACGCAAGGGGAATCACCGATGGTACTAGCACGCTTTCTGCCCCAGGACGAGCGGTTCTTTCAGTTTTTCGACGACGCAGCCTCTAACGCCAAGGAAGCGGCGCAGTTGCTGGTGGACCTGGTGGGACACTACGAGGATGTGGAACGCAAGGTGCGGCGCATGGCGGACATCGAGCGGCGGGGGGATGAGATCACCCATCAGGTGTTCAACGCACTCAACAGCACCTTCGTCACACCCCTGGACCGGGAGGACATCAGGGATCTGGCCAGCAAGCTGGACGACTTCGTGGACTACATTGAGGAAGCGGCGCGCCGCATGATGCTCTACCACATCGAGGAGTCGACGGAGCTAGCGCGCCTCCTTGCCCGCATCCTCAGCGAGCAGGCGGACCTCATTGCCGAGGCGGTGCCCATGCTGGAGCACACCAAGCAGCGTGACAACCTCATGCGGCACCTGGTGGAGATCAACCGTCTGGAGAATGAGGGTGACGACCTCCTGGACCGGGCCATGAGCACGTTATACGAGGGGATTGTAGAGGTCCCTGCGCTCATCAAGGCGATGCGCTGGGGCGAGCTGTATCAAATCCTGGAGGACGCGACGGATAGGGCCGAGGATGTGGCCAACACCCTGGAGGCGATTGTATTGAAACATGCCTGAGCCGGCCTTTGTCATCCTGTGTCTTATCGTTTTCCTCGGACTGGCCTTCGACTTTATCAACGGGTTTCACGACACCGCCAACGCCATAGCCACCTCTGTGGCCACGCGGGTGCTCTCGCCGGGGGCGGCGGTGCTCATGTCGGCAGTGCTGAACGTCGTCGGCGCGCTGACGGGCACCGCGGTCGCGACCACCGTGGGGAGGGGGCTCCTGCCGCCTGTTGACGTGACCCAGCAACTGGTCATCGCGGCGCTCCTGTCAGCTATCGTCTGGGACCTGGTCACCTGGTGGTACGGCATCCCCTCCAGCTCCAGCCACGCCCTGGTCTTCTCCATCGTAGGTGCGGGGGTGGCCCTGGCGGGTTGGGAGGCGGTGCAGATCGGCGGCGTGGTTAAGACCCTTCAAGGCGTGGTCTTCTCACCGCTGCTGGGTTTTACCGGGGCGTTCTTCATCCTCTTCGGACTGCTGTGGCTCTTCGCCCGCTCACGTCCGCGTCTGGTGAGCAGCATTTTTGGCCGGCTCCAGATCTTTTCAGCGGCCTACATGGCTTTCAGCCATGGTGGCAACGACGCGCAGAAGACCATGGGGGTCATCACCATGGCCCTGGCCAGCTATTACGGTTGGAGCGGCGACCAGTGGGCCGTCCCTACCTGGGTGATCTTGGCGGCCGCGGGCGCCATGGGCCTGGGCACGGCGGTGGGCGGCTGGCGCATCGTGCATACTATGGGGTTCAAAGTCGTCGCGCTCAGGCCCATCGATGGCTTCGCCGCCGAAACCGCGGCGGCCACGGTGATCGAGGTGGCCAGCCGGTTGGGCATCCCCGTCTCCACTACCCACGTCATTTCCTCTGCTATCATGGGCGTGGGCTCGGCCAAACGCCTCTCCGCGGTGCGGTGGGGCCTTGCGGGACGCATCCTCACCGCGTGGGTGGTGACCATCCCGGCCTGCTTCCTCCTGGGCTGGCTGATCTACACGCTGCTACACTTGGCGACGGGCCTGGCGTAAGGCGCCCCGCGCTAATGTGGTGTCCCCGAAGAACGGCCCGAATGTCATTGCGAGAAGCCAGAGGCGATCCTTCGGCTAGCCCTTCGACGGTGCTCAGGACAGGCTCAGGACAAGCGAAGCAATCCGGGCGGGGGCATGGCCGGCTTCCCACCCCCAGATTGCCACGCCCTCCTTCGTCGGGCTCGCAATGACCGTCCCGCCGGAGTTTGTCAACGAACTTCAAAGACAGGCCTAGTACCTGGTGTCCAAAATCAGCGTTACAAGACCAGTCCAATCCCGCTCACCCTCAGCTGATCTTGTCGAAGGGTGAGCCGCTCATGGTTCCCTTCGGCGGGTAAACTAGGCTCACCACGAGCGGCTGATAATAACGCTTTTTGCGAAAGTAAGTACTAGCCTGGTTGCCAGTCGCCGGGCCCCAGGGGCAGGATCACCGGCAGTCCCGTCTCCACCCGGCGCAGGTTCTCCCGCAAACGCTCAAAGGTGTCCACCTGGCCACCGATGCCGCCGGCGCTGTGGGGCGTCAACACCACATTCTTCAGCTTGCGCAGGGGGCTGGCGTAGGGGAGCGGCTCTATCGAGAAAACATCCAGGCCTGCTCCGGCGATCCGCCGGTCTTGCAGCGCTCGTATCAGCGCCCCTTCATCAACGGTGTTCCCCCGGCCCACGTTCACGAAGTAGGCGCTCTGCTGCATCAGACCGAACTCTCGCGATCCCAGCATCAGCCGGGACTCCGGCGTGTAGGGCACCGTACTGACCACCACGTCGGCGGTGCGCAGCAGCTCGTCCAATGGCGTCTGCTCCACGCCAAAGAAGCGCTGCTGCTGGGGGGTGAGGGGCGTCCGCTTGTAGGCCAGCACCCGGCCGCAGAAGGGCGCCAGCAGGCGGGTCAGGCAGGCCCCAATCTCGCCGAAACCCACGATGCCCACGGTCTTGCCGTTCAGGCTACCGATGTTGGGGACGCGCGCCCAGTTGAGCGCCGTGGCCGGGGCGCCCGTCTCCTCCTCGGGCAGGTGGTCGGGGTTGGTGCCTTCCAGCAGGGCTTCGAAGGAGGCCGGGATCTGCCGCATCAGGGAGATGGTCAATGCCAGCGCATGCTGGGCCACCCGGTCCGAGACGCCGTGGGGCGTCACGGCCACGGGGATGCCCCGCTCCAGGGCCGCCGACGCGTCGCCGCGGGCCCGGAACAGGCCGATGCGCTGCATAAACCGCAGGCGAGGTAGTCGCTGGATCAGCGCGCGGTCCACCGGCGTCTGCGACCAGATCACGGCCTCGGCGCGCTCCAGCTCTGCGGGGAGTTGCCCCGGCCCAGGGGCCAGGAGCACCTGGTAATCGGGCGCCGGGAAGTACCGGGCGGGGAACTCCTGCAGCCGCCCCTCCAGAGGTTCGAGAAAGGCCACTATCACGGGATATCCTCCTTTGCTATTTGCACGCGGCCAGGATCGTTGAATCCACTGGCCGCGCCGGTGCCAATGATAGCACCAATCCTGGCTTGCACTGTGTCTGGCGAAGGACGTATCATCCTTTCACCGTTGCCGCTACCGACCTGGCCCGGCCGTCATCGGGCGGGCCAGAGGCGAGCGACGGTGGCGTTAAGCAAGGCCACCCGAAGGGGCAGTCCCCCACTCATGTCTCGTGGGGGCCACAGGAGGAGCACGTGAACGATTTCGAATATCGAGCGCCCGCATCCGTCAGCGAAGCGGTGGCGCTGCTGGTTGAGAAGGGGGAGCGCGCACGCGTCCTGGCAGGCGGCACCGACCTTATCGTCCAACTGCGGGGCGGGCGCTTCACCCTGGACCGGATGGTGGACGTGAAGGGCGTTCCAGAGCTGAACCAGCTCCGCTACGACGCCGCTGAGGGCCTGGTGGTCGGGGCGGCCGTGCCCTGCTACCGGATCTACGAGGATGAACTGGTGGCGGCCCACTACCCGGCGCTGGTGGACGCCGCCCGCATTATTGGGGGGATTCAGATTCAGGGCCGGGCCAGCCTGGGCGGCAACCTGTGCAACGCCTCTCCCAGCGGCGACTCCATCGGCGCCCTCATCGCGCTGGAGGCCACCGCGGTCATCGCCGGCCCCGGCGAGACCCGCAGTGTGCCTGTGGAGCAGTTCTGCACCGCTCCGGGCCGGTCGGTGCTGGGGCCGGGCGAGCTGCTGGTGGCGCTGCGTCTGCCACCGCCCAAGCCCCGTTCCGGCGCCCACTACCTGCGGTTCATCCCCCGCTACGAGATGGACATTGCCATCGTCAGCGCCGGCGTGGCGGCGGTCCTGAGCCCCGACATGAGCAGCTTCGTCTCGGCCCGGGTGGCCCTGGGCGCGGTGGCGCCGACGCCCCTCTTCGTGACCGAGGCCGGCGCGGCCTTGGCGGGCAAACCCATAAGCGAGGAGAGCATCGCCCTGGCAGCGGAGGCGGCCCGCCAGGCGGCCCGCCCCATCAATGACATGCGGGGCACCGTCGAGCAGCGCCGGCACCTGGCGGCGGTGCTTACTACCCGGGCCTTGCGGGGCGCGGTAGCCCGGGCGAAGGGAGAGCAGGTCAATGGCCACTAAACATCACGTCGTCACCCGAGTAAACGGGGAGGAGGTCGAGTTCCTCTGTGAGGCGCGTCACAGTCTGCTGGAGGCGCTGCGGGAGACCCTGGGCCTCACCGGCACCAAGGAGGGCTGCCTGGACGGTAACTGCGGGGCCTGCACCGTCACCCTGGATGGCCGGCTGATGGACTCCTGCCTGGTGCTGGCGGTGGAGGCCCACGGCAGGGAAATCCAGACCATCGAGGGCGTGGCCAGCCCCCAGGGGCTGCACCCCGTCCAGCAGGCCTTCCTGGAGGAGGCGGCGCTCCAGTGCGGCATCTGCACGCCGGGGTTCATCGTCTCGGCCAAGGCGCTGCTGGAGCGGGAGCCCAACCCCACGGAGGAGCGCATCCGCTGGTGGCTGGCCGGCAACCTGTGCCGCTGCACCGGTTACGACAAGATCGTCAGGGCGGTGGTGGACGCCGCCGCACGTATGGCGGAGGTGAAGGGATAATGGCTAACAAGGTCCTGGTACGTCAGGAGTTTAAGGTCGTCGGCACCCGGCCCATCCGGCACGACGGCACCGATAAGGTCACGGGCCGCGCCCTCTACGGGGGCGACTTCAGCTTACCGGGCATGCTCTACGGGAAGGTTCTGCGCAGCCCCCATGCCCATGCCCGCATCCTCTCGATAGACACCAGCGCCGCGGAAGCGCTGCCGGGGGTGCGCGGCGTAGTCACTGCCAAGGACCTGCCACGTCCGGAGGAGGGGATAGCCGATGTAGGGGAAGGAGCCGTCAACCTGCGGTTTCTCTCCGATAACATCCTGGCTAGCAATAAGGCGCTCTACAAGGGACACGCGGTGGCTGCCGTGGCTGCGGTGGATGCCCATACCGCCGAAGCGGCCCTGGCGCTCATCAAGGTGGACTACCAGGTGTTGCCCGCGGTGGTCAACGTGCGGGAGGCGATGAAGGAGGGGGCTCCCATTCTTCACGAGAGCCTGCGGACCGATGCCCAGGGCCAAAAGGGAACAACGCCTACCAACATTGCCAGCCGCATCCAGTTTGCGAAGGGCACGCTAGAACAGGGCTTCGCCCAGGCCGACGTGGTGGTGGAGCGGGAGTTCGAGACCGCTACGGTGCACCAGGGGTACATCGAGCCCCACAACGCCACCGGGCTTTGGAGCAGCGACGGCCAGGTGACCATCTGGTGCAGCACCCAGGGGGCCTTCACCGTGCGGGACCTGGTCTCCCAGATCCTGCGGTACCCCGTGTCGAAGATCAAGGTAGTCCCCATGGAGATCGGCGGCGGCTTCGGCGGCAAGACCGTGGTCTATCTGGAGCCCCTGGCCGCCCTCCTCTCTCGCAAGACGGGCAAGCCCGTCAAGCTGGTCATGACTCGGACCGAGGTGTTTGAAGGCACTGGCCCCACCCCGGCCGCGTCCATGAAAGTGAAGATGGGCGCCACCAGGGAGGGGAAGCTCACCGCCGCCGAGGCCAGCTTCGCCTTCGAGGCGGGCGCCTACCCCGGCTCTGCCGTGGGCGCCGGGTGCATGTGCGCCTTCGCCCCCTACGACATCGAGCACGGCAAGATAGACGGCTACGACGTGGTGGTCAACAAGCCCAAGGCCGCCGCCTACCGCGCGCCAGGCGCTACTCAGACGGGGTTCGCGGTAGAGAGCGTGGTGGATGAGCTGGCCGAAAAGCTGGGACTGGACCCTATTGCGTTCCGCATGAAAAACAGTGCGCGGGAAGGCACTCGCCGCATCGACGGGCCGATCTTCGGCGTCATCGGCGCCCTGGACTGCCTGGAGGCCGCGCGGGCCAGCGATCACTGGTCCTCTCGGCTGGAGGGCCCCAACAGAGGCCGGGGCGTGGCCAGCGGCTTCTGGTTTAATATCGGGCTTCAGTCTAGCTGCACCATCAGCGTGAACGCGGATGGCACAGTGAACCTGGTGGAAGGCTCCGCAGACATCGGCGGCACCCGGGCTTCCATCGCTATGCAGGCTGCGGAGGTGCTGTGCCTGCGGGCCGAGGAGGTCAAACCCACCGTGGCCGACACCGACTCCATTGGCTACACCCAGGTCACGGGCGGTAGTCGCACCACCTTCGCCACCGGCTGGGCGGCCTACGAGGCGGCCCACGACGTGCTGCGTCAGATGAAGGAGCGGGTAGCCAAGATCTGGGAGGCTAACCCGGCGGACGTCACCTACGAGGAGGGCGTTTTCGGGGTCAAGGGTGATCCTAAGATGCAGATGGCCTTTCGGGAGCTGGCCGGCAAGCTCAACCATACCGGCGGGCCAATCGTCGGGCGGGCTACGGTGGACCCCAAGGGTCAGGGTGGCGCCTTTGCCACCCACATCGCCGACGTGGAGGTAGACCCCGAGACCGGGAAGGTGAAGGTGCTGCGTTACACCACGGTGCAGGACGCAGGCAAGGCCGTGCATCCCTCCTACGTGGAAGGCCAGATGCAGGGCGGCGCCGTCCAGGGCATTGGCTGGGCGCTGAATGAGGAGTACTTCATGACCCCCGGCGGGACCATGGCCAACACCAGCTTCCTGGACTACCGGATGCCCACTACCCTGGACCTGCCCATGATCGAGACGGTGATCGTGGAGGTGGCTAACCCCGGCCATCCCTTTGGCGTGCGGGGCGTGGGCGAGGTGCCCATCGTGCCGCCGCCCGCGGCCCTGGCCAACGCGATCCGCCGGGCCGTGGGGGTACGCATGACCAGGCTACCCATGTCGCCGGGAGCCATCCTCAAGGAGATGGGCACGGTCTAGCGCCACCTATGGCCATCGTCTACATTCCGGCGCTGATGCGTGGCCTCACCGGCGGTGCGGAGAAGGTGACGGTGCCTGGCTCGTCGCTGCGCCAGGTGATCCATAACCTGGAGGCGGTCTACCCAGGCATGCAGGCGCGTCTCTTGCAGGGAGACGATCTAAGCCCCGCTCTCTCCGTGGCGGTGGATGGTGAGGTCGTGCGGCTGGGACTCCTGGCCCCTGTGGGAGAGCAGAGCGAGGTGCATTTCCTGCCGGCCATGAGCGGTGGTTAGGGAGCTGGTGGGTTCAGGTCACGCTTTTCTGATGCGATTCCTGTTTCCACTAAGGCGCGCTGCGCCAGGGCGCGGGCTTCGCCTTGTTGCCCTGGCAATGGCGCTGCTGGCGACCCTCCTGGCGCCCTACCTCCACCCATCGGAGGGGCAAGGCCTCTCCGATGTCCTCGCGGCTGAAGTCGCTCCCAACGACAGCCTGGGCATCGCCCACATCAGCTATGGCAACGGCACCTTCTCGCCCGCCCGCTACCAGTTCGCCCGGGAGGCGGGCGTGGGCTGGGACCGCTGGGTCTTCTACTGGAACGAGATCGAGCGGACGCCGGGCCGGTTCGACTACAGCCGGCAGGACGGCACCCTGGCCGCCGATCGCGCCCAGGGGCTGGAGGTGCTGGGGGTGCTCATGGGCACGCCTGCCTGGGCGGGACCGCCGGCGGGCGCTCGGGTCTCGGGCCTCCCGGCGCCGCAGGTGGGCCAGCGGGGCTATCCCGAGCACCTGCGGCTCCAGGCGGAGCGGCTCAGCGCGGTCTCTGAGACCACGCTGCCGCCCCAGGGGCTGGACCTGCCCGTTTTCTCCGACGGCACCGACGTGCCCGGCCCGGGTAAGAGCATCAACCCCGCCAACCTGTGGGCGCGCTTCGTGTACCTGACCTCGCTGCGTTACCGGGGCAAGGTGCGGGCCTGGGAGATCTGGAACGAGCCGGACTATGCGCCCACGGCCGCCACCGGGTTCTTCGGCTTCTGGAGCGGCGGGCTGGAGAGCTACGCCCGCCTGCTCAAAGTGGCGTACCTGGCCATCAGGGTGGGCGACCCTTCAGCCACGGTCGTCATGGGCGGTATGGCTTTCTGGTTCCAGCAGGATTTCTTCCCCCGTCTCCTGGCCCAGCTCCGGCGAGACCCTCAGGCGCCCGCGTACGGCTACTACTTCGACGCCACGGCCTGGCACTGGTACAGCCGCGCCAGCCTGCTCATGGACCAGACGCAGTGGGCCAGGCAGCAGCTCGCCCGGGCTGGCATCACGGGCAAGGCCGTCTGGATCACCGAGACCAACCTTCCCGTGTGCGGCGACCGGGCCGTGCGTGAGGTGGTGGACTGCGCGCCCGGCTCCCACCGCGGCACCCTGGAGGACCAGGCCAGCTTTATCGTGCAGGCGCTGGCCTATGCCAAGGCGGCGGGGGTGGAGCGGGTCTTCGTCTTTCAGCTTTTCGACGACAACGTGGGGCCGGGAGAATACTTTGGGCTGGTGCGCAACGACGGCACGGCGCGCCCCGCGCTCCGGGCGCTCCAGCTTGCCGCGGCCCAGTTTCGGGGCGTCAGCCAGGGCTATCGGACCACCAGCCTGGGCGGCCGCGTGGAGCTGGTGACCCTGCGCACCGAGGCGGGCCAGCGCATCCGGGTGGTCTGGAGCCAGCACGGCGAGCCGGTGTCTGTGGGCCTGCCTGTGGAGGGAGTCTCGCCGCTGCTGGTGGACATGAGCGCCACGGTGCGGGACGTCAGCTCCAGCACGCTGAGCTTGCTGCGTCTCTCCCTGGCGCCGGCCAGCCTCAACGACAGCCCCCGGGGCCCACCGGACTACATCGTCGGCGGAAAGCCCCTCCTCCTCTTGGAGTATGGGGTGAGCCGCCAGGGGGGACGCCTGGAGGGAGTGGTGCGGGACGCCAGCGGCAAGCCCGTCCGGGGTATGGGCGTGTGGATTGGGAACACTATGGTCGCCACCGATACCCAGGGGCGCTATGGGTTGGATGTCTCACCCGGCCTGTACGACGTGGAGATGAACCTGCCGAGCCATCTGCCGCCTCAGGCCGATCCCATCCTCGGAGTGGCCGTGTGGGCGGGCCGGAGCACCGCCAGAGACTTCTACTTGCGGCCGCTGTTCCAGCGATTCCTGCCCGTCAGTCCCCACCGGCTGCGCCAGGGCTAGCCGTCGCCGCCTGCGCCGCAGCCGCGGGCGCTGCCGTGGCCTCCTCCACCTCCGGGGAGTACTCGCTGAGCCGCGTCCGCAGCACCACCAGCGCGGCCAGGCTCGCCAGCACGAAGTCGAGGAGCAGGGCGGGCCCATAGCTCCCCACCACATCGAAGACCAGGGCCGCCAGGTAGGCCCCCAGGCCGGAGCCCAGGGGCATGAAGGCGAACATGGTGCTGAAGATGGACCCAAGATAGCGCCGCCCGCAGGCGTCGGCAACGCAGGCGGAGGTGAGGGGGGTGGTGGCTCCCCAGGAGAGCCCCAGCAGGAACGCGCCCAGAAAGAGGGTCTCCACCCGGTGCTCCGAGTGGGGGATCAGCCAGAGGACCAGGAAGGCCAGGCCTCGCAGGAAGTAGACCAGGGCGAGGAGCTTCTGGCGGGAGAAGCGGTCGCCCAGGTAGCCGAAGGCGATGGTGGCCAGGATGCTCACCCCGCCGATCATCCCCATGGCGAAGGAGGCCGTCATCTTCTCCACGCCCTCGTCTCCGGCGAAGATCATGAAGTGAGTGCTGGCGAAGGTCATGGTGAAGCCGCACACGAAGAACCCGAAGCCGAGCTGCCAGAAAAGCGGCGTGCGCAGCGCCTGGCGCAGGGTCATGCCGACTGCCTCCAGGGAGGCCTGTCGCCGGACTGCAGGAGAGTCGGCGTCGTTGTCCGGCGCCAGCCCCAATTCGGCGGGGCTGTTCCGGATAATCGCGATGGCGGCGGGCAGCAGTAGCAGCCCCACCACCACGGCCAGCACCCGGTAGGCCGTGTGCCAATCGGTGAGCAGCAGCACCGCCGTCATGATGGGCACCACCACCAGCTCGCCGGTGGGGCCTCCGGCCGAGGCCACCGACTGGGCCGTGGCCTGCCGGCGGACAAACCAGCGGCTCACCAGGGGCACCGCCGTTGCGGGCGCCGACGCGCCGTAGCCCAGGGACATGAGGGTAAAGAGCGCGTAGAAGTGCCACAACTCCGTGGCAAAAGAGAGGAGCATCAGCGCCGTGGCGGCCAGCGCCAGGCCGGAGATCATCACCGCCTTACTCCCGTAGCGGTCTACCAGCACGCCGATGAAGGGGCGCACCAGCCCGGCCAGCACTAGGTTGAGGGAGGCGGCGCCCGCCAGCATGGCCCGGGTCCAATCGAACTCCTCCAGCAGCGCATCGTAGAAGGCGCCGAAGGAAAAGCGGGTGCCCGAGGACACCAGGCTCACCGTGAAGAGCGAGCCGATGATCACCCAGCCATAGTAGAGACCCTGCCGCCTACTCACCGTCACGGACATCTGTAGACCTGACCTTCCCAGCAGCCCGAGGCGCGTGTCCCTCCGCGGGCCGTCGCAACAAGAAAGGCGACCTAGCTGGTCGCCATCCTAAACAATCAGGCGACCCGAAGGTCGCCTTCTGGTCGCAGCCTTACAGCGGGCCGCCTGGCTCATGCCGAGCAAGAGCAGGCCCCGCCGCAGGCACAGCCGCCACCACTGGCGCCGGCGGCCCCACTGTAGGAGCTGATGAAGCCCTCGGCGTCCCTGGTCACCGCCACGAAGACCGAGAGCACCTTGCGGGAAGACGTGTCGCATTCCGGGCAGGGCGCCTGCGCTTCCATGCGGTCCATGGGCCGCAGCAGCTCGAAACGGGACTTGCAGCTTGGGCAATAGTATTCATATACTGGCATCGCTTGCTCCGCCTGGGATGTGCTATGGCGTGATGTACTATGGCGTATTGTACCGAGTTGGCGGGGCAAGTTCAATCCTTCCCAAGGTTTTTCGGGTCCTTACTCCTGTTCCGGGCGCTACCGTCCTAGAGCTCGTCGGCACAACGCCCGCCTGGACCGGCCATCATCCTAGACGCGACCCTGGAAGGGGGAGACCATGCCAGCCAAGACGCTCGGGATCGTCGGCGCCGGAACCATGGGTTCTGGCATTGCCCATGCCGCCGCTTTGAATGGGTACACGGTGGCCATCACCGACCGCACCGCGGAGCTGGCCCAGCGGGGCAAGAGCGCGGTGGAGCGGCTGCTGCGGGGTGGGGTGCAGCGAGGCAACGTGACCGAGGAGCAGGCGAAAGAGGCCCTGGACCGCATCACCGTGGTGGAGTCGTTGCGAGACTTGAAGGAGTTTCCCCTGATCCTCGAGGCCGTCTTCGAGGAGTTCGACATCAAGCGGGAGGTCTTTCAGACCCTGGACCGTCTCTGCCCGCCGGAGACCATCCTGGCCTCCAACACTTCCAGCATCCCCATCACCGGGCTGGCAGCCACCACCGAGCGCCCAGACCGCTTCGTGGGCATCCACTTCTTCAACCCGGTGTACGCCATGCAGCTCGTGGAGGTGATCAGAGGCTACCACAGCAGCGACGCCACCGTGGAGCGGGGCCTGAGCCTGGCCCGGGAGCTGGGCAAGACCCCGGTGCTGGTGCACGACTCGGCGGGTTTTCTGGCGAACCGCCTGCTGGGCCCCATGCTGAACGAAGCCATCTTCATGGTGATGGAGGGCGTGGCCTCCAAGGAGGATATCGACACCGCGGCCCGGCTGGGCCTCAATCATCCCATGGGCCCCCTGGCCCTGGCGGACCTGGTGGGCCTGGATGTGCTCTTCCACATCATGGAGACCCTCTACGAGCACCTGGGAGACCCCAAGTACCGCCCGTCGCCGCTGCTGCGAAAGATGGTCACCGCCGGCGACCTGGGCCGCAAGACCGGTCGTGGCTTCTACGAGTACCCGCCGCGCACGTAGCCGTGCGCGGCCGGTGCGTTGGCACGGGAATACGAGCCTGGAGCAGCCCATGAGAGACGAGTGTAACCGCGCCCTGGATACGGCGCAGGCCCGTGGAGCCTCCTACGCCGACGTGCGCATCCTCCGGCGGGAAGCCCAGAGCATTACGGTGAAGAACGGCAAGGTGGAGGCCCTGACCCACAGCGAGAGCATGGGCTTCGGCGTGCGGGTCATCGCCGACGGGGCCTGGGGCTTCGCCTCCAGCGCCGTCCTCAGCGGCCCGGAGCTGGACCGGGTCGCCGCGCAAGCCGTCCAGATCGCCCGGGCCTCCGCCCTGGTGCAGCGCAAACGGGTGGACCTGGGCGCGCCCTACCGCATCGAGGCGACGTATCACACGCCGGTAAGGCTGGATCCCTTCCGGGTGCCCCTGGACAGGAAGCTCTCGCTGCTGCTCACCGCGACCGAAGCCATGCAGCGGGTGAAGGGCATCGTGGTGGCCCAGGCCTCGGTGGAGAGCATCCGGGAGGAGAAGACCTTCGCCAGCAGCGAGGGGAGCTACATCCAGCAGGAGATCATCGAGACCGGCTGCGGCATCGAAGCCACCGCCGTGGGCGAGGATGACGTGCAGAACCGCAGCTACCCCAACTCCGTCGGCCGCCACCAGGGCACCGAGGGCTGGGAGTTCGTGGAGCGGTGGGACCTGGCCGCCAACGCGCCCCGCGTCGCCGAGGAGGCGGCGGCGCTGCTCACGGCCAAGCCCTGCCCGGCAGGCGTGACCACCCTGATCCTGGACGGCTCCCAGACCGCCCTTCAGATCCACGAGAGCTGCGGCCACGCGGTGGAGCTGGACCGGGTGCTGGGCAGCGAGGCGGCCTTCGCCGGCACCAGCTTCCTCACCACCGACAAGCTGGGGGCCTTCCGCTATGGCTCGGAGGCCGTGCACCTGACTGCCGACGCCACCATCCCCGGCGGCCTGGGCACCTTCGGGTACGACGACGAGGGTGTGCCGGCCCAGCGCTGGCCCCTGGTAGTGAGCGGACGCTTCGTGGGCTATCTCATGTCCCGAGAGACGGGGACGGCCCTGGGACTGCGCAGCAATGGGGCCATGCGGGCCGACGGCTGGGGCCGCATCCCTCTGATCCGCATGACCAATGTGAGCCTGGAACCAGGCGCCTGGACCCTGGAGGACCTGATCGCCGACACGGACGACGGCATCTACATGGAAACCAACCGGAGCTGGAGCATCGATGACCGGCGGCTCAACTTCCAGTTCGGTACCGAGATGGCCTGGGAGATCAAGAAGGGCAGGCGGGGCGCGCTCCTGAAGAACGCCACCTACACCGGCATCACTCCCCAGTTCTGGGGCAGCTGCGACGCCATCTGCAATCGTGACCACTGGGTGGTGTGGGGCACACCCAACTGCGGCAAGGGCCAGCCGGAGCAGGTGGCCCACACGGGCCACGGCGCCGCTGCCGCTCGCTTTCGCAACGTCCAGGTGGGCGTGATGCACTAGCGTCGGAAAAGTGGTAGAATCGTCTTACAAAATGCTTCGAGGTAAGACGATGGAAAAGTCCGTGGTGACCTCCAAAGGGCAGACGGTGATTCCTAAAGCCGTCCGTAGAGCGCTGGGCATCAAAGAGGGTACTGTACTGGCATGGAGCGTGCTGGACCGCGCGGTCACAGTTGTTCCAGTATCTGCAGACCCGGTCCGAGCTCTAAGGGGTATCCTCAAAGGGGTGGAGGGTATGAGCGCACAGCACTTCCTGCAAGACCGCCGGGAAGACCTGGAGCTTGAGGATGCTAAGTGGCGACGCCTAGGCTACGCCCCATAACGATCCCATGCCTCGGTACGTTCTGGGCACTTCGGCCATCATGGCGTTTCTCCAAGATGAACCCGACAGCGGCCGGGTTGAGTGGTTGGTTGATCAGGCCCGTGCCGACACCGAGGTTTTCATCGCGGTGCCGTTTGTCGCACTTATGGAAGTTGAATATCGCCTGATTAGGCTGGGACAGTCCCAGCATCGAGTGGAGGCTGTCTTGGCCGATCTTCAGAGCTGGCCGATTACCATCTATGAATCGAACGAGACCTGGCGCCGTCAGGCGGCTTGGGTGAAGGCCACGAACCGGCTTTCGTTGGCCGATGCCTGGATCGCGAGCCTCGCGCTGGTACTCGACGCTGAGCTGGTTCACAAAGACCCGGAAATGGATCCAGTGCCTGGCCTCAAGGCCCTGAGGCTAGCCTAGGGCGAGACCATGCTTGACGCCGATGAGTCTGCCCACAGAGCGGGCATTACCGAGATCAAGCACCACCTGGACGGCCGGAGCCAGACCTTTCTCTGTGACCTCTTGCTCCGGGGAGAGGGTGTAATGGTGCTGCGTTTCCAGGCCAGCGGTAGCGCCTACGCCGCGGTGGCCCGAACCACCGAGGCCTTCTTCTGGGAGGGGCGGAACTACCTCATCTACCGCATGTTCAGCGAGACGGGCGAGCTGGTGGGGCACCGCTTCGACGTCTGTCGGGGCGTGCGCTTCGGAGAGGACACCCTGGAGTGGACCGACCTGCTGTTGGACTTCTTCGTGACGCCCGCGGGCGAGCTGCAGGCGCTGGACGAGGAGGAGGTGGCAGAGGCCGTAGCTTTGGGGCGTCTTGACCTCGAGGGCCAGGCCATCCTCAGAGATACCCGGTTCCTCTTGGAGCATGAATACTCGTCTATCTTGCAGGAGGCGGCGCTCCTGTGGGCGCAAGGGGCTTCCTTGCAGGCTGGGCAGGCGCACCGGCCGTGACCGACCTCCGGGGCTACTATCAGGACCCTGCAGAGTACGATCTTGCCCACGGGGCCTTCCCCGACCTGGAGTTCTGGGCGGAGGCGTGCCGGCGCTACCAGCCCAGGGCGGTGCTGGAGCTGGCCGTTGGCACCGGCAGAGTGGCTATCCCGCTGGCGCGGCAGGGGGTGGCTCAGGGCTTCACCGTCACTGGAATTGACATAACCAGAGCGATGCTGGCCCGGGCTGAGGAGAAGTTGGTCCAGGAGCCCGCGGAGGTGCAACAGAACCTGACCCTGGCGGAAGGGGACATGCGGTGCTTCTCCCTGGGGCAGCGCTTTGATCTGGTTTTTATCGCCTTCAACTCCATCCTGCACCTGGTAGCGCTGGGGGACCGGATGGGGGCCTTCGGCAGTGCCCGGGATCACCTGACGCCTGGTGGTCGGTTCATCGTGGACGTGTTCACCCCCAGCATGCTCCTCCTGGCCCAGGCGCAGGAGCCTGTCTCTCGGCTAGAGTTGGACTTCTACGTGGAGGACGCCTCGCTGGGCGAGCGACTGGTGCGCAGCAGCGCACGCCGCTACGACGAGACGACCCAGACCATCCGGAGCCGGCTCTTCACCGAGCGCTATCGCAAGGGCAGGCGGGGGGAGAAACGGGCGTCCGACGCCGAGTACCACATCTACTTCCCGGAGGAGCTGCGCCTTCTCTTGCAATCTTGTGGGTTTAGGATAGAGGACGTCTTCGGGGATCACCAGTGGGGCCCCTTCCAGCAAGGCTGCCCCCGCATGGTCTTCGTGGCTCAGGCGGCGTGAGGTTTCCTGCCAGCGCCTGTTGCCTGCCCCGAGTGTGGTGAATCAGAAGATCGCTGAGCATGTCATTCTGAGCGCCAGCGAAGCATGCCCTGAGCATGGTCGAAGGGAATCTGGGGAGGTGGCCTCCCCCCGCCAGATGCTTCACTTCGTTCAGCATGACAACTTAACGCCTTGCACTAATTCACCGAATCTCTGACTCAGGACACTAGGCTTGGGAAGCTGCTAATAAGAAGAAGAGATGAGGCAAACGCCAGATGCGCCAGAACTTGTCGTTGAGAATAGCCTATCTCACCTTAGCCCGCGCGAGCCGGGCGGAAGGAGACGCGCTGTGCTGACGGAGGCTGAACTGCGGCGCCTCTTCGATGTCGCGCTGGCCCACTCCACCGCCGACCAGACCGAGATCGTCCTCTTCGACACCGACGCGGCCCTCACTCGTTTCGCCAACAACGAGATCCACCAGAACGTGGCGGAGCGGGACACGGCGCTCCTGGTCCGGGCCGTGCTGGGCAGGAAGGTGGGCGTGGCTTCCCTCAACCGCGGCGACGAGGCGGGCGTACGACTGGCCGTGGATCGGGCCGTGGAGCTCGCCCGCTTCCAGGTTGAGAACCCCGATCTGCGCTCCCTGCCCGGACCGAAGCCCGCGAGCCAGGTGAACGCCTACGCCGAAGCCACCGCCGCCTGCACGCCGGAGCGCAGGGCACGGGCGGTGGAGATCGTCGTGCAGCGCGCCCTGGAGCAGGGCCTGGTAGTGGCCGGCGCCTTCAGCACCGGCGTGACCCAGGTGGCCGTGGCCAACTCCCTGGGCGTCTTCTGCCATCACACCTTGACCGAGGCGAACCTGAGCGCCGTCGCCATGTCTGACTCCTCCTCCGGCTACGCCGACCGCCTGGCTCAGGACGTCGAAGAGATCGACCCGGAGGTCGTGGCCCAGGAGGTCGTGAGCAAGGCGCTGCGGGGTCGCGACCCCAGGCACCTGGAGCCCGGAGCCTACGAGGTGGTGCTGGAGGAGTACGCCGTCAGCGACATCGTGGATTTCCTGGCCTACCTGGGCTTCGGGGCGCAGGCGGTGCAGGAGGAGCGCAGCTTCATGGCGGGCCGCATCGGGCAGCGGGTCATGGGTGAGAACATCTCCATCTGGGACGACGGCGTCGCCTCCACCACCATCCCTGTGCCCTTCGACTACGAAGGCGTGCCCAAGCAGCGGGTGGACCTGGTGCAGGCGGGCATCGCCAGAGGCGTGGTGTACGACACGGTGACTGCTGGCCGTGCGGGCGTGGAGTCCACGGGCCACGGCCTGCCGGCAGGCAACACCTTTGGCCCGGTGCCCACCCACCTCTACCTGGCGCCGGGCGCTGCCTCGCGGGAGGAGCTGATCGGCTCTGTTAAGCGGGGCCTGCTGCTCACCCGCTTCTGGTACACCCGGACGGTGCATCCCCTCACGGTGACGGTCACCGGCATGACCCGGGACGGCACTTTCCTCATCGAAAACGGCGAGGTCGTGGCCCCGGTGCGCAACCTGCGCTTTACCCAGAGCTACCTGGAGGCCTTGAACAACGTGGACCTCATCGGGCGGGAGACCTGGCTGAAGCAGACCATGTTCTCCTACAACCGGGTTCCCGCCCTCAAGATCGCCCGCTGGAACTTCACTGGGGCCACGGAGTATTAGGGCCTCTGCAAGGGTAAGCCCTGGCCCGTCACAGCACCTCGAACCAGAAGAGCACGCCGATGACCACGAAGGCCAGCGCAGCGCCTTTGTGCAGCAGGTTCATGGGAATCACCGCTGTAATGGCCTGTCCAAAGACCACGCCCAGAAGGGTCACCAGGGCCAGGCCGCCCACCGCGCCCAGGAATACGGGCAAGGGGTTCTGGTTCTGGGCCACCAGGGAGATGACGGTGAGCTGGGTCTTGTCTCCCAGTTCTGCCACGAAGAGCAGCCCGAAGGTGGTCAGAAACACGCGCCAGTCCATACTTCCCCCTGAAGAGTAGTTGCTGCGTCTATGGGGTTCGCCCTAGGGCGGATGGCAGCCGGTAGACCAGGAATTGCTCGTTCTCGTAGGCCACGGGCAACGTGAGCGGCTTGCGGCGCTCCAGCAGGAGGTAGTCCGCTCCGTACCGGCGGGCCAGTCCCTCCAGCTCTCCTTGAGACAGGCCCAGGAACCCCTGCTCCAAGCGCGCGCTCAGGTCCGCCAGGGGCGCGCCGGCCAGCTCCTGCCCTCCCGCCAGGTCGCGCAGACGCTGGTACCAGGCCAGAGCGAAGCGGTAGCTGAGGCCGCTGAGGTCGCCTTCGTGGCGGGCCACCACGTTGCTGCGCTGGGCCGCCACCCGGAACTCGGCGCCCAGGGTGGCGGTATCCAGGTAGGGCGGAATGAGAAACACCGCGTCCTGGGGCGTCTGCTCTCGGGCCCACCGGGCTACCTCCGTCCACGAGTTCACCGGCGGAGCCACCAGCCAGTTCTGTGCCGTCGTGTGGCGAAACCAGAAAAAGGCTACGGATAACGCTATCACGGGCACCGTGATGGCCACAAGAAGCAAACGCACCATTCTCCCGCGGGCGAACCGTGCCAGGGCGGCGGGCAGTGCCGTGAAGCTCCCGAAAGGCGACCACAGCCCGGCCAGCGCAAGCAGCACAGCGGGGATCGCCCTCAGTTCGCCCGCCGCCCACACCCGCACTAGGGCGTGGGCGAAGGCGGGCAGCGCGATGATGGGGAGAAACATGCCGGCCCGCACCAGTTCTAGCTGCATCAAGGGTGGCACGGGCACCACGTCCACCACCAGGCCCGCGGTCACCACCAGCGCCACGGCCGTCAGTACCCAGAGGGTCAGGGTGCGCTGCAAGGGCTGCGAGGCCGGATAGGGAGCAGCCAGAAAGAACAGGGCGACGAAGCCCAGGCTGGAGAGGTGCATGAACACCACGGCAGGCTCGGGGGCAAACACGTTTTGGAGCGACGGCACTGCCAGCTTCACGATGCTCACCCATTGAGGATCGGGCGGGAAGAGGGGTACGCCGCTGGGATGCTGGAGCTGCCACCAGAGCGCGGGCGCGGCGGCCAAGCCCGCCACCAGCAGTGGGCGGACCACGCCCACGCCGCCCGACTGCCGCCTCTGCCACAGCAGCCCCAGACCCAGCAGGAAGAGCAGGTGGAAGGCCAGGCGCCCGTGGAGGTTCACCAACAGTCCGGCCAGGCCCAGTGCCAGGGTGGGTCGGTTCCGGAGGTAGAGCTCCATGGCCACTAGCGTCAGGGGCAGCACCGGCGTGCGGGGCAGGAACTCCCGGTCCGGCAGGCCGTAGAAGCCCGAGGTGGTCTTTTCCAGCAGGAAGAAAGAGAAGGCTAGCCAGGCCGTAGCCTCAGAGCCGTAGACCAGCCGGGTGTACCGCAGCACCATGTAGCCAAAGAGGCAACGGGAAAGGAAGTAGAGCGCCAGGAAGAGGGATGGCTCCGGAAGGAGCTGCTCCAGGGGCAAAAGGAGCGCCCAGAAGATGGAAGGATACGCCTCCAGCGTTCCCACGAAGGGATCGTCCGGGTTGTAGATGGAGGGGTCCTGGAGCCAGCGCAGGCGGGCTAGGTGGTAGGCATGGTCGTAAATGCCGTAAAAATAGCCATTGATGGGGATGGCAGCAGCCGTGGTCAACCCGATGGCTAGGGGGGTGAACCACCACCGCCAGGAGAGGGCGGGCAGGCGTGCTGGCAGCGGGGCAGTCACCGGAGCGCTCCGTCAACCAGGGCGTAGACAGCGTAGCGTCCGTTATTGAAGCGCGGCGCCCAAGAGAGCCTGCGGTCTTCCTCCAGCAGCAGGTAGGACGCGCCGTGGCGCGCCGCCACCCGCCGCAGGTCTGCCTCCGACAGGGAGTCGAAGCCCTCCCGCATGCGCTCCAGCGTGTTGGCCCCAGGGTCCGCCAGGGAGAAAGCGCCGTTGGTCAGATCTCGCATGCGCTCTGCCCAGGCCAGGGCGAAGGCGCGGTTGAAGCTGGCCTCGCCGCCCTCTGCGTAGGTGGCGACAGGACTACGCTGCGCCACCACCCGGAACTCGCTGCCCATCTCTGCCCCGCGAAAGTGGGGTGGCACCAGCACCACCGCCTCCTGGGGGGTGTGCTGGCGCACCCATTCCTGCGCCTGCCACCACTGGTCCTGGGGTGGCGAGAAGAGGAAAGGCCAGGCCTGGAGCTTGGCCCCCAGGTAGAGGAGCGCCAGGGCCAGGGCCGCCACCTGGCCGCCCACCAGCGCGCCGTTGCGGAGCCACCAGGTCATGCGTTGCGGGATCAGGGCCGGCAAGAGCGCCAGCAGCGGCAGGAACCCGAAGATACCCACCACCAGGGCGCCTGTGCCGCCGGCTGCGGCCAGCGTGGGGAGCCGCCGGTTCTGCCAGAGGTCCCAGAGCAGATGGGCCATGTACAGCATACCAAAGATCATGAGCCACTGGCCGGCCCGGATGAGCTGGAGCTGGAGCACGATGGAGATTGGCCAGAGGTCGGTGAAGATGATGGCCACGAGGACCAGGGCCAGAGTGACGGCCATCCAGAGCTGCGCCAGCCCGTGTTCTGGCGTTGAGGTTAGCCTTTGCTGCGCCAGCAGATAACCTGCCAGGAAGCCCAGAGCGGAGAGCAGCACCACGCCGTGAGGCATATCTATCACAGTGATGTTGAGGAGGGTGACCACGGCGGCCTTGGCGATGGCCAGCCACTGGGGATCGGGCAGCAGGAGCGGCAGGTCACCGGGGCTTTGGAGCCGCCACCAGAAGATGGGTAGCCCGCCCGCCACGAAGGTTCCTACGCCTGTCAGCAGCCGCGAAGCTCCGGCGCTGCGCACCTCTGCCAGGCCGCCTGCCACCAGTAGCGGCAACGCGTAGAGCGCCGAGAGCACGTGCACGTTGGCCACCAGACCCAGCAGGAGATACGGCAGGAGCCGCCGGCCGGCCAGGTAGCGCTCCAGGGCCACCAGCACCAGGGGAAGCGCGAAGGCACGGTCTAAGAGGCTCTTGTCGGGCAGGATGTAGAAGCCCAGGGTGATCTTCTCGGCCAGCAGCGCGGCGGCCGCCAGCCAGGCGACGGCCGGCCACCCAAAGAGGCGCATCGCCAGCCGCCACACCGCCACAGCGTAGAGGAAGCGAAAGAGGAAGGTGAGCGCAAAGAAAAGAGGAGGCAGCGGGATGATGTGCGCCAGAGGAGCCACCAGGCGCCAGAAGTAGGAGTAGTGGGTGGCCTGAGCCTGAATAAAGAGGTCGTCCGGGGCATAGAGGCCCGAGTCTAGGAGGTGCAGGAGCCGAGGAATGTGGACGATATGGTCGTCCACGCCGTAGCGATAACCCGTAAGCAAAAAAGAGACCGCAGTCAGGGCCAGAAGCCCTGCTGCGGTCTTCACCGAATTGACGTGCAGGAGATTGGGATTGGATGCTCCGCTCATGGTTCGACAAGCTCACCATGAGCGGAGTGCCGTTCGGTGACCCGCTCACGCCCTTCGACAGGCCCAGGGTGAGCGGGACTTGAAGCATGAAATGTTTACGCGGATTTGCGAAAGGAAGGGCTGGCAGGCTGCTGAAAAATGGGGAGTGCAGAGGGG
>JACPQN010000048.1 GCA_016190485.1 Chloroflexota bacterium
ACTGGGCTGTGATGCGAAGGCCTCTCGATGAAGCACCTGTCGGCGGCTCGCCCGCACCATCGTCTCAACCTCCCGCTCATGGTCAGGCCCGCCCCGACGGTTCGGCTTGACGCGGGCCGCCCTACGGCATATCATCCCTCCGGAGTATACGATGCTGCAAGCTGCGACACAATGAATAGTTGGGCGGCAGTGAACAAAGATCAAGGAGGCATCCCAGGAACAAACTGTCGGCAGTACGTCAATGATGGTTGCCGCCACGCGATTTGGTTCACGATCACAACTGATACTGGCCAATGTTATTGAGACGAAGGAGACACACTGATGGACACGGTAAGCGTGCGTTATATAGTTGACAACGTCGACGAAGCCATTGCCTTTTACACCAAACACCTCGACTTCCGCGTTGATCTCCACCCCGCCCCTGGCTTCGCGAGCCTGTCGCGCGGCAATCTTCGGCTCCTGTTGAACGCGCCAGGCGCTGGCGGCGCGGGACAAGCCATGCCGGATGGGCGCAAGCCCGCCCCTGGCGGTTGGAACCGTATCCAGTTCGAAGTTGAGGATCTCACTGCGACGGTCGAGACCCTGCATCAAGCAGGAGCTAGTTTTCGAAACGACATCGTCATCGGAAATGGCGGCAAGCAGATCCTGCTTGACGACCCCGCCGGCAACTGTATTGAGCTATTCGAGCCTCCACGCAAGTGATTTCGCTGGCTATAGACGCGTGTCAATGAAGCCCGTGCCGCCCAACACGGGTTGCAGGCGACGGGGCGGGGCTCGGCGAGTTTGAGTGAGTCGCTACTTTACCGCCCCGCGCCTGAACCTAGCCGTTAGACGGCGCCCTAAGACAAGCCTGAGCCATGCAGCGCCTCGACTGCGCCGCAGCCCGGCTACGCCGTGGAGTCCATGGCACGAGCAGCGGGTTCTGGAGTCCGGATGAAGATGCATGCGGGGGAGGTCGATATCGACGGGGAGCTCATCGAGCGGTTGGTGGCCGCCCAGTTCCCCCGGCTGGCCGACCTGCCAATCAAGGCGGTGCAGTCGACCGGGACGGTGAACGCCCTCTACCGGCTTGGCGACCACCTCTGCGCGCGCCTGCCGCGCCTGCACTCGTGGGTCCAGGACCTGGAAAAGGAGGTGACGTGGCTGCCGCGGCTCGCTCCGCGTCTGTCGCTGCGGGTTCCCGAGCCGGTTGCACAGGGGCACCCTGCGCGCGGGTACCCCTTCCCTTGGGCGATCTACCGATGGATCGAGGGCCACCCGTATGGAGATGACCTCGTCTCCGATGAATCCCAGGCGGCCGCTGCTCTGGCGCAGTTCGTGATCGAAATGCGCCGAGTCGATCCCGGCGGGGCACCGCGGGGCGGTCGCAGGCCGCTCCGCGAGCTTGACGCCGCGACGCGACTGGCGATCACGGCGGCGCAGCGCGTTATCGACAGCGAGGCGGCCGCTGCCGCCTGGGCGAGCGCACTCGAAGCCCCGGCGTGGGACGGAACACCTGTGTGGATCCACACAGACCTGCTGAGGCCCAACCTGCTCGTCGATGGCGGCCGGCTCTGTGCGGTCATCGACTTCGGCGGCGTCGGTGTCGGCGATCCCGCCGCTGACGTGATCGCCGCGTGGAGCGTCTTCAGCCAGACCGGGCGAGCGCGGTTTCGCGGTGCGCTCGAAGTCGATGACGGCACGTGGAACCGAGCACGGGGCTACGCCCTCCACCAAGCTGTCCTGATCATCCCGTACTACTCAGAGACGAACCCGGGGTTTGTAGCGCTGGCGAAGCGCACGGTGGAGGAGGTTCTCGCTGACAGCGTGTGACCTGCCCGCACAAAGGGGCAAGAGCAATCAGAAGGCGCCGTCTAACAAGCCGTTGCAGGCCGACTGGCACCGCGCTCGGTGTTCGGCGGCCACCTTCTTGTCTTCACCGCTTCGCTTTTCGCTCCCGCCCGTGAGCGGTGCCAGCGCTCGGGCGGGGAAGACGTAGTACCACGGCCAGTCTGTGGGGGCGTTCGGATACTTCCGATCGAGCGCGAAGGGCAGGGAAACGCCGATGCCGCGCAGCCGATCCTCTTCGTAGAGCAGTTGCGCCCGCGCGATTTGCCGCCGCAGCGCCTGTACCAGCGCTACCGGCAGCATGGTGAGCCGGTCCTGGCCACCCTTGGTGTCGCGGAGCGTCAGCTCGCAACGCTCGAAGTCGATATCCTTCACGCGGAGGCGGAGACCTTCCATCAGCCGGAGCCCGGCGCCGTACAGCAGGGAGGTGACGAGCCAGTGTTCCCCCTCGAGCCGTTCCAGCACGGCCTGCACGTCGGCACGGCCGAGGACGGTGGGAAGGCGCGCGGGGCGGCGGGCCCGTTCGATGTCGCCGAGTTGGGGAAGGGCGAGACGGAGGACGTCGCGGTAGAGAAAGAGGAGCCCGGAGAGGGCCGCGTTCTGGGTGGCGGCCGCGACGTTGCGATCGATAGCGAGGTGCCGCAGGTAGGCACGGATCTCCTCTGCGCCCATCGCCCTGGGATGGCGGCCGCCGTGGAATCGAACAAACCGGCGGATGGTGAGGAGGTAGCTCTCCTCTGTGCTGAGGCTGAGATGTCGCAAGCGGGCGACCTCTCGGGCACGTTGCAGGAGCGTACCCCCTGGCGGCGCATCCGGAATGGGGTTCGGCGTGCCGGCGACGGCTGACCCGTTGCCGGTGCGGACCTTACTGGGCTGTGATGCGAAGGCCTCTCGATGAAGCACCTGTCGGCGGCTCGCCCGCACCATCGTCTCAACCTCCCGCTCATGGTCAGGCCCGCCCCGACGGTTCGGCTTGACGCGGGCCGCCCTACGGCATATCATCCCTCC
>JACPQN010000051.1 GCA_016190485.1 Chloroflexota bacterium
CAGAACCAGGTAGGCCAGCGGTAGCACGGGGAGGCCTTGGAGATCCCGGTTGTCCTGGGCCTCGGCTAGCGCCTGGGGGAACCAGGGGTCGCTGGGTTCCAGCACGTCAACGGAGACTCCGCCAGGCGTGTGCCAGGTTGAGCCGCCGATGCTCAGCTCTCCCTGGTACTGCAAGCCCGCCGCTTCCAGCCTCCTCCGGACTTCTGGGCCATCCTCGCTTCGAACGGCAACATCCAGGTCCAGGGTAGCCCGCTCCGGCATGTAGAGACGAGTGGCGGCCGCGCCCACCACGGCCCAGGGGATAGGAGCCAGCACCTGAGTCAGGTCGGGCCAACGGATCAAGGCTGTCCTCTTGGTCAGGAACTCTACGCTGCTCCCCGCGCCGGGGCGTTGCCTCTTCTGCGCCTGGCGGATGATGGTCTTACGGACCTCCTCACGGGCAGTCACGGCGCGGCGTCCTTCCGGTGTCCGCTAGAAATCCAGCCCCGGCTGAGCCTTGATGCCCTTCTGGAACGGGTGCTTGACCTCCCGCATCTCCGTCACCAGGTCGGCGTACTCGATGAGGGCCTCGGAGGCGTTGCGGCCCGTGATGATGACGTGCTGGTGGGCCGGGCGCTCCCCCAGCGCGGCGATCACCTCTTCCACCGGAATCCAGCCGTAGCTGATGGGGTAGGTGATCTCGTCCAGGATCACCACGTCGTAGGCTGGGGAACGGAGCTTCTCCTTGCACAGCTCCCAGGCCTGGCGCGCCAGGGCCTTGTCCCGCTCGATGTCCTTGGACAGCCAGGTGAAGCCACCGCCCAGGGGGATCATCTCGATGCTCAGCTTGCGGGCGGCCCGGTTCTCGCCGTAGTTGCTGGTGGTCTGCTTGATGAACTGGAGCATCACCACTTTGAAGCCGCGCCCCCAGGCCCGAAAGAGCACGCCCAGGGCCGCCGTGGTCTTGCCTTTGCCGTTGCCGGTGTTGATGACCACCAGGCCGTGACGCCGCCGCTGCCGGGCGGCGGGACCTTCCGCCGGCGCAGGAGTCTCCTGGGTGGTGGCCACCGCCACCATGCCCGTCGTGGCTGCGGCCTTAGTCGCCACGCAAGAAGCCGTCCTTCTTCAGCAGCTCCGCCATGAGCACCGCACCCTTGGCGGCGCCCATCTTGGTGTTGTGGGAGAGGAGCACGTACTTGATGCCGTTGGCCAGCGCGCCATCCCGCCGGAGGCGGCCCACCACCGTGGCCATGCCATCTTCTGCGGTGCGGTCCAGGCGGGGTTGGGGGCGGAAGGGGTCGTCACTCACCAGGATCAGGTGGTCCGGGGCCGAGGGGAGCCCCAGGGGCTGGAGGGAGACGGCGTACTCCTCCATGGCCTGGCGCACCTCTTCCACCGAGGCCGGCTTTCTGGTGGAGACGTAGACCGCCTCGGTGTGGCCGTCCCGCACGTTGACTCGGGTGCAGGTGGCGCTGACCCGGATGTCCGCCGGCTGAATTGCGCCCTCGCCCAGGCGCCCCAGGATCTTGCGGCTCTCGATCTCCACCCGCTCCTCCTCGTTGGGGATGAAAGGGATGACGTTGTCCAGGATGTCCAGTCCCAGGACGCCTCCGGCGCGCCCGGCGCCGGAGAGGGCCTGCAGGGAGGTCATGAGCACCTGATCCACCCCAAAGCGGTCCATGATGGGCTTGAGGGTGATGGCCATGCCGGTGGCGGTGCAGTTGGGCTGAGTCACGATGTAGCCCTTCCAGCCCCGCTGCTTCTGCTGGCGCTCCACCAGGTGCAGGTGGTCGCTGTTGACGCCCGGGATGAGCACCGGCACGTCCGGCTCGTCCCGGAAGGCCCGGGCCGTGCTGACCACAGCCGCGTGGCGAGCGTAGCGGGGTTCCAGCTCTCGGGCTGCCTCGGTCTCCAGGCCGCTGAAGTAGACGTCAGCCTCCGTACCTTCCAGGGCGCTGGCGTCCACCACAGGCATGTCCAGCACGGCGGAGTCGGGCGCTTCGTCACAATACCACTGGAAGGCGCCCCGCTGGTCTCGCAGGGCCTCCCGGTAGCGCTTGCCCGCGGAGCGCTCCGATGCGGCCAGGTGCACGATCTTGAACCAGGGGTGACGCTGCAGGGCCACCACGAACTGCTGGCCCACTATACCCGTGGCTCCGATGACGGCGGCTCTAATCATGGGGAAAGCCTCGCTGTCAGTTGTAGAGAGTGGTGAAATCCACTGGTGAGGATACGTGCCAACTCTAACGGCTGTGGCCGTCTCCAGGTTCAATTATAGCACGGGCCGCCACTGTGGCATGGCGCGGGGGGGCATAAACGATGCCACGGGCCGAGTTCCCTGGGCGCTGTGCCGCGAGCAAGGGGACGCCCGCGCTACTTCCTGCTCCTGGAGCATATCGTCACTCTCCAGGGCAGCCCGATGGCGGTGCCTGATGCTGGGTGCCACAGCCGACGCGGAAGGTAAGAAATAGGGGCGTCTCCACACTGGAGACGCCCCTATTGCGCAGTGTCAGAAGTATTACTTGTCCAGCCAGACGTACCGCAAGGAGGGCCCGAAGCTGTAACCCGTCCCAGTGTTGGGGTTCTGCCGGTAGTTCACCACGTACTTGTGCCAGAGCACGTAGCTGTTGGCGTAGGGTACCCACACCTGGTAGACCTGGTCTGCCCAACGAGTCTGGATCTGCTTCACGATGTCCAGGCGCTTCTTGGGGTCCAGCTCCACGCGCTGGGCATCGGTGAGCTTATCCATCTCGGGGTCGTCGACGTGCCAGAAGTTGCGGGAGCTCCCCTTGTGGGTGAGGCCCCAGGTGTACTCGTCGATGTCGTTGCCCTGGTTGCCCTGATGGCTGAGGATCAGGTTGTCCCAGTTCCCCTGGAGGTACATGCCGGTGTAGAACTTGGTGTAGTCGGTCTCGACGATCTCGATGTCGATGCCGATCTTGGCCAGGTCTTCCTTGGCGGAGGCGGCCATGCCGGCGAAGGTGGCGCCGTAGGCGGGGGTGTTGTACAGCTTCAGCTTCAGGTTGCTGTAGCCGCCCTCGGCCATGAGCTTCTTGGCCTGGTCGACGTCCGGGGTGAGCTGGTGCCACTTGCCCAAGGCTTCGGGGGTCCGGGCCTGGGCTGGAGTGTCGTAGATCATGGCCCAGGGGATGCCGGTGGCCTGAATGTGGGCGTTGGCCTCGAAGATGGAGTCCAGCATCTTCTGCCGGTTCAGGGCCAGGGAGACCGCCCGGCGGAAGCGGACATCGGACCAGGGCTGCTGGTTGAGCTGCCCGCTGAGGTGCACCGCAAAGGGGGCGTTGATGAACTGAATGCCAGCGTCGGACACCGACTCCAGGACGGGCTTCAGCTCGGAGGGCGTGGCGGCGGTGCCCACGTCCACCTGCTTGGCCCGGAAGGCCGCACGGCGGGTGGACTCGTCCGGGATGATACGGAAGATGATCCCATCCAGGTAGGGCAGGGACTTTCCGTCGGTCCCCTTCTCAAAGTAGTCCGGGTTGCGCTTCCAGTTGACCTGGACGCCCCGCTCCCACCCCTCGAACATGAAGGGGCCGGTGCCCACCAGGCTCAGCTTCAGGTCGCCCTTCTCCTCCACCAGTTCCTTGGCGTGGATGTAGGGGAAGAGGCTGCCCGTCTTGTTCAGGAAGGCAGCGGAGGGGGCTTTGAGGGTGATCTTAACCGTGTACTTATCCGGCGCTTCGATCTTCTCCACCTCATCGAAGGTGGACTTCTGGACGCTCTGCGGGTTGGTCATGTACCGCTCGTAGCTGTACTTGACGTCGGCGGAGGTGAGATCCCGGCCGTTCAGAGGGGGCTTATTGTGCCACTTGACCCCTTCCTTCATCTTGAAGGTGTAGGTTTTGCCGTCGGGCGAGACCTCCCACTTCTCGGCCAGGTCAGTACCCAGCTCCCACTTGAAGGGGTGGCCGTAGATGCCGGTCTTCATGGCCATGAGCCGGTTGTAGCCCATGGTCCACTGGGCGTGGGCGGGCCAGGAGATGGTGGACGCCGGATCCAGGTGGGGTGGGTCCGAGGATGCGGGATAGACGAAAGTGCCGCCCCGCTTGGTCGTACGCGTGTCCTCGTCGGGTTTGGCGCTGATGCTCTTGACGAAGCCGTCCCAGTCAATGCGCCAGTCGATGGTAGGGCGCTGCCCCTCAACAGCCTTTCCGGTCTCGCCGCCGCCAGGAGTCACCGCCGGAGCGCAGGCCACGGCCAGCAACAGGCCGGTCGTGGCGCCGGCTAGGCCCAGGAAAGCCGCCTTTCCTTTGTTATGCCACATTAGAACGCGTCCTCCAGTTGTGGTGTGATGTGTAGCCAGTCTGGGAAGTGACGGGGTCTCTTGGGGGGATACCTCCTTTTGCGCGTAGCGCGCCCGTTCCCTCGACATGGTGGGGTGGAGCGGCACGCGGCTTCCTGCCCGTTACCCTTTCTTCGTGCGTGACAAACTAGGGTAGTATAGAGAGTTTCGCTTTCGTAGTCAATCTCTCTGGGCGGCCGCCAGGGCGCCCAAGAGGAGGCACTAGGGCCATCGCGGTCTCGGCGCGGGGGGACCAAAGTGGGGGAGTCAGCGGCCCCTGCCCTGTTGTGCCTCCAGGAAGGGCTGCAGGTCTGCCGGGATCTCGCTGCCCATGCCCTGCAGGTCTTCCAGGATGGCGCAGAGGGCGTCTTGCACCGCTTCCAGGGCCTCCTCCAGGTTGGCCCCGTAGGCCTGGCAGGAGGGGTATTTCACCACGGTGGCCACTATGCCGCCGTCCAGGTCTTCGTGGAAGCTGTACTCGATGCCTTCGATGGTGACGATGAGCTGGTCGATGCGCTGGGGTTCGTACATCATGGCGGTCTACCTCCTGGGATATAGTACGGGTGCGCCTGTGGCTTGTCTACCCTCGGGCCGTGCTCAGCTTGACGACGCTGGTGAAGGGAGACTAGAATGCGCTAATCGTAGCCCAGGGCGTGGATAGGGAGATGCCCCGGGGATTTGTAGATAACCGGAAAGGAGCATCCTGTATGCTGACGAACATAGGCTGGCGCCAGGGAGCAGGCCAGACCCTTCGGCGTGCTATGTCAGGCGCTTCGCTCCTGGCGGTCTCCGCGCTGGTGCTGGCCATGGCGGCCTGCGCGCCGTCGGCCCAGCAGGGTGGGCAGCCCGCGGGAGGCGCAGGCCAACCTGCGGCCGAAGCGCAGCCCAAGCGGGGCGGCGGCCTGAACCTGCCCCTGAACGCCGATCCCATTCACCTAGACTCCCACCAGGCCCAGTCCTTCGCGGTCGCGGCCTGGGACGGGCTGGTCCATAGCCGACTCCTGGGCTGGAAGGTGGGTCCCGATGTGGCGCCCGAGGACATCATCCTGGAAGGCGACCTGGCGGAGAAGTGGGAGATCTCCAGCGATGCCACCACCTACACCTTCCGGCTGCGCAAGGGTGTCAAGTGGCATAATATCGCGCCGGTGAGCGGGCGGGAGCTGACCGCGGCGGACGTAAAGTACACCATGGAGCGGTCCAAGGACTGCAAGGTCTCCTTCTATTGTCAGTTCGTGGGGGCCGTCTCCAAGATCGAGACCCCCGACAACTATACCGTCACGGTCACTCTCAAGGAGCCGGTGGTGGCCTTCCCCTACTTCATGAGCTCCGTGAACTTCCCCATCGTGGCCAAGGAGGTGGCGGAGCAGGAGGACGGTCTGAAGCGGCGCGCGGTGGGCACCGGCCCCTACAGCTTTGACAAGTGGGAGCGGGCTTCCCAGGTGGTGGTGAAGCGGAACCCGGACTACTACGACAAGGGCGTGGCCCACCTGGACGAGATCACCTGGTTCATCATGCCCGACATCGCCACCCGGCTGGCCGCCTTCCTCTCCAAGCAGATCGACTACTTTGCTCCTGCCGACGACAAGGAGCTGGCCACGGTCACCGACCGGATCAAGGACGTGCAGGTGAAAGAGGTGCTGGGCCGCAGCTCCTCGCACCTCTACTTCCGGGTGGACAAGGCGCCCTGGAACAACCTGAAGGTGCGGCAGGCGGTGAACCTGGCGCTGGACCGCAAGGACTACCTGAAGACCCTTCACAACGACAAGGCCAGGATGGGCGCGCCCATTCCCGCGGGGTATGGCCGCTGGTCGCTGCCCTATGACGAGTTGACCAAGCACCCCATGTACCAGTACGATCCGGTGAAGGCCAAGCAGCTCCTCACCGAGGCGGGGTACCCTAACGGCTTTAACATCACCATGGACACCACGCCGGCTCACGGCCAGGGCGCCCGGGACAAGGCGGAGTACATCGAGCAGGCCTGGAAGAAGGTCGGCGTCGGCACCAAGCACTATGCCACCGAGTACGCCAAGTTCCTCCTCTACTACCAGACCGGTGACATGGAGGACATCATGACGGGCGGGCAGGTGAGCTTCACGGACCCGGAGGAGCTGCTGTTGTGGCTCCAGGGCTCCTTCAAGGCGGCCGCCCATGACCCCGGCTTCGACCCCAAGCTGGACGAGCTGATCAAGAAGCAGCGCTCTACCATCAACGAGGCGGAGCGTATCAAGATCATCCACGAGATCCAGCGCCACATCATCGACCAGGCCTACTACGTCACCACGGTGACGGGCGTGGCCTTCAACGCGTGGCACTCCTACGTGAAGAACTTCTACCCCCACTCCTACGCCATCCTTGGTTGGGGGAGTGCACGGCTCGCCAAAGTCTGGGTAGATAAGTAGCCTGGCTTCGCAACCAGAGCCAGCGTCTACCTGGTGCCCGGGCTCAGCCTGGCGCCAGGTAGACGCTTCAAGAAAGCAAGACTGCCGTGCAACAGTACATCCTGCGCCGTGTCCTCATGCTGTTCCCGGTGCTGCTGGGCGTCTCCTTCACGGTCTTTGTGCTGCTGCGGCTCCTGCCCGGCGACGTGGTGACCATCATGCGGGGGGAGACGGGCAACCTGACGGATGAGCAGGCGGAGGCGCTCCGCACCGAGCTGGGGCTGAACAAACCCTTCATCCTTCAGTATGGAGAGTGGGTGTGGGGGATCCTGCGGGGCGACTGGGGTGTTTCGGTCTGGTCCCGCAGGCCGGTGCTGGACGAGATGCTACGCCGCCTCCCGGTGAGCGCGGAGCTGGCCCTGCTGGCCTTGATCATTTCCCTATCTCTGGCCATCCCCATCGGCGTCATCGCGGCCGTGCGCCAGGATACGCCCCTGGACTACCTGGTGCGGGTGGTGAGCGTCTTCGGGCTCTCGGTGCCCGGCTTCTGGCTGGCGACCATGGCCATCCTCTTCACGGCCATCCAGTTCCAGTGGGTGCCGCCCCTGAAGTACACGGCCTTTGTGGACAACCCATGGCTCAACCTCCAGTCCTTTCTCCTGCCTGCGTTCGCCATCGGCATCCAGTCATCCGCCAGCGTTATGCGGATGACCCGGACGACGCTGCTGGAGGTGCTGCGGCAGGACTACGTGCGCACGGCCTGGGCCAAGGGCCTCACGGAGCGGGCGGTGATCGTCCGGCACGGCCTCAAGAACGCGATGATCCCCGTGGTGACCATCGTGGGCAACCAGGTGGGATTCCTGCTGGGCGGCTCGGTGATCATGGAGCAGATCTTCACCCTGCCCGGTCTGGGGCGGCTGACCCTGGAGTCTATCTACCAGCGGGACTACCCGCAGCTCCAGGGCAACATCCTGTTCATCGCCACGGTGTTCGTCACCGTTAACCTCATCGTGGATATCAGCTACGCCTGGCTGGACCCCCGCATCCGTTTCCGATAACCGGCGGGCACAGGGAGCCGACATGGCCACGAACCGAAACGACGCGGCTGCGGTGCTGGCGGGCCTCTCCCGGGCTCACCGTGGGCCGGCGCTCTTCAGGCAGGTATGGCGTTTTGCCCGCCAGAAGCCGCTGGGAGCCGTCGCGGGGCTGATCATCATCGCGATCGTCTTCACCGCGGTCTTCGCGGAGGTGCTGGCGCCCCACGACCCGAACCTGGTCTACGGCGGCCAGCGGCTGGTGGCTCCCGGAGGCGACTTCCCGCTGGGCACCGACCAGGTGGGGCGGGACGTGCTGAGCCGGCTGATCTTCGGGGCGCGCATCTCCCTGTGGGTGGGCCTGGTGGCGGTGAGCATCGGTACGGGCATGGGGTCCCTGGTAGGGATTACCACGGCCTACTTCGGTGGCAGGGTGGATGTGGTGGTGCAGCGCTTCATGGACATGCTCATGGCCTTCCCGGCGCTCATCCTGGCCCTGACCATGGTGGCGGCCCTGGGATCCGGGCTTACCCAGGTGATGGTGGCCATCGGTATCGTCATCACCCCGGGCGTGTCCCGCATTATCCGAGGCGCGGCGCTCTCGGTGAAGTCCAACCAGTACATTGAGGCGGCCCAGGCCATGGGCGCCAGCAACGGGCGCATCCTGCTGTCGCACATCCTGCCCAACGTCACGGCGCCCATCATCGTCATCGCGACGGTGGGGCTGGGTGGCGCCATCATCACCGAGGCATCGCTCAGCTTCCTGGGGCTGGGGGCGCCGCCGCCCACGGCCTCCTGGGGCGGGATGGTGGCCAGCAACCGCCAGTTCATGGTAGTGGCGCCCTGGGTGGTCTTCTTCCCCGGCATCGCCATCAGCCTCGCGGTCATGGGCTTTAACCTGCTGGGTGACGCCTTGCGGGACGTGTGGGATCCCCGCCTCCGGGGCAGCCGGTAGAACGAGATCCCCTTGCAGGGGGGTCGGGGGTGTTACTAAACACTCTCTTCTTAGATGCTCGTTGACTCCATCCAATGCCCCGATCTTGTTGGGAACCGTGGCTTCTTTTTCGGAAACCTTTTGAGGGTACGTTGGCTTGTAATCTTGGGCGTTGGGCGACAGGTGGTTTAAAAAGAGTGAGCTACATGACCCCCTTTTGCGATGTCATTCAAAGTGCACGTACGCCTAGAAAAGAACGAGAGCTAGCACAACATCCGTCACTTAAGCCCCAGGTCTTCCTGAGGCAACTAGTACTTACCTATTTAAGTTAGCGTAATGATGCTTGAGGCCAGTCGGATTTACCATGGCCTTGGTCCACTCAAACGGGACGGGGTGCTCATCGGCCTTCTGCGTAAACTGCGGGTCGGTACTAATGCACTAACTCCGTCGGCGCTGCAGCTGAATGCCGCGCTCCCGCAGCACCTTCCAGACCTGGTCGGGCGTGACATCCCCCAGGGCCCGCGCCACCAAGCTCCCCGTCCAGGTACTGAAGCCCGACGGCGGTGGCTCGTCCAACTGCGCCAGGATGCGGCGGATGGTGTCCGCCCCATACACCGGCGGTTTGCCCGACCTGGGCTCATCGCGCAGCCCAGCCAACCGACCGCGGGCGAATCGCCGACGCCACTTACTCACCGTGGCCGGCCGCAGCGCCAACCGCGAGGCGATCTCCTTGGTCGCGCTTCCCGCCGCCGCTGCCAGGACGATGCGGGCTCGCAAGGCCATGCGCTGCTCCGTGGTCCCTTGCCGGGTCCACGCCGTCAATTGGGTATGTTCCTCATCGGTCAACGTAATTGCCGTCGCCACTCCAGCCATGGCCGGAGCATACAACCTAACGTCTACTTTGTCAAGTAAGTACTAGTGCATGCAGCGTTACCTCTTGGTGAAGGCGTAATTCTAGACCCATTTGCAGGAAGCGGCTCCACCCTTGCGGCTTGTGAATCGCTGGAGTATCGGGGCGTAGGAATAGAGATCGACAAAGAATACGCAGAGTTAGCGCGTCGCGCTATCCCGGCACTTGCCGCTCTTAAAGTGGCTGAGTATCAAGTATTCCTGGTCGATCTTCCCGACGTGGGGTACGTTGGATCAAGATAAATCGGATCCCGAACCAACTTCTCTAAACCGGTTTTCACAATCGAGGCAGTTGGGGTTCTTCTCGAACCGGCTCTCCGACCGCTGAAGCTCCAATCTTCTTGAGACAGCTGCGCAACGAGAACCGCTCGAATGTGGTTGGCTCTGTCTCCTCAACGCTGGTTTTGTTTTGGATCACTCTATACTGAAAGATCATAAGCCACCCGCTTTCCACATTATGGCCTTGCCACCCACTTTGGTTGCGAGAAGCCTTGACTTCAACGCCCTCTTGTCCAGAAAGTACAGCATCCCACGGGTACATCCCCCTACGTACAAGATCGGGCCGACCGTTATGCCATTGATTCTTGATGATAGTGGCACTGTGCTTGGACAAGCTTTGTACAACCATCTCACTAATCACGCCGCTCAAAGTTGCAGCAGACAGTGTCTCTTCCAGGCGATCCCAACCATTTCCAGTAAGGAAGGTGTTGACGTTGGATAGAAAGTCGTAGAGATCTTCGAGGGCTGCGCGGACTTCCGCCACCGCGCAGTCCGTAAGGAAGTTGAGCTTGGAAGTTAAAGCCGCGAGGATGGAGATTCGGGCGTTGAAGATAGATTTGCTCTCCCATCGCTGCACATTATACAGTGGCTAGTACACTTGTACTCCCGATTTGAGGACAATACAATCTATGCGATAAAGTTGTGATGCTAGAAGACCTGGTTGCCTGCCTGCAAGACATCGTCGGGCCGGAGTACGTCCTCCACCTGCCCGAGGACCTGCTGGTCTTCGAGTACGATGGCTCCATCGACCGGGGCCTGCCCGCGGCCGTGGTGCTCCCCCGCACCACGGAGGAGGTGGCCGCGGTGGTGCGCCTGGCCCGGGAGGCCGGGCAGCCCTTGGTGCCCCGGGGCGCGGGCACTGGCCTCAGCGGAGGCGCCATCCCCCTGGCCCGGGGGATCATCGTCGCCCTGACCCGCATGCGGGAGATCCTGGAGATCGACCCGGAGAACCGCCTGGCGGTGGTGGAGCCCGGTGTCGTCAACCTGGACATCTCCAGGGCGGCTGCGGCCCACGGCCTCTTCTACGCGCCTGATCCCTCCAGCCAGCGGGCCTGCACCATCGGCGGCAATGTGGCCGAGAACTCCGGCGGCCCGCACTGCCTGGCCTACGGGGTTACCACTAACCACGTCCTCGCGCTGGAGGTGGTGCTGCCCACGGGCGAGGTGGTCTGGCTGGGGGACCGCACCGGCGAGGCGCCCGGCTACGACCTGCGGGGCGTCTTCATCGGCTCCGAAGGGACCCTGGGCATCGCCACCCGGATCGTGGTGCGGCTGCTGCCCAGGCCCGAGGCCACCCGTACCATGCTGGCCATCTACGATCGCATCGAGGATGCCGGTGCCACGGTCTCGGACATCATCGGCCGCGGCGTCATCCCCGCGGCGGTGGAGATGCTGGACCGGCTGACCATCCAGGCGGTGGAGCCGGCCGTCCACGCGGGCTATCCTGACGATGCGGGCGCGGTGCTGCTGATCGAGGTGGAGGGTCTGCGGGAGCAGGCGGCGGAGCAGGGAGAGACGGTGGTGGCCCTGTGCCAGGCCCACGGCGCCCGGGAGGTGCGTACCGCGGAGGCCGAGGAGGAGCGGGAGCGCCTGTGGGCGGGGCGCAAGGGCGCGCTGGGGGCCCTGGGCCGCCTGGCCCCCAACTACTACATCCTGGATGGCGTGGTGCCCCGCTCCAAGCTGCCCCAGGTGCTCCAGCAGGTGACGGCCGTGGGGGAGAAGTACGGCTTCCCCATCGCCAACGTCTTTCACGCGGGGGATGGCAACCTCCACCCCAACATCCTCTTCGACGAACGCGCGCCCGGGGCCATCCAGCGGGTGCTGGAGGCGGGCGCGGAGATCATGCGCATCTGCGTGGACGCGGGCGGCGCGCTCTCGGGCGAGCACGGCATCGGCATCGAGAAGCAGGACTTCATGGCCTGGGTCTTCTCCCCGGAGGACCTGGCGGCCATGGCCCGGCTGCGCCCCGCCTTCGGGGCCGACGACGCCTTCAACCCCGGCAAGGTCTTCCCTGGCGCCCGGGCCGCCGCCGGCGAGATACCCCAGGCCATTGCCCAGCGGGCGGTGGCCATGGGTGCGTATATTTAGACATCGCCCTGCCCTCCTTGAAAGCCTACGAGATCAACGGCGTCCTGGCACAGGAAACCTGTCATCCCGCCACACCCCAGGCGCTGGCCGGGATGCTGGCTGACGCCGCGGCCAGGGGGCAGGCCGTCGTGCCCTGGGGCGGCGGCACCCAGATGGGCCTGGGCTACCCGCCCCGTGCGGCAGACCTGGTAGTGGCCACCGGCAGTCTCAACCGGCTGCTGGAGCACTCTCCCGCCGACCTGACAGCCACGGTGGAGGCCGGCATGACCCTGGCCGAGCTGCAGCGGGCGCTGGCGCCCCACGGCCAGCGGGTGGCCCTGGAGGCCCCGCTGCCGGAGCGGGCCACCCTCGGCGGCATTCTGGCGGTGGCGGGCGCCGGCCCACGCCGGCTGGGCTTCGGGCGGCCGCGGGACCAGGTCCTGGGCATCCGGGTCGCTCATCCCGACGGCACGCTGACCAGGGCCGGCGGCAAGGTGGTGAAGAACGTCACCGGCTACGACCTGACCCGGCTCTACATCGGCTCCCTGGGCTCCCTGGGGGTCATCGTGGAGGCCAGCTTCCGGCTGGCGCCCCTGCCGCAGGCCACCATCACCCTCCTGCTCCCGGCCCCGGAGGCGGGGGAGGCCCTGGCCCTGGTGCGGCGCCTCCAGGCGTCCCTCGTGCAGCCCCAGGCCCTCGATCTGGTGAGCCCCTCGGCGACGCGTCTGCTGGGCCAGGGGGCAGAGGGCTGGCTGGTGGCCCTAGAGCTGGCCGGCAGCAGCGCAGCGGTAGAGCGGCAGGCGCGGGAGGCCGAGGCGTTGGCGGACGAACTGGGGCGACCGCTCCTGCGCCAGGAAGGGCAGGTGGGCGAGGAGTTCTGGGCCGGGGTGCGGGACTTCGGCTTCGGCAATGCCGAGCCATGGCTCACCGTGCGGTCGGCAGCGCCGCCCGCTCAGCTCGGTACGCTCCTGGAGGCGACGCAGGAGGCAGTCACTGCCTGCGGTATCCCCGAACCGGCCCTCATGGCCCGGGCGGGGAACGGCCTGCTGTACGCCTTCTGGCTGCCCAAAGACCTCTCCGCCGCCGCGCCCGCGAGCTGGTCGGAGCTAGTAGGGCGGGTGCGGGCGGCCGCGACCAGCCTGGGCGGCTCCACGGTAGTGGAGGTCTGCCCCCCGGCGCTGAAGCAGGCGTTAGACCTCTGGGGGCCGGCGCCCGCCGCGGTGGCCATCATGCGGCGGCTCAAGGAGCAGTTCGACCCCAAGGGCGTCCTGAACCCCGGCCGCTATCTGGGCGGCCTCTAGCGGCGCCGGTCCATGCCTGTGGAACTCGGCCCCCGGTTGGACGACCTCTCCCGCTGTGTGCACTGCGGGCTGTGCCTCCAGAGCTGCCCCACCTATGTCGAGACGGGCCTGGAGACCGAGTCGCCCCGGGGCCGTCTCTACCTCATGCGGGCCCGGGCCGAGGGCCGCATCCGGGCGACCCCCTCCTTCCTGCAGCACATGGAGCTGTGCCTAGTGTGCCGCAACTGCGAGGCGGTGTGCCCCTCCGGCGTGCCCTACGGCCGCATCATGGAGGCGGAGCGGGCGCAGCTACTGGCTCAGAAGCGAGGAGTTCCCTGGCAGCGGGGGCTCCGGCTGCTGGTCTTTCGCGGGCTGCTGCCCCATCCGGGACGCCTCCGCCTGCTGGCGGGGTTGCTGCGTCTCTACCAGCGCTCTGGGCTGCAGCGGCTGGTGCGCCGCTCCGGCCTGCTGCGCCTGCTGCCCCGCGCCGTGGTCCAGATGGAGTCGCTGCTGCCGCCCGCCGCTGGCGGGTTCTTGGTAGCGCCCAGAGGCGTCCAGCCGTTCCCCGAAACTGCGCTGACCACGGTCGCACTGCTCTCCGGCTGCGTGATGCCCTACCTCTACCCAGAGGTGCACGAGGCGACGCTCCGAGTCCTGGCCCGTAACGGCTACAGGGTGGAAGTCTCTCCTGGCCAAGGGTGCTGCGGCGCGCTCCACCTCCACAGTGGCGAACGGGAGGAGGCCCGCCGTCTGGCACGCCGGAACATCGACGCGTTCCTGGTCGCGGAGCCCGGCGCCATCGTGACCAATGCGGCGGGCTGCGGCGCATCCATGAAGGAGTACACCGGGCTGCTTCAGGATGATCCGGCCTACGCCGACAAGGCCCGGCGCTTCAGCAGCCTGGTACGGGACATCACGGAGCTGCTGGCGATGCAGCCGCTTCAGGGGCGGCTGGGACCGCTGCCCATACGGGTGACCTATCAGGACTCCTGCCACCTGGCCCATGCCCAGAGGATCAGGCAGGCGCCGCGGGAGCTGCTGCGGGCGGTGCCCGGGCTGGAGTTGGTGGAGATGCGCACGCCCGACGCCTGCTGCGGCAGTGCGGGGGTGTACAACATCACCCAGCGGGAGATGGCGCAGCGGCTGCTGGTGGGCAAGATGCAGGAGGTTGCCGCCGCCCGGGCGGAGGTGGTGGTCACGGCCAATCCGGGCTGCATGCTGCAGCTTGCCGCGGGCCTGCGCCAGGCCGGCCTGCCGGGGCGAGTGGCCCACGTAGTGGAGGTGCTAGACTGGGCCTATGGGGCGGCAGAGGCCAGGCCAGCCGGGTGATCATGAAAAAGAGAACCCTCAGCCTCGCTGAGGGCCGTGCCGGCTGGTTGGTAGCGCATACCGGATTCGAACCGGTGATCTCCTCCTTGAGAGGGAGGTGTCCTGGGCCGCTAGACGAATGCGCCTCACCGGCGCCGCCCCACGGAACGCGGCGCAACACCACCATGTTATCCTAACTGGCCGCTCCTGTCATCCATGTCCGCCAGGCCTTGGCGCACGGCGAAGAGGGCTGCCTGTGTCCGGTCCCTCAGTCCCGTCTTTGCCAGGATTGAGGAGATGTAGTTTTTCACCGTTCCCTCCGCCAGGGAGAGCTGCTCGGCAATCTCCCGGTTGGTGGCGCCCGTGGCCAGCAACTTCAGCACCTCCAGCTCTCGCTCGGCCAGGGGCTCGCGCGGGCGCGTCGCATCGCTCTGGGGCCCGCCGGCGGACGCGCGGCGCACGCGACTGATGATTTTGCGGGCGACGCTGGGTTGAAGCGGCGACTCGCCTCGGCTCGCGACTCGGACGGCGTTGGCCAAAGCGTCTGAGCCGATGTCCTTCAGCAGATAGCCCGAGGCACCGGCCGCGATGGACTGAAAAACCAGTTCGTCATCGTCGAAAGTGGTAAGCACCAGCACCTGAATTTCTGGCCAGCGAGCGGCAATCAGGCGCGTGGCAGCCACGCCATCTCGCCGAGGCATGCGCAGGTCCATGAGCACTACCTGCGGGCGCAGCCGCTCTACCAGGGCTTCGGCCTCGACGCCATCGCCAGCCTCTCCGACTACCCTCAGGTCGGGATGGAGCTCTAGCAACGTGCGCAGGCCCTCCCGCAGAAGGCGCTGGTCGTCCACCAGGAGCACCCTGATGGGCGCTCGCGCTCCCCGTTCCAAAGCTGGATCAGTCACGGGCATTCTGGGCGGGAAGGGTCACAGCCAGGCGGCTGCCGCCGGCCTGAGCGCGGCCAAAGGCCAATTGTCCTCCCAGGAGCGCCACGCGCTCTCTGAGTCCCAGGAGGCCGAAGCCACCCGAGCCGGCGCTGCTCTCCTCGTTGGGGCCCCGTCCGTTATCCTGCACCGCCAACTCCACGGCGTCATTGTGGGCGCTTAGGTGAAGGATGACCTGCTGCGCGTGGGCATGGCGCTGGACGTTGGTCAGGCCTTCTTGAGCCGCCCGATACAGAGCCAGGGCCATCTCCGGAGGAAGCGGCATCTCGTCGGGTAACTCCATCTCCAGGCGCACCGCGATTCCCGTGCTCTCGGTGAACTCCAGGGCCAGGTTCTGAAGCGCCTTTGGAAGAGAAAGTTCCTCCATGGTGGCTGCTCGCAGCGCAGCCACCGAGTGGCGCACCTCCTGCAGGCACTCCACGGCCAGCCGCCGGGCGCGACGCACACGCTGGAGGGCCTCCTCTGGCCGGTCGGACCCTTGTTTCTCCACCGCCTCGAGCTGCACGTTGATGACCGTAAGGTAATGGGCCAGGGTGTCGTGGATCTCCCTGGCCAAGCGATTGCGCTCCTGCGTTACCGCCAGCTCCTGGGCCTGCTGGTGCATCGCCTGGAGCTGCTGATGCGCCTCCTTCAGCTCATCGTACAGCGTCTGCACCTTGCGACGCTCCGCTGCCTGGCGCAAGGCTGCCATGGTCAGCAGCACCGCGACCACATAAGGGCCGAGGAAGAATGACAGGTAGTTGGGGAACTCGTTGAGCCGGTCGGGCCACACGGACGCCCCGATGTTGAAGCTGTAGACGAGCCAGCCTGTGAGGCTCATGAGCAACCCGGTGCGTTCGCCAAACATGAGCAGCGCTCGGCTGGTGGGTAGCAGGTAAATCAGGGCGGGGCGCACCAGCGTGCCGTGAGCGTGAACCACCAGGGCCGAAAGGGCCAACTCTGCGCCGAACCAGATCCCGCGCCGCCAACCCGGTGCATCTCCGGCCGGCGCGGTCTGGTCCACTACCACCAGGGCCACCAGAAAGCCGACAAAGCTCAGCAAGAATCCCTGAGTCAGCCCACCCCTCGGCGGAGGCACCAGGCCCAGCACCAGCACGGCGGCCGGCAGCGCCAACCCCGCTAGGCGTAATAGCCGTCGGTCTTCGGAATCACCCTCCACGGTGGCGTGCTCTCCTGCCGCTCGCTACCCCCTCTGGGTATGTCTAACGTACCGAAGATAGCGAGGGCTGTCAAAGCAGCGAAGCGCCCTGACTGGCCTTCTCACTAGAGGTGACCCGACCAACCAGGCCACGCGCTGGGGCTAGTCGGTTACCCGGATTGTGCCACGCATCTGGTCCGGATGCAGGGCACAGAAGTAGGGGTAGGTTCCGGGGGCAGTAAGCGTAACGGTATGACCTGCGCCGGGCTTCAGGATACCAGAATCGAAGGCGTTGTTCGTCGCCGTGGCTGTGTGGTCAATGCCGTCCAGAGCGCTGTTGGTCCACTTGATCGTGGTGCCCACTTTCACGGTCAGGTTGTTAGGGTAGAAGGCTACGCTGGACATTGCTACCTCGTTCGAGCCGACGGAAGGGGTCTGAGCGTACCGCTCCTTCGTGAAGAAGAGCTCTGGGTGGAACACAAAGTCCTTCTTGGCAGTGGCGGCCAGGTGGCAGGCCGCGCAAGAGGCCGAGTTCTGCGGCGGTGTCTGCACGCTCTTATCCGGGCGGTAGGCAACGTATTCCCACTCTCCGTTGCGCAATCCCTGGTAGTCCTCTCCAAAGCCCTTCTCTTTCCGCATCACGAAGACCGTGGTAAGCGTCTCGCGAATCAGATGCCCACTGGTGTCCTTGACCAAGGCGCCGCCGGGGTCCTGTTTGGCCCGCCAGGACTCAAAGACCAGGATACTACCGTAGGGGAAGGGATCGCCCGGCTTCACCGAGGCGGCGACGTCGTTGGCGCAGACATACCGGATCTGGCGGTTGTCCAACCGATCAAAGACGTAGAACTGCTTGAAGCCGGTCTGATAACTCTCGGGGAAGCCCACCCGGTCCTCCCTGGGCGCAGGCCGCGGCGTCGGTGTGGGTGGAGGCGGCGTCGCGGGCGTAGGAGCGGGAGGTGCGGTCGCGGGAGTCGTCGTCGGGGGTTCCAGAGAGCTTACTGCCGACGCGGCGGCGCAGGGAGTAAGAGAGACCTGCGGCGGCGCGGTGGCCGCGGGTGTGGGAATGGGTAGGGGTGCTGGAGAGCAGGCCGAGACCAGCATCCCGATTGTCAACAGCATGAGTGATAGCAAGATCAGCGCGCGCCTCATTGGATGTCCTCCTGCCTGTGTATTCTCCCAGGGTAAAGGCAGGGCATTGCAGAGAGTAGTGCCGGGAGTCACCTGTTCAGCGGTGGGGCCGTGACTACCGTCACTTCTCGGGACCATGGATGGAGCAGGTCCTTCTGGTGTCCGTTGACAGGCAGCTAGCAGCTCCGTACCTTGGGAGTAGGGGTTGCGTCCGCAGGAGACCGTCCCACGAGGGCCGTGGAGACCCGTGGCGCTGAGGCAGCAGAAGACCGCGAGGGCGAGGCCATGCCAAGGAAGGTGATCATTCTGGGGGCCGGCGGCCGGGATTTCCACAACTTCAACGTGGCCTTCCGGGGAAGGCCGGAGTACCAGGTGGTGGCCTTCACGGCCACCCAGATCCCCACCATCGCCCGCCGCAGCTACCCCCCGGAGCTGGCCGGGCCGGACTATCCCCAGGGCATCCCTATCTTCCCGGAAGGGGACCTGCCCCGCCTGATCCGAGAGGAAGGGGTGGAGGTGGTGGTCTTCTCCTACAGCGACGTCTCCCATGAGCAGGTGATGCACGTCGCGTCCCTGGCCCTGGCGAACGGGGCCTCCTTCCGTCTCCTCAGCCCCCGGGAGACCATGCTCCAGGCCAGGGTGCCGGTGGTCGCAGTGTGCGCCGTACGCTCCGGCGCGGGCAAAAGCCCCACCTCTCGGGAGCTGGCGCGCATTCTGAAGGGCTGGGGATGGCGTCCGGTCATCGTCCGCCACCCCATGCCCTACGGCGACCTGCGGGCCGGGGCGGCGCAGCGCTTCGAGACGTGGGACGACCTGGGCCGCTACGGCTGCACCATCGAGGAGCGGGAGGAGTACGAGCCCCACCTGGCCCAGGGCAACGTGGTCTACGCGGGGGTGGACTACGGCCTCGTCCTGGAGCAGGCCCAGGAAGAAGCCGATATCATCCTGTGGGACGGCGGCAACAATGACCTCCCCTTCTACCGGCCCGACCTGCTGCTGGTGGTGGCCGATCCCCTGCGGGCCGGCGACGAGCTACGCTATCACCCCGGCGAGACCGCCCTGCGCATGGCGGACGTGGTGGTCATCAACAAGGTGGACGCTGCGACGGCAGAGCAGGTGCGGGACGTGGAGGAGCATGTCCGGCTGGCCAACCCCGGCGCCCGAGTGGTGCGGACCGCATCCCCCATCAGCGTGGACCGCCCGGAGAGCATCGCGGGCAAGCGGGTGCTGGTGGTGGAGGATGGCCCCACCACCACTCATGGCGGCATGGCCACGGGTGCCGGCTACCGGGCGGCCCTGGCCTATGGCGCGGCCTGGGTCGTGGACCCCCATGCCTTCGCCGTGGGAAGCCTGGCGGACACCTACCGCCAGTATCCCTCCACCGGGCCCGTGCTTCCCGCGATGGGGTATAGCGAGGAGCAGCGGCGGGACCTGCAGGCCACCATCGAGGCGGCGCCCTGCGACCTGGTGGTGATTGCCACGCCCATCGATCTGACGCGGATCATCGCCATCACCAAACCCACGGTGCGCGTGGCCTACTCCCTCCAGGTGATGGGAACGCCTACCCTGGAAGAGGTCCTCTCGCCCTTCGACAAGCCCTTCGACAAGCTCAGGACACAGCTCAGGACACCGCCCTTCAGCAAGGCGGGCGCATGACCCAGCGTCGGGGGAATGGCAGGGTCGGCAACCGGGTGGTCATCGCCCTGGGCGGCAACGCCATCAACCCGCCGAAAGATACGTCGCTCTCCGACCACCACGGCTGGGAGGTTCTCCAGCAGACCACCGAGGAGCTAGCCCAGCTCATCCGGGCCGGGTACGAGGTGGCGCTGGTGCACGGCAACGGACCCCAGGTGGGAGCGCTGCTGCTCCAGAACGAAGCGGCCCGCGCCCAGGTGCCTCTGGCCACCCTGGACGTGTGCGACGCCGAGACCCAGGGACAACTGGGCTACATGATCCAGCAGCTCCTGGGGAACCAGCTCCGCCGCCTGGGTGTGGCCAAGACGGTGGTGAGCCTGGTCAGCCAAGTGGTGGTGGACCCCGCCGACGCCGCCTTCTTGCAGCCTACCAAGCCCATAGGCCCGGTGTATGGGCGGGAACGGGCGCAGGAGCTGGCCCGAGAGCGGGGCTATGCGGTGCGGGAGGTGCATCCCGGCGCGTGGCGGCGTGCCGTGTCTTCACCGCGTCCGCTGCGGCTGGTGGAGGCGCCGGCGCTGGAAGCGATGCTGGCTGCAGGGCTGGTGCCCGTGGTCGCGGGCGGCGGCGGCATCCCGGTAGCGGAGCGGGACGGCCAGCTCTCCGGTGTGGAGGCCGTGGTGGACAAGGACTACTCGGCGGAGCTGGTGGCCACCGAGCTACGGGCCTCGACCCTGGTCATCCTGACCGACGTGGACCGGGTCTACCTGGACTATGAGACAGCCCAGGCCCGGCCGCTAGAACGGCTGACGCTGGCGGAAGGCCGGCGCTACCTGAAGCAGGGCCACTTTCCGCCCGGCAGCATGGGCCCCAAGGTGGAGGCGTGCCTGCGGTTCCTGGAGCACGGCGGGCTGTCGGCCGTCATAGCGCCGCTGCCCGGCGCAGAAGGGGCGGTGAAGGGGGTGGTGGGGACGCGGATTTCCGGGTGACTCGCCGCAGCCTCCTTGTCATGGTTGTGCGCCGGTGGTAGACTTTGGGTAACTGAATAGCATGGCAGAGGGCCCCAACGAAAGGCGGGGCTTGAACAGGGGAAGTCCGGTGCAAGGCCGGCGCTGTCCCGCAACTGTATCCAGGTGCTCAGCAACCTGGGAGCCAGAATGCCTGCCTCTGCTGGATTGCCGGAGACTCTCGCGAGAAGGGGACATGGCAAGTCGGTTGAACCAGCCGACGCAACCCTTGTCTTTCTGCGGGCAAGGGTTTTTCTTTCCCTTCCTCCTAGGGTCTTTGGCTCAGCTCAACCGCCCGAGGAGGTGTTACGTGAGCCACAGGTCGCTAACTCGTGCACTCGTCGCTGGGATGGATTGTAACCGCTTCATCCGGGCAATGCTCTACCTGGCGTTCACGCTGCTTATCTCGCCTGCTGTGCCCGCCAGCGCCACACCAGACATGCCGGTTCCCTTAGGGCCACCATCTGGAGCAGTGCTACAGGATTTTGAGGCCACGCTTGTTTGGAGGAATCCCGGTGGTACGACCCGAGTCGAACTTGAGGCGATGCCTGCCGGAAGTGATGGGCCAAGCGTCCACATTATCCTGGGACCCGTCGAGTCCTTTCGGCTTCCGCCACCGCCCGACTGGTATGGCCTGCTGCCAGACATGACCTATGTCTGGCGAGTGCGGGCAAGCGATGCTCTGACACCAGCGCCCCAGGACGACCCCTCGTGGAGCAAATGGACGACGTGGTGGACCTTTAGGACGCCCAAGGTCATCAACGGGGCCTTCCCCATCAGCCCGCGGGACGGAGCACTGGTGGCTACAGCTCCTGTCTTGCGTTGGGGGGACGGTGATCCCCGGCTGTTCCTCTTCGAGTTCCAGTTCAGTGCCGACGAGCATTTCGACACCAATGCGGCCACGGCAGTGGCCTCCGTAATCCACGTTGCCCTTCACGGGGGAATGGCTACTCCGCCCAATAGCTACTCACTTGGGAGCCCCCTCAGGGATGGCACGACCTACTACTGGCGTGTCAGGCCCCGCATTCAGGGGGATGGTAAGCCCGTAGCCTGGTCTCCCACCTGGTCTTTCACCAAAGTGGCCCAAGACAACGAACTGGTTCAGAACGGAGACTTCGAGAGCGAGGGCGGGTGGATAGACGATTGCTCCTGCATCATCAGCTTCAACTACGCGGTTGCTGGCGGCTGGCACTCTGGGCAACGGGGAGCATTCCTGCAGCCCTTGGACGGCAAGAGGTCGGCGATGGTACTTCAGGAAATCAGAATACCAGCAAGAGCCCAGCGCGCCATCCTCACCTATTGGTTCAAGCTGCTGGGCTCCGACCAGGGTGCCAATGACTGTTTCACCCTGGCCATCATGGAGGAAGCCATGGTGCGCCACGTGAAGGCATTGTGCATTAACAAGGGCGCTGCCTTCGGCTGGACACAGGGGATGCTGGACCTCTCGCCTTACGCAGGGCGGATAATCCGCATCCTCTTCGGGATGAACACGGAGTCTTATTCCATGCACAAGAACTATGTGCTGCTCGATGATGTCTCGGTGCGCCTCCAGTGATTTGTTCCAGGCCCTCATTTCGTGGCGGCCCTACTCCCCTCGTCTGCGAGGGCATGCACCGCCCTCCCCAGCTCCTCCGCCGCCCGGCCCACCTGCTCCCGGGTGGTCCAGCGGCCCAGGCTGAGTCGCACCGCGCCCAATGCCCGCTCCCGGCTGAAGCCCATGGCCAGGAGCACCGCCGAAGGGTCGGTGCGCCCCGCGTGGCACGCCGACCCGGTGGAGGCCGCGATGTCCGGCGCGTGGGCCAGGACCTCCTCGCCGTCCAGCCCGGTGTAGCTCATGTTCAGGGTGTTGGGCAGCCGCTGCGTGGGGTGGCCGTTCAGCGCCCAGCCGGCGCTCTCCAGCCGCTGCTGAAGGCGGTCCCGCAGCTTCCGGATACGGGGCATGTCCCGTTCCAGCCCCTCGCCCGCCAGCTCGCACGCCGTCCCAAGGGCCACCATGTAGGGCACGTTCTCGGTCCCGGCCCGCAGGCCGCCCTCCTGGCTTGCACCGTGAACCACGGGGTCCAGGGGAGCGCCCTGGCGCACGTAGAGGGCCCCGATGCCCTTGGGCGCATAGAGCTTGTGGCCAGCCACGGTGAGGAGGTCCACCCCCAGATCGTCCATGGTGGTGGGGATCTTTCCCACGGACTGCGCCGCGTCGGTGTGGAGCAGAACGCCGCGGGCGCGGGCGACGGCCGCGATCTCCGCGATAGGCTGGATGACCCCCGTCTCGTTGTTGGCGTGCATCACGGAGATTAGGCTGGTCTCGGGCGTGATGGCCGCGGACACCGCGGCGGGGTCCACCCGGCCGAGGCCGTCTACGGGCAGGTAGGTCACCCGGTAGCCCAGGGTGCGCTCCAGGTAGCGGCAGGTCTCCAGCACCGCCGGATGCTCGATCTCGGTGGTGACGATGTGCCGGCCCCGCTCCCGCAGGGCCAGAGCCACCCCCTTAATGGCCAGGTTGTCGCTCTCGCTGCCGCCGCCGGTGAAGACCACCTCCCCCGGCCGGCAGCCCAGCAGCCCCGCCACCTGCCCCCTGGCCCGGTCCACCGCCGCGTGGGCGGCGCCACCGTAGGCATGGTTGCTGGACGGGTTGCCGAAGTGCTCTTTCAGATACGGCAGCATCGCCTCCAAGACCCGCGGGTCTACGGGGGTGGTGGCGTTGTAGTCGAGGTAGATGGGGTTGCCCAGGTTCACGGACTCCTCCGCACTCCGAGGATGGTGGGGCCATTATACGTGCCATGACGGTACAAGGGTTAGTCTAGAGCGCTGCGGGCAGCAGTTGTGAGGTCGCAACTCAATGTTTTTCACGGCAATCCCTACGGGATGGAGACCGTTTCTTAACTCCGCACTGCAGGCTGATGGTCATTGATTCAATAGACCGACATCCGCAGTGTGGCCGGGCTCACCCTCTCCCTAGCCCTCTCCCCCTTCGACTTCGCTCAGGACAGGCATCAAGGGAGAGGGGACATTTTCTCCCTCCCCTAGTGGGAGGGAGATAGACCTGTCCTGAGCCTGCCGAAGGAGGGAGGGGGACTTGAGACCCTTGGCTTGTGGCTGGCCCCCTAGCGCGGTATTGTACCCGTGGCTCGGAGAAGACCCGCAACTATCCTACCCCACTGGAGCGCCCCATGCCCCTGGGTGAGTTGAGCGCAATGGCCTCTGCCCTGCTCTGGGCCTTGAACGGCGTGCTGCTGAAGCCGGTCACGGCCCGGCTGCCGGCCCTGCGCATCACCTCCCTTCAGTATCTGTTTGCCGCGGCTTTCTTCCTGGCGGTGGCGCTGCCCCTGGGCAAGGCCGATGGCGTGAGCCAGATCCCCTGGGCGCAGGCGGCCGGGCTGGTGGCCGGCGCTTTCATCGGCATGGCCGGCGGCGACACCTCCTACATCCGTAGCCTGGGACTGCTGGGGGTGGCCAGGTCCTTCCCCCTCTCCACCGCCGGCTACATCCTGCTGGCCTTTCTCTTCGCCGCGGTCTTCCTGGGCGAGCCGGTCACGTGGGAGAGCGTCCTGGGCGCGGTGGCCCTGCTCGGGGGCATCTGGTTGGTGGTGCGGGCCTCGGGCAGTGCGATAGACGCCGCCGACAAGCTCACGCCGGAGGCAACCCGCCAGGGGCTGCTCTACGCAGGCATCGCCGCCCTCTGCTGGGCGGTCACCACCACCATCCTGAAGCTGGCGCTGGAGGGGATCGACGTGCTCTCGGCCAACATCATCCGCATCCCCCTGGTGGCCCTGGTGCTGACGGGCGCCGCGTGGCGCGTCTACGGCATTGACCTGGCGGCCTACGACCGCCGGACGGTGCTGGTCTCGGCTTTGGCGGGGATGCTGGGCATTGGCGTGGGGAGCATTTTCTTTCTCTACGCGATCCAGGAGGCGGGCGCGGCCAAGACCGCAGTGCTCTCTTCCACCTCACCCCTCTTCGCCGCAGTGCTGGCCGTGGCCTTCCTGGGGGAGCGGGTCAGCGGCGCCCTGGCGCTGGGCACGCTCCTCTCGGTGGTGGGGGTGTGGCTGGTGGTGTAGGATATGGCACACCCCCTCCTAGCCTCCCCCTGAAAGGGGGAGGAACATAATTCCCCTCCCTGGCAGGGAGGGGCGAGGGGAGGGTCGGCAGAAGACATAGGTGGTGGAGTGGAGCTGGGAGCGAGCTTCACCCCCTCCTAGCCTCCCCCTGAGAGGGGGAGGAACATTATTCCCCTCCCTGGCAGGGAGGGGCTAGGGGAGGGTCGGTCTCAACGGTGAAAATGACAGAGCAGGAGCGGCGCAGTAGAATTTCACCAATTATGAAGGAGCGGGCAAGGCTGCTTCGGAGCACACCCACCCCTGCGGAAGCGAAACTCTGGTATTTCTTACAGAGAAGGAGCTTAGGCGGGCTGAAGTTTCGTCGGCAGCACCCGACGGGGCCGTACATCCTGGATTTCTGTTGCCCTAGACTCAAGGTGGGCGTCGAGATCGATGGCGATTCCCACGCACGAACGGTGAGCTACGATGAGAAGCGGACCGGGTGGCTTGAGAAGCAAGGTTATCGCCTAATCTGCTTCACCAATAGCGACGTGCTCCTGAACACCGAAGCCGCCCTGTCAGAAATCGCTCGGGAGTGTGGCGTCGAGCTTGGTTAGCGACTGCTCTGCAATGGTAATGGTAATGAGTGAGCAGCTTGCGCAAGCGCCGTAATTCACCCTCCTAGTACTTACTTACGTTAATAGATGGACAGCGGTCGTGTACCAAGGCCTTCGAAAACTAACGTATCGAGATTTAGCTAAGTAGGTACTAGCCCTCCCCCTGAAAGGGGGAGAAAAAGGGGTCCCCTCCCTGGCAGGGAGGGGCGAGGGGAGGGTCGTAAGTAGCACCCACGAGTGGAAAACTAAATACATAGGAGGCGACCCATGCCCAAAGCACCTATAAACGGCATCCAGCTCTACTACGAGGACGCGGGCCGCGGCCTGCCCGTGGTCTTCTGCCACGGCGCGGGCGGCAACCACGAGAGCTGGTTCCAGCAGGCGCCGGCGTTCTCGAAACAGTACCGCTGCATCGCCATCGACCACCGGGGCTTCGGGCAGTCGCTGGACGTGCCTAACGGCCCTGGCGGTGACGCGTTTGTGCAGGACATGGAGGGGCTGGTGGCCCACCTGGGCCTGGGCGAGATCGTGCTGGTGGCCCAGTCCATGGGTGGACGGACGGCCCTGGGCTACACCCTGGCCCACCCGGGTCGGGTGCGGGCGCTGGTGCTGGCCGACACCACCGGCGGCGCCACCGACGACGAGATGGAGAAGGTGCGGGAGTCGCTGGTGCCGCCGGTGCAGGGCCAGGGCGACCTCCTGAGCCGGGCCCTGGGCTTGCCCTTTCAGCAGCAGTATCCAGAGAAGGCCCAGCTCTACCACAGCATCTCGGCCAAGAACCCGCCTCGGGACGAGGCCTCCTTCGGCCGGATGCGCGCCAACCCCATCGACGCGCGGTCGCTGAAGACCCTGAAAGTGCCCACCCTGCTCATCGTGGGCGAGGTGGACGTGCTAGCGCCACCGCCCGTCATTGAGCTGCTGCACCAGCGCATCCCCGGTTCCCGCCTGGCCAAGGTGCCCGGCGCGGGCCACTCCGTCTACTTCGAGCAGCCGGAGGAGTTCAACCGCATCGTGCTGGGCTTCCTGGCCGACGTGCTGAAGGAGTGACCCTTGTCTGCTGCCTACGCGCCCTTCGACCCTTCGACAAGCTCAGGACACAGCTCAGGACACCGCAGGCTCAGGACGAGGCCCTTCAAGCAGCGTCTGCGGCAGGCGCTGGACTCCCCTAACCTGGAGGTGGCCCTGGAGCGGGCGCTGACCCGCTTCCGGGAGCTGCGGGCCGCCTCCTTCGCGCCCGGGGAGTTCCAGGAGCGCCGGCGGGACCTGGCTCGGCGCAAGACGGACTTCGTGCAGCGGCTGCCGGAGCTGGTGGAGCGCTTCAAGGCCGAGGCCGAGGCCGTGGGCGCGGTGGTGCACCTGGCCAGGGACGCCCAGGAGGCCTGCCGCATCGTGGGGCGGCTGGCCAGGGAGCGGGGCGTCAAGCTGGTGGTCAAGAGCAAGTCCATGGCCACGGAGGAGATAGGCCTCAACGCCTACCTGGAGGAGCGGGGCGTCCGGGCCGTGGAGACGGACCTGGGCGAGTGGATCATCCAGCTCGCGGGGGAGCACCCCTCCCACCTCATTGCGCCTGCGGTGCACAAGACCAAGGAGGAGGTGGCCGAGCTCTTCAGCCGGGTCACCCAGCAAGAGATCCCCCCCGATATCGAGCAACTGGTGCAGGTGGCCCGCCGGGAGATGCGCCAGGCCTTCATCGAGGCGGACATGGGCGTCACCGGCACCAACATCGCCATCGCCGAGAGCGGTACCCTGGTGCTGGTGACCAACGAGGGCAACGGCCGCCTGGTCAGCGCGCTGCCGCCCGTCCACGTGGCCATCCTGGGAGTGGAGAAGATCGTGCCCACCCTGGAGGACGCGGCCGCGGTGCTGCGGCTGCTGCCCCGCAGCGCCACGGGCCAGAAGCTCTCCGTCTACACCTCCTTCATCACGGGCCCCAGCCGCACCGGGGACATCGAGCTCTCCATGACCACCGGCGTTCACGGCCCCAAGGAGGTGCACATCATCCTCCTGGACAACGGCCGCTGGGCCGCACGGGAGGACCCGGAGCTGTGGGAGACCCTACGGTGCATCCGCTGCGGCGCCTGCTCCAACGTCTGCCCCTCCTACCAGGCGGTGGGGGGGCACGCCTTCGGCTACGTCTACACCGGCCCCATCGGGCTGATCTTTACGGCGCAGCACCACGGGCTGGAGAACGCCGCTGGCCCCCAGAGCCTCTGCGCGAGCTGCAACGCCTGCGAGACCGTGTGTCCGGTGGAGATCCCCCTGCCGCGTCTGATCCTGGAAGTGCGCCAGCGCTGGGTGGCCCAGGAAGGGCTGCCCTGGGCCAAGCGCACGGCCCTGGAGGCCTTCGCCAAGCCGGAGGCGTTCCAGCGCTGGCTGGCGATAGGCAGGTTTGTGCAGGGGCCCTTCAAGCAGGCGGACGGCTTCCTGCGGGTACCCTTTACGCCCGGCTTCCGCAGCCTGCCGGCTCTGCCGGAGCTGACCCTCCACCAGCGCATGGCCGGGCGCCGTCCTGAGCCTGCCGAAGGGCGCCAGCCAGCCATGGCAGACCCGCGCTTGGCGGGCAGCCCGGTTGAGGCGAAGCGGGTGGCCCTCTTCGGCGGGTGCATCACCAACCTCCTCTATCCGGAGATGGGCGAGGCCGTGGCCGCGGTGCTGGAGGCGCTGGGAGCGCAGGTGGACTACCCCCAGGAGCAGTGGTGCTGCGGGCTGGCCCTGCTGAACGCCGGCGACCGGGCGGGCGGCCTGCCCCTGGCCCGCCAGACCATCGAGGTTCTGGAGCGCTGCGGGGCCGACTACATCGTCAGCGGCGCCGCCAGCTGCGTGGTGGCCATCCAGCAGGACTACCCGGAACTGTTCAAGCACGAGCCGGAGTGGCGGGCCAGGGCCGAGGCCGTGGGCAAGCGGCTGGTAGACTTTACGAGCTTCCTGGAGCGGGTGGCCGGGCTGTCCAAGGTCGTCAGAGAGCCGCTCATGGTGAGCCGCGTTTACCCTGAGCTTGTCCTGAGCAATGTCGAAGGGCTTGCCGAAGGGAACCATGAGCGGTCTCTTGGGCAGAATGTCACCTACCACGACGCCTGCCAGTCCCTCAACTGCCTGGGGCTGAAGGAGGAGGGGCGGCGGCTGCTCCGGGCAGCGGGGATAGAAGTCGCCGAGATGCAGGACTCCGGCGTCTGCTGCGGCTTTGGGGGGAGCTTCTCCCTGGACCACCCGGAGGTCTCGGAGCGGCTGCTGCGGCGCAAGCTGCGGAACATCCTGGCCACCGGCGCAGCCACGGTCGTGGCCGACAACCCCGGCTGCATCCTCCACCTGCGGGGCGGGCTGGACGCCCAGCTCCGCGTGCTCCGGGAGGCTGGCGAGGCCGTGCCGGATAGGGTGCGGGTGCTGCACCTGGCGGAGCTGCTGGCGGAGGGGCTGAGGGGGTAAGTGAGACCAGCCCTGGGTTTGTTTGGCGGCAACCGCCTACTGGACCTACGCCTTCCGGTGCGGGCAGTAGCCCTCGATAGGAACGAGAAAAGCCGACATTACCGACCTCTTGACAGCGCCGATTGGGGACTATGTTGTTATGGGAGCTTTATCCCATGAGCGTGTGATACCTTCAACAGGATTCGATGCCGTCACGCCTCCAACGGTGACAACTACATCGCCCCGTGACACTTGAAGGCGGTAGTTTGGGGAGGTTGAGACATCTGTTGCAAGGTGAGTCAACGCCTCTCGCACTAGCTGGGAGATACTTCTGCGCGTTAGCTGAGCAGCCTGTTCAAGTCGGCTCATCTCTGTAGTAGACAGCCTGACGGACAGAACGACGGTACCGCGCTGCCCCTTGGCTCTGAAGGCCTCGGTGACATCGCTCCCTAACTCCATGCTTTCATACTCGTTCATGTTGTTCTTTCCTCCCCAGCATGCCGGCGCCTATGGTGAGCATTCGCCTCGAATGCCGTGACCGGGCGCCAGACACCGTATCGACTGGATGGCTCTATAGGGTATCACTAAACAGGCGGCGCCAACAGTGGGCCCCACCATGATTATCGATGCTCTTCGGGGGTTCTCTGCAGGACTTGGATTGGAGAAGTACCTTGGGTTGCGCTCATGGACTTCCAGCAGCTCGGCAACCGTGACTGCATGCTTTGCATACGACCCGCGTTCCCCGAGATGGTCGCACAGCTCGTCAGCCATCACTCTTGACTCCGTATGTATACATTGTATACTAAGTATGACACTAGTCAAGAGAGGACGACAGAGATGGTTACCGAGACGGAGACCCCGGAGATCGAGTTCCTCATCATGGCGGACCGGGTTGAGGCCCTGAATGGTAAACTCTACATGATGGGTGGCGGATGGACCGATATGACAGTCGTAGACTTCACGCGCCCGGCGCCGTTTGCCTTTGCATTGGGCGTTCTCGTGCCGTGGACCAAGGCAAATCAGAAATTTCCACTCCGCCTTTGGATAGAGTCGGAGGATGGAACCACCATTGTGCCTCCGTTTAGCCTGAATATTGAAGCGGGCCGCCCAGCTAACTCCTCTCCCGGGCAATCGTTTAGATCAGTGCTCGCCGTCAACGGGGAGGCCGTTTTCCCGGGTCCTGGGACCTACCGCACAGTGGCTAACCTGGGTGAGTTCGCAAGCAAGCGGGTGTCGTTCCGCCTTCGCTCTGGGACAGTGCTCGCCCCTGTCCAAGGGCCGCGACAGCAGTAAGGAGAGAATCAAACGTCTCTGATCACGACGGGAGTGGCAAGCTGGTCGGGCTCACCTTCGCGGCAACGCAGTTGCGTGCCTGGCTAACCAGCCCGCTCCCTACCTCCCCTCGTACAGCTCCTCACGCAGCCGCGCGTCCTGGAGGCGGAGGTACTGGGCCTTGGTCATGGGCGGCCTGCTCTGCTCCAGCACCTCCTTGGCCCTGGCCGCGCCCTCGGCCAGCAGGTCGATGACGGCCATGGCCATGGCCTTGGCGGGGTTGATGACGGCCAGCTCCCAGTCCTGGATCAGGTAGTCGTTGCCGTGGCCAGTGCCGGTGGCGCCCCCCACGTAGGGGTGCACCACGGGCATGATCTGGGAGAGGTCTCCCATGTCGGTGGAGCCGCCGGTGTTGCGGGTGCTGGGATGGAGGGTGATCTGGTCAGCCCCCACCAGGCGGGCCGCGTTCTCCCGGAAAGTCTCCATGAGCAGCGGGTCGTTGCGCATGGGCAGGTAGCCGGGGATGGTGACGATGCTGACCTTGGCGCCCAGGGCCAGGGCGCCGGCCCGCAGGCAGCGGTCTGTCTTCATGTTCCCGTCCTCGATGGCCGCCACGGTGTTGCCCCGCACCCGCCCCTCGTAGCGCACGTCGGCGGGGATGGAGTTCACCGCGGCGCCCCCCCGGGTCAGGATGCCGTGGAGGCGGACGATGTCCTCGTTGCGCAGAGTCTCCCGCTGAGCGTTGAGGGCGTTGAGGGCCACCATGGCGGCCTGGAGGGCGTTGATGCCCGCGTGGGGCGCGCCGCCGGCGTGGGCCGCCCGCCCGATGAACTGGATGAACTTCACCACGTGGCCGTTGCTGGTGCCCCCCACCGCGAACTTCCGGTCCTCGGCCCGGGAGGTGGTGTGCACCATCATGGCCATGTCCACGTCGTCGAATACGCCCACCCGGATGAACTCCTGCTTGCCCGCCATGAGGCCCAGCTTGCCCTCCTGGTGGAGGTTCCAGCGGTACTCCACGTCGATGAACTCCTCGGCCGGCACCGCGATGGGCGCCACGTTGCCGTGGAGCGCCGAAAGCACATCAGGGGCCAGCAGGCCCGCCGTGGCGCCCAGCATCATCCCCAACTGGGCGTGGTGGCCGCAGGCGTGGGCCGCGCCTGTCTGAGGGTCGGCCTTGGGGTGGTCGGGCACCCGCAGGGAGTCCAGCTCACCCATGATGGCCACGGTGGGGCCCAGCGCGCCGCCCCAGAGCTTCCCCTTGATCCCCGTGAGGGCGATGCCGGTGTCGTGCTGCACCCCCAGCTCCGTGAGCTTCTCGCTGACGAAGCGGGCGGTCTTCTGCTCCTGGAAGCCCGCCTCGGGGTTGTCCTGGATGGTCTGGGCAGCGCGGATGATCCACTCCCTGCGCTGGTCGATGGCCTCCAGGGCCTTGGCCTTCAGCTCGTCTCTGGTGGGCATGGCGATTCCTCCGGATCAGGAAACCGGTGTGAACTATCTTCGAAATTCGTTGCCAGACTCGGCGGGAGGGTCATTACGAGCCCGACAAAGGAGGGCGTGGCAATCCGGAGGGTGGGAAGTTCGCCCCTACGCCCACCCAGATTGCTTCGCTTGTCCTGAGCCTGTCCTGAGCACCGTCGAAGGGCCAGCCGAAGGGTCGCCTCTGGCTCCTCGCAAAGACATTCGTGACTTTTTTCAAGAGACGCCACACTAGCCCTCGTAGGTCCGCTCGCTGACGAAGCTCCGCACCAGGGCCAGGTACTCGGCCTTGGTCATGGCGGGCTGGTGCTGCTCTTTGATGCGCTGTGCCACCGCCGCCCCGTCGGCCAGCAGGTCCACCACCGTCATGGCCATCGCCTTGGCCGCGGTGAGGACGCCCAGCTCGTAGTCGTGGATCAGGAAGTCGGCGCCATGGCCGATGCCGGAAGCGCCGCCGACGCTGAACTGGGGCACTGGCATCAGCAAGGAGACGTCCCCCTCGTCCGAGGAGGCCGAGCCGTGGCCCCGCACCGCCACCTGGTCCTCGCCCACCAGGGCGGCCGCGTTGGCCCGGTACACCTCCTCGAAGGCCCGATCGTTGCGCCGGGGCATGTAGCCGGGCAGGGTGGTGACGCGCACCTGGCCGCCCACCGCCATGGCGCCCGCCCGCAGCGCCCGGTCCACCTTCTCGGTGGCGTCCCGGACGGCCTCCAAGCTCTTGCCTCGGACGAAGGTCTCCATCCGCACGTCGGCGGGCACGGAGCTCACCGCAGCGCCGCCCCGGGTGATGATGGGGTGGATACGGACGTAGTCCTCGTCCTTGTAGGTCTCCCGCTGGGCGTGGATGGCCGAGAGGGCGATCATGGCGGCGTTCAGCGCGTTGATGCCGTCCTGGGGCCTGGCGCCAGCGTGGGCCGCCCTGCCCACGAACTGCACCCACTTGGCTACCATGCCGTTGTTGGTGCCGCCGTAGGAGAGCTTCCGGTCCACCGGATTGCTGGTGGCGTGGGTGAGCATGGCCATGTCCACGTCGTCCAGCTCGCCCAGGCGGATGAACTCCTGCTTGCCCACCAGGAACTCGATCTTGCCCGCCTTTCGCAGCTCGTTCCGGTACTCGATCTCGATGTACTCCTCCGCGGGCACCGCCAGCAGGGCCACCCGGCCGCTCAGCGCCGAAAGCACGCCCGGCGCCCCGAGGCCCATGGCCACGCCGATGAGCATCCCGATCTGGCCATGGTGGCCGCAGGCGTGGGCGGCGTTGGTTTCGGGGTCGGCTTTGGGGTGCCCCAGCACGATGAGGGAGTCCAGCTCGCCCATGACGCCCACCGTGGGGCCGGGGCCGGCGCCACCCTGGAGCATCCCCTTCAGCCCCGTGAGGGCGATGCCTTCCCGGAAGGGGATGTTCAACGCGCGGAACTGGTCGGCCACCAGGCGGGCGGTCTTCTGCTCCCGGAAGCCCGGCTCCGGGTGCTCCAGGATGGTCTGGGCTACCCGGATGATCTCCTGGCCACGCCGGTCGATCTCCGCACAGACCAGCTTCTTCAGGTCGTCGTTGGAAGGCATAGGCACCTCCGACCCAAGCTACAGCGCCTGGAAGACCCGCCGGTCGCTGAGCCGCACCAGCCGTCCCATGCACGGGAAGGGGAAGTGCCCGCCCAGCACCGTCAGCGCCTCCCGCTCCAGCTTCTCCGCCACCAGGCGCCGGGTCTCGATGGCCCGCTTGGGGTCCACGTCAGCCATCACCTCCCACTCCGTCTCCGTGAGCTGCACCGGGTGGTGGGCCACGTCCCCGATGATGAGGGCCCGCTCCCCCTGGGACTGGACCAGGATGCTCACGTGGTCAGGGGTGTGGCCGGGGGTGGGGAAGTAGGTGAGCTCGGGGGTGATGCTGTGCTGGTGGTCCACCAGGTCCAGCAATCCCGCCTGGGCCACCGGCTCCAGGCAGTCCTTCACATAGGCGACCTGCTCCCGGCGCTCCGGGGCGGTGAAGTGCTCCCACTCCTTCTGCTGGATGAGATACCGGGCCCGGGGGAAGGCCGGGGCCCAGCCGTCGCCCTGGGCCACGGTGTTCCAGCCCACGTGGTCCACGTGCAAGTGGGTGTTCACCACCAGGTCCACGTCCTCCGGTCGAACCCCCAGGGCAGCCAGGTTGCCCAGGAGGTCCGCCCGGTCGGTGCGGAAGACCGGCCGCTCTTTCTTCCCGATGCCCGTGTCCACCAGGATGGACCTGCCCGAGGAACGCACCAGGAAAGAGCCGATAGTGATGTCCAGGTGGCCCCGCTCGTTCAGCCAGCGCTTATGGGCGTCCCAGGCGCTGGAGGGGAGGTCCCGGTACATGTAGCCGGGATCGCCCCGCATGGCCGGCAGGTCCTTCACGGCGGTGATGGTCACGTTGCCTATTGTGACGGTGTTCTCGGGCATGGTGCCTCCTTCATTAAAAAGGGGGGGATGGGGAATGGCTGAAGCATTAAGCGCGCCCTTCGGCAGGCTCAGGACAGCGCCCTCCGGCAGGCGCTGACTCATGGCGAGACGGCGGAGGCATCATACCACACCGTCCCCAGGGTGGGGGAGCGCTACCGCCGCCTCAGGCGCTCCACCTCCTCCAGCCGGGCCGGGTCTACCCTGCTCAGGGCGCCCTCCTCGATAACCGGCAGGGACGTGTTGCCGAAGGTCAGATAGACGGGCCGCAGCGGCAGGTTGGCTGCCACCAGACCACGGACTTCGTCCAGGGTCTCCAACCCACCGGGCGGGCGGGCCAGCTCGGGGTAGGTGCGGAAGATGTTGCGCTGGTACCAGGGCCAGCTCAGCAGCCGCACGTCCAGCACCATGACGTCCCGGCGATAGCCCTCCACGTACTCCAGATACCAGAGGCTGAAGGTGTGGCGGTCTTCGTTGGTGAAGAGCAGCGAGCCCTGGGGCAGCGCATCCAGCGTGCTGCGGGCGTACTGGTAGGCCTCCCAGTCGCCGGACTCGTCCACCTTGGGCCGCGAGGAGACGAAGGCGCCGACCACCAGTCCCGCTACGAGCAACAGTGCGCCCGCCACCGGCAGCGAGAAGACGGGTGCGCGTACGACCACCTCCGCCAGCAGCGTTGCGGCGCCCCAGGCCATGGCCACGGCGACCAGGAGGTAGAAGGGGAGCAGGTAGACCTGGGAGTCCAGGACGGGGTAGTTGAGGGCAAATCCGACGAAGAGCAGCAGGCTGACTAACCAGGAGAGGAAGAATGCCCGCTCGGCGTGTGCGAGGGACCAGGCGCCCACCAGGGACAGCAGATAGCCGTGCCAGCCGAACTGCTCCAGCAGCATCCTGGCCATGGCCGGGACTCTGGTCAGCACCACTTCGGGCGGCAGGCTGAAGAGGGCGCCGCGGTAGGCCGCTCCGGTGACGTGGAGCAGCAGGGCGTCCCATGTCCGGACGTCGCCCCAACTGGCGTAGGCGGGCGCGGCCGCGGCGCGCCAGGGTAGCAAGAGGTAGAGCGCCGCGCCCGGCAGCAGGGCGAGACAGAACAGCGCCAGCGCACGTCTGGCCACCGCGGGGGAGGTCCGCAGTCGCGCCCCCAGCAGGAGGAGAGCGCCGGGCAGCAGGAAGAGCGTGGTCACGTGATTCGCAGCTCCCAGGCCCAACGCCAGGCCCACCAGCGCCCCGCTGGTCGCCACCCGATCGGAGTGAGCGAGGCGTTGCTGAAGCCACAACGTCAGCAGGACAAACAAGCTACCCAGGGCGTACACCTCGGTGACACTGGCCTGGGACCAGAACAGCGGTGAGAATGCCAGCAGCAGCGCTCCTGTTGCGGCGCCGCCGGCCCCGACCAGGGGTGGGTTGTGCCGCTGGCCCTCCATGACCACGGCGGCGAGTAACGCCACGGCCATCGCTCCGGAGACCGCAGACAGCAGGTTCAGCCCTAAAGCCGCAGAGCCCACGGGCAGATGGGAGAAAAGCCAGCCCAGCAGCACGTACAGCGGATAGCCGGTGGGATGGGCCACGCCCAGGTAAAACGCGGCCGTGGCCAGCTCGCCGCTGTCCCCGCTGCCGTGCCGCCAGGTGATGGACGGCGCCAAGGTGGATAGGTATGCGCCGAAGGCCAAAAAACCTGCGAGCAGAAGAATCCAACGGGCAAATGTGACGGAACGCATTGACAAGGATGGGTGCAGGGGTTACCCTAAGCCTGATTTATACCTGGGCGCAGGGAGGGCCCTCGCCGCCACGGGTCGGCTCTAAGCGATTGTACAATAACCCGCGGAGCGGCGTGGTGGGGAGAGGGAGCACCTCCCTTTCTGTACTGAGCTAATCCATCGCACCGGTAGTCTACTGCAAATAGCCAAGCCCACCCGTGGGAGCTGTGCGCCCGCGGGGAGATGGTGACTAGGAGGGTTAAAGTGCGACACACTGCTACCCCGTTCTGGATGCGCAATTCTCGCGTGGTGCCTTCTCTCCTGCTCTCGTTCTTCCTGGCGTTGATGCTGGTAGCCACCTCCCTTCAGGGTACGTGGGACGTGGCCTACGCGGGCCACTGCGGCGTGGGCACCGGCGCCGGCACCGGGACCGGCACCGGCACCGTGGGAACCGCGACCGGCAGCGTGACCTTTACCGTGAGCATCACTGCCTCGCCCACCTCGGTCACCGCTGACGGCGTCACCACCTCCACCCTCATCGCCCAGGTGTTGCAGTCGGGCTCCACTCCGCTGCCTAACGCCTCCATCATGTTCACCACCACCCTGGGGACGGTGACGGTGGGCACTACCTCCTCCACGGCAGTGCCGCCCGCCCTGGGAGCGGCCCTGGCTACCACCGATGCCACCGGCGTGGCCACCGCCACCTTGAAGAGCGCCAGCACCGGCGTCGCCACCGTGGACGCCGTGGTCCGGGACACCCTGGGCACTCCGCGGGCCTGTCCCCAGACCTCGGTCACCTTCACGGCGCCGCCGTCGCCGGCGACCATTGCCAAGGTGTCCGGCGACGGCCAGATCGGCCTGGCCGGCGCGGTGCTGCCGCAGCCCCTGGTGGCAATCGTGAAGACCTCCACCGGCGCGGCCATCGCCGGCGTCACGGTGACCTGGGGCGTGACGGCGCCGACTGGCGCTACTGGCCAGGCCCTCTCAATCCCCTCCCTCACCACCGATGCCCTGGGGCAGGTGCAGGCCACCCTGACCCTCGGGAGTCTTACTGGTACCTATACCGCGACCGCCACCTGCGGCGCCTGTACCACCACCACCACCGCCGCTTTCACCGCCAACGTGGCCGCGGCGGCCAGCGTGGCGGTGGTCTCCGGCGGCGGGCAGTTCGGTCCCGTGACCACGCCGGCTTCAGCCCTCAAGCGGCCGCTGGTGGTGACCGCCCTCAGCGCCGGGGGCCTTCCCGTTCAGGGGGTTACCATTGCTTTCACCACCGACAAGGGCACCCTGGCGCCCACCAGCATCATGACCGACGAAAATGGTCTGGCTGCCACCACCCTCACGCTAGGGACGGCCGGGCTGCACACGGTGACGGCCACCTGCAGCGCCTGTGTGACCACCAAGACTGTGACCCTGACGGCCACGGCCCTGACGGTCTTCCCCGTTACGGGCACGGTGAAGGGTTTTGATATCCTCGGGAATGCCCTGGCGTCCACGGCCACCGCGGGCGCCTCGGTGGTGCTGACCCAGAACCAGTTTAAGCTGAGCTTCACCACCACCGCGGGGGCCACCGGCGGCTTCACGGTGAACATGGCCGCGGGCGATGGGGTGGTGACGGCCACCCTGGCGGGCTTCGACTCCCTGGGAGAGTTGCCGGTGCTGATGGGGCCTAGCGGCACCCAGAACCCCACGGCCGCCAACAGCGTCCTGAGCATGGTGCAGGCTGCGGCCAGCATCTCGGGGATCGTGCAGCGGGCGGACGCGACCCCGGTGGGGGGAGCCCTGGTCTCCGCCACCGAGGTGACGAGCGCCGGGGCGGCGGTCTCCGGCGCCCGGACGGTCGGCACCCTGGCCAACGCCACCACCGGCGCCTACACCCTGCGGGTGCCCACCAGCACGTCCTGGAAGCTCACCGCCACCTCGCTGGCCTTCGGCGAGCGGGAGCTGGCGGGGGTGGTGACGGTGCCCTGTACCCCGACCAGCACCCCGACCTGCGACGCCAGCGGCAATCCCATCGCCCGTAACATCATGTATCCGCTGTTCGCCACCCTGACGGGCACGGTGAAGTTGGACGGCCTGGCCCTGGTGGGGGCCGGCGTCTCGGCGTCGGGCGTGGGGACAGCGCCCGATAGCGGCCAGACGGCCACCGTTGCCGCCGGGGCCTACAGCATCTCGCTGGCGGTGCCCACCTCGGGCACCCATACCTATACGGTCCGTGTGACGACGGCCACCGCGGGCGAGCTGACGCCGCGCATGATGAAAGTGAACAGCTTCGGGCAGTGCCGCAACGCTGCCGACACTGCAACGATCCCCTGTGTGCTGGACTTCACCGCCGCTACCAGCACCATCACGGTGAACTTCACCAACTCTGCCGGGAGCGCCTTTGCGGTGGGGCCGACCTTCATGAGCGCGACGGCCAGCACCACCCTGGGGAGCCAGACCATCACCGCGCCCGGGAACTCCATCAGCACTGACGGCGGCAGCACCGTGGTGCTGCGGGTGATGAGCAGCGACGGCTCGGCCGGGGTGACCAGCGTCAGCTACGCGGTGCAGGTGACGGTGGAGGGCCACGGGGAGCTTATCAGCACCACCGTCACGGTGCCGGGGAACCAGACATTGACCCGGGTGATCCCCACGCCTTCGGTGGTGAGCGGCACGGTGCTGGAAGCCACCGCCGCCGGCGGCACCACCCCCGCGGTGGGCGCCACGGTGAGCGTGGTGGCGCCCAACTTCACCGCCAGCGTGCCCACCTCGGCGACGGGGAGCTACAGCATCACGGTGCCGGCGGGGGTGAGCAGCGTCTTCATCACCGTGAGCAAGACCGGCTTCGGAACCGCCAGCCAGACCCTCACCCTGACCGGGAGCGTCTCGGGGGTGGACTTCAGCCTGCCGTTGCTGGTGGCGACCGTGAGTGGGATAGCCTCTGGGCCGCCGGCCAACGTGCCGGTGACGGTGGTGCTGAAGAGCAGCGCCGGCACCTCCTTCACCACCACCCGGGGGTCCACGGGGCCCAACTGCGGCACCGGCCAGGTGACGCCCACCGCGTGGTGCATCTCGGTGCCCAACGGGACCTACACGGCCTCGGCTACCGCCGACGGCTTCAAGACCTCCAACGTCACGGTGAGTAGCATCGTGGTGGTCGGCGGCGCCTCGGTCACCAACGTGAACATCACCATGACGCCCATTCCCACGGAGCCGCCCGCGCAAACACAGTGTCTGGACACGCGGACCTGTGTACTGATGGCCGATTTTGCCAGCGGGACGGTGGTAGTCGTTATTCCCTCCAACGCCGCAGGCACCTCCGGCACCGCCCTCACCCTGGCCGTCAAACCCACCACCGACGCGCCGGAGACGGGGTCCTTCCGGTCGGCGGTCAAGGACGCCAGCGGCAACCTCCTGGCCTTCGACATCGTGGTGCAAAACAGCGCCGGGGTGCGGATCCGGAACTTCGCCTCGCCCATCATCGTCCTTATCGGCGGGGCGGCGGGCCAGGCCCTGGCGCAGGGTCTGGCGGCCTCCTTCGACTCCATCAGAGGCGAGTGGCAGGGCGTGACCTTCGTTAGGGGCGTGAACCTCGTCCTATTCAAAACGACGCACCTCACCAAGTTCACGGTGGTGACGGTGATCCAGAGCGCCGTGGTCACCACCATCGGGACCGGCGGCGCTCCTGGTGGCGGTGGTGGTGGCGCCGGCATAACGCCTGCCCCAGCTCCGGCGCCCGGGCCAGTCAGCCAGCCGGTGGGGGCCACCGGCGGGGTGGTGGCGGTGGGTGGCGGCTCCACGGCGGACGGCGGCCTGAGCGTGAGCTTCCCCGCGGGCGCCTTCGCCGCCACGGTGAACGTGGCGGTGGCGGTGACCAACGCCCCGCCCACGGGGGTCTCGGCCCCGGCGGGCACCGTCTTCCTGAACAAGACCATAGACATCACCCCCTCCGTGGTCACGGCCCTCCTCCAGCCGGCGACGGTCACGATCAACCTGACCAGCGCCGACCTCAACGGTACCGCCATCTCCAGCGTGCAGGTGGTGCGGGTGAATCCCGACGGCACGGTGGACACCCTGCCCACCAGGGTGGTGGACGCAGCGCAGCTCGTCATCGAGGTGACGGTGGATCACTTCACC
>JACPQN010000052.1 GCA_016190485.1 Chloroflexota bacterium
CGCCAGAGCGGGGCTGGCCGCATAAGCCTTTATGTTCGCACGCGTCCAGGCTCGTGACCTGCCTGCCATGGTCGGGCGCGCGCCATCCATCCCGGCCCTCTTCACGACCAGCGGCTTCGACTAAGAGGACAGGCTCCTAGGTCAGACGACTCGCATTTCGGCGCAGGGCTGCGCCTGATCCTGCGCCTTCGCTCGCCGTCTCACCTGCCACCCCTCCACACCTTGTCAAGACCCCCTTCGGCTTGTCACAGCGGCCCATTCGCCGGTGCTCTCCAACTGTCCTGGTACACTGTTCTCCATCCTCCTGCAAAGGAGCCCAACACCATGAACTATGAGCGATTCATCGCCGTCGGCAACGCCACCAGGAACGCTGAGCTCCGCACGGCCAAAGACGGTGAGACCGCATTTACCACCTTCACCCTTGCCGTGACAAAGCCCAGGACAAGGCCAACTTCTACTCCGTGGTCATCTTCGGGGCCACCGCAGAGGCCGCCGCCAGTGCCATCAGGGAGGGCGACGCGGTGCTGGTGGAAGGCACTCTGAACCTGCGGCCTTACACTACCAAGCTGAATCAGCAAAGACTGGATGTCCAGGTGCAGGCCGAGCAGTGGGTCAAGCTCGCATCCCCCGGACCCCGACGCAGCACCAGCAAGGCATAGGATGCCCTTCGGGGAAGCAACCTCGGAACCCGCCAACAACAAGGCCGCGCCCCGCCAGGGCCCGCCATCTTGTTGGCCGAGAATCCCCCGACACACGGCCCCTTTCGCTGCGCAGGACGCTTCGCCAGCCTGCACCTCCAGTCGCCGTCTATCCCCCGACCGACCGCCTCCACAATCACGACGTTGCTGACCAGGGTCTACCCTCTGCCAGATGGGGTTCAATTAGCCCTCTCTAGCCCCATGAGTTGACACGTATGATAAGGTATGATAACATACTTAACATATGAACATGCACACACTCATACCGACCATGCCCCAGCAAGGAGGTCGCCCTATGACTACGGCACTTACTCAGGATTATGTCACCGTGGCTGAGGCCGCGGCGTTGCTCAAAGTCAGCCAGCCCACCATCTGGCGCTGGATCGACCAAGGCAGGTTGCCTGCCTACCGCATAGGCGAAAAGCGGGTCCGCATCAATAGAGCGGACCTGCCCCGACTTATTACCCCTGTTGGCAAAACGGGGCAGAAAGGAGGAGCAATGGCTCAGACCGAGCGCCTCACCCAGGGCCCTTTGACGGTGAAGGAGCAGAGGCGTGCCTTAAAGGCCGTCCAAGACGCCCAACGTCTCCAGGCCGAAATGCTGGCTCAGCGTGGTGGAAAGCTCTTTGCCCCCTCGTACTCCATCTTGGATGAGTTGCGGGACGAACGTACCCGTAACCTCTCATGATCTGTGTCGATGCCAACCTGGCCGCAAAATGGGTGCTGGCCGAGGAGCACTCAGACAAAGCTCTGGCCCTGGTGACGGCCTGCGCCCAGGCCCGCCAGCGCATCTACGCTCCGCCGCTCCTTCCCATCGAGGTCACCAACATCCTTCGTCAGCGCATGCTCAAGGACGCCATAAGCGTCTCCAATGCCCAAAGGCTCCTCCGTCAATTCCTGGAGTTCCCGGTGAGCATCAGCGCTCCACCCAACCTCTATGAAGAAGCCCTGGCGCTTGCTGAAGCCTACAACCTCCCGGCGGTCTACGACGCACACTACGTCACTCTTGCCCAGCTGCTCAGGTGCGACCTGTGGACCGACGACCGCCGCCTTCTGCGGGCTCTGGGCGACGAGCTTGCCTTCGTCAAATGGATTGGTGACTATGCCGAGGGATTAGCCCTCTAAGCCGCCAATCCCCATCCCCTCACCCGATAGTTCGTCCACTCGTCTGGGTTTGGCTCATAGGTCGTGATGATCCGCACGCGCGGCGGTAACGAGCATACCACGTGCAGGCGCCTTCCTGCCTCGGTCTGACCTTGGACGAGGCAACACGGCCCATAGGGATGTGCTGGGTACATTTCGATGATCTCACCTACCAGGATAGTATCTCGGACTTCGTCGGTGGTAATGTTCCGCTACCCCATCTTGTCGATACTATGCTTTGTAAAGATGACTCCGAAGCGCCGAACGTGGCTCCTGAGCTGGGTTGCAAGGTCCGAGTTCTGCATCAGCTAGGAGCAAAGGTTGTCGCCGTAGTACAAAACGTTCGTCTTGAGATCAGCCAAGAGGTTCCCTCCCTCTAACTCCCTCCCAGAGGGAGGGAGAACTTTGGCTCCCCTCTCCCTATGGGAGAGGGCCGGGGTGAGGGCACAAGAAAGAAGTTGGGGGGGTACCCCCTTCGACTGGCTCAGGACAGGCCCAAAACCCCCTGGCAAAGCATGCCCTTGAGCCTGCCGAAGGGAGGCTGCGCCTCTCTGCACTCTCCCCTGTTTAACACCCTCTGTCAGAGTGACTCGTGCCCAGCTAGCCCGCTGGCTGCTCCCCTACCTCCTTCGGCAGGCTCTTCCCTCCCTCTAACTCCCTCCCAGAGGGAGGGAGGACTTCACCCTCTCCCCGTGGGGGAGGGCTGGGGTGAGGGCGCAAACTCTCTGCACCCCCATGCTCCGCACATGCATTCTAGGAGCGGGCGGGGGCGTTGTCACCCTTGGCCGTGGCGGGGCGCCCCCCTGCCGCGCCTGCCTGTCGGTAGGCAGAGGCAGGGCAGCCGGCTATCCCGCCCAGCGGGGCCGGAAGACGCCGAAGGAGCTGGTCTGGCCGTGGAGGTAGGTGGTCCGCCCCACCTGGCCGATCTCCCCGTTGCAGAAACACCCGCCCAGAGGCACGGGGCCCAGCAGCGCCCGGAAGAGATCCGTATCGTGGTCGGGCCGGCCGAAAAGGTGGGCGCCGCGCCCCAGGTGGGAGAAGAGGAGGGCTCCCTGGGCATCGGCGGCGCCGGATTGGCTCCGGTAGCGGGTCAGCGCCTTCAGCACCTCTTCCGTAGCCGTAGCCCCGTCCCGCAGGTGGAACTGCACAGTGGTGTTCTCTCGCAGCATGGCGCCCACGATGATGCCGCCGCGCTGCTGGTCCAGCCCCAGGATGTTGCGCACCAGAAAGTCCCCCGGCCCATACTCGCTCCGCAGCTCGTCCATGGCCAGGCCCAGGGAGAGGGCCTCGCGGAACAGCGGGCGGTCCTGGGCCGCGGAGTCGCCGTAGAGCGCCCGGATCACATCCAGGACGGGGCGGCCTTCCAGCTCCAGCAGCACGTTGCCCCGGCACCGGCTGACCAGCATGGGCGCCCCGATGGGCCGGCATCCCTGGGCCACCACCGAATCCAGCAGCACGTTGCCGGCCAGGGCCACACCGGCGGCGCCTTCCCGCAGCGCCTCCTGCCCCAGAAAGAGGAGGTTGCTACCGGGGCGGTCTCCGCCGCTGGCCAGGCCGCCGGTTTTGATGCTCTCGCCAAAAGCGTAGTCCAGCCCGGTCAGCAGCTCCTCCGCCCGCAGGGTGAAGGGGTCGGCCAGGAGGAGGAACTGGGGGTGCCAGGCCCGGCCGACGTGCACCAGCGCCTCCCACCGCTCCGGAGGCGCGTCGGGCCCGGGGAGCTTGCCATCCGTGAGGGCAAAGGGCGTGAGCCGCACATCGGGCATCTCCGCCACGGTGAGGGAGAAGCCGGGGCCCTGCTCTACCTCGTGCCCGCCGCCAATGACGCCGCCCGCGGTGCACCCCAGCACCAGCCCCCTGCCCAGGCGCTGGCGCAGCAGCTCCGGCAGACGCTTGCAGGCCTCCAGGGGCTGGCCGGCTACAAAGGCCACCAGCAGATCGGGCCGGGCGCCTTCCAGCGCTGCGGAGACCGATGCCGCGCAGTCTTCCAGCGCCCGCTCCAGCTCGGGATGATCGGACACGGCCGACGCCCAGCGCATCGCTCGCTACCTCTCCAGCGTCCCAGGGCCGGCGGCCGCTTCGACGCCGCTCAGGACAGGCCCTGACAAGAGCAGAGGGCTGCCTTGCGGACAGCCCTCTGCGGGAGCTCTCGGTTTGTTGAGCGCTTACAGATCCAGCGCGTCGGCCATGCGGCGCTTGTGGTAGAGGGGATCACCCAGGCACTGATACAGCGTCCGAGACATCTTGGTGTGCAGCGTCAGGCCGTACTCCCGGGAGATGCCGATGCCGGCGTGCACCTCGTGGGCGTAGTTGCAGGCCTGATAATAGCCCTCGCTGGACACCGCCTTAGCCAGGTGGACGCTGCTAGCAGCGGGCCGGTCGGAGTCCAGCTTCCACAGCGCCTCGTAGGTGGTCCAGCGGGCGGCGTCCATGTGGTTGGTCAGGTGGATGATGTGGTCCTGCACCCGCTGGAAGCGCCCGATGGGCTGTGCGAACTGGATGCGGGTGCGGCTGTACTCCACCGACATATCGAAGACGGCCTCGCAGCCGCCCACCTGGTAGGAGCAGAGGATAGGGATGGCCTTCTCCATGGCCCGCGCAAAGGCCGGCCAGCCGTTGCCGGCCTGGCCCAGGACGGCCGAGGCGGGCACCCGCACGTTCTCGAACTTCACCTCGCAGACCCAGCCCAGGAAGCCGGGCAGCGTCCTGGCGGAGACGCCGGGGAGGCTCTTGTCCACCACCACCAGGCTGATGCCCTGGGCGGGGTTCTGGCTGGCCTGGGTGCGAACGGCCACCACCAGGTGGGTAGCGGCGACTGCGTCGTGGATGAAGAGCTTGGTGCCGTTGAGGGTCAGGGTGCCGTTCTGGGGCGTCGCGGTGAGCTGCACCATGCCCGGCCCCCACTTGCGGGCCGGCTCCTGGGCCGCCACGGAGAGGATCTGGGACCCCCGGGCCACGTTGGGCAGGATCTGGCGCTTCTGCTCCTCACTACCCGCCTCAAGGACGGTGAGCGCGCCCAGCACGCCGGAGGAGAAGTAGGGCCCCGGCAGCGGGCCCTTGCCCAACTCTTCGTAGACCACCGCGGTGTCGGTGAGGGAGTTGCCACCACCGCCGTACTGCTGGGGAATGAGCATGCCTACCCAGCCCAGGGCCGCGATGCGGTTCCACAGCTCTGGCGGCGCGCCGGTCTCGTGGCGGTCCAGCTCCAGCAGCACCGTCTTGGGGCACTCATGGACCATGAAGTCGGCCACGGTGCGCTTGAGCAGTTCTTGCTGTTCATTGAGGGAGAGGTCCATCGCGTCTTCCTTTCCTTGTCTAGGCCCGTCGGCAGAGCCGTTCCCCTCCGCGGGCCCGAAGTCTGTACGCTGTCGGGTCAGCCTTTAGGCGAGCCTGCCCGCCTCCTCTCGGACCGTGCGGCCTATGCCGATGCGCCGGGCCATGATGAGCTTCTGGACTTCTACCGTTCCGCCCGGATGCAGCCCCACGATCGCGGAGCGCTGGTGCAGCTCGATATGCCCTTCTTCCACCACGTGCGCCGGGTCGGTGGTCAGCGCCAGGTACCCCAGGATCTTTTGGATGAAACCCGCAATGCGCAGGTTGCCGCTCTTGCGCCACATGGAGGACTGCGGCCCCTCGTAGGAGCGGGCCTTCTTGGCGTGGGTCAGGAAGTAGTTGCGCACACCAAACAGCCGCCCAATCTCGATGTCGATGTAGATGTCCATGAGCAGGTCGCGGATGTCCTGGTCTTTGGTCATGGGGCGACCGTCGAGCTCATGGGTCATGCAGTAGTGGAGCAGCCGCTCCCACAGCCGGTTCCTGCCGATGTGGCCGCCGCCGCCGTGCTCCAACTCCAGGTGGGTGGTGGCCACTTTCCAGCCGTTGTTCTCCCCACCCACCAGAGCGGAGGCGGGCGCCCGCACGTCGTCGAAAAAGACCGAGTTCTTGACGCCGCTGCCGGCGCCGCCCTCGCCACCGGCCGTCAGGAGGTCCAGGGGCTGGATGGTGATGCCGGGGAGACTGGCGTCCAGCATGAACCAGCTCAGGTTCTCGTGCCGAGGCGCATTGGGGTCGGTGACCGCCAGGGTCCAGAGCCAGTCCACCTCGTGGTTACTGCCCACGAAGATCTTCTGGCCGCTGAGCACATAGTCGTCGCCGTCCCGGAGGGCCGTCGTCTTCACGCTGGCCAGGTCGGAGCCGGCGCCCGGCTCGGTGAGCAACTGCCATACCCGTACCTCGCCCTTGAAGATAGGGGGCAGGAACTGGCGTTTCTGCCCATCGGTGCCCCAGACCAGGATGCTGGGAGCGCCCAGGTTGCCGCCGGAGTTGTAGTAGGGAGGCAGGGAGAGGCCGTACTGGTCCATCTCCTCTTCCAGAATGATGGTCTGGTCCAGGTTCAGACCACCGCCGCCGTACTCCTTAGGATAGGTGGGGAAGAGCCAGCCCTTGCCACCCAGCTTGCGGCCCAACTCCCGCTGCATCAGGTACTGCTCGTGGGTGATGGCCTCCACCGCCGCCGTGGTCACAAGCCCCGCGGGAACGTTCACTTTCAGAAACGACTGGACTTCCTTACGGAACGCCTCCTGCTCCGGGGTGTACTCCACTTCGAAGTTCACCGATACACCTCCCTCTGTGATTACGCCTGCCAGGGCGAAACCTGCCAGATTGTATGCCTTTCTCCCCTGCCCGTCAATAACTCATGCGTTTGTAACCGTTGCTTAGACTACGTTCGTCTTGGCCCTGCTCCCGCCGAGTCCGCCCCAGAGCCACCGCTCAGGCCACCGGCAGCGCGCCAGCTAGCCGCTCCGCAGCGCCGCGACCACCAGGAGCAGCCATCCAGCCAGGAAACAGAGCCCGCCCAGGGGTGTAACGGCTCCAAAGAAGCGGGCCTCCGTCAGGGCCAGCAGGTAGAGGCTGCCCGAGAAGAGCAGGATCCCCGCCACGAACAGCCAGCCCACCGGGGCAGCCAGGCCCGCATCCTGCCTGCCTGCCAGGAAAGCCACAGCCAGCAGCGCCAGGGCGTGGTACATCTGGTACCGCACGCCGGTCTCGAAGGTGGCCAGCGCGGGTTCGCTCAGGGCGCCTCGCAGCGCGTGAGCGCCGAACGCGCCCGCGGCCACGCCGGTCAGGGCGAAGGTCGCGCCCAGGCCCAGGAACAGCCGGTCCATTGGCAAGACGACAGGCGGCTAGCGGCCGACGAAGACGGGGTTCCGCTTCTCCAGGAAGGCCCGCACGCCCTCCTTGTGGTCCTCCGTCTGCTGAGCAATGGCCTGGGCCCTGCCCACCTCTTCCATGTGCTCCCGGAAGCTCTGAGTCAGGGCCTTGTGCACCATGAGCTTCATGAGCGACTGGGACACCGTGGGCAGCTTGGCCAGCTTCTCTGCCAGCTCCAGGGTGGCGTCCATCAGCCCGCCGTGGGGCACCACCCTGTTGGCCAGACCGATGCGGAAGGCCTCGGCGCCATCCACCGGCTCGCCGGAGTACTGCATGAGCAGGGTGTTGGAGAGCCCGACGAGCCGGGGCAGCATCCAGCAACTCCCGTCGGCGGAGATGAGGCCGCGGCGCAGGAACACCTCGCAGAAGCGGGCCTGCTCGGAGGCGATGCGGATGTCGCAGGCGATGGCCAGGCCGTTGCCGATGCCATAGGCGTGGCCGTTGACCGCCGCAATGGTGGGTTTCTGCAGGTTATAGATGCGCTGCACGATGGCGGCGCCGGCCTGGCGGGGCGCCGTGTGGGCGAAGTAAGCGGGGTCCAGCCGCTCCCAGGGCGATGCTTCCTGGGGCGCCGCCTGCTCCCGCCGACGGATGCCTTCGTCGAAGCCCCGGACGTTGGCGCCCGAGCAGAAGGAGGGATCGGCGCCGGTGAGCACCAGCACCCGTAACGTATGATCGCTCTCGAAGCGGTCAAACTCCTGCTGCAACTCGGCGTTCATCTCCGAGCCCAGGGAGTTGCGGGTCTTAGGATCGTCCAGGGTGAGGGTCAGCACCCCTTCGGACGTCTCGGAGCGGATGAACTGAAAGGCCATGGCGCTTTCTCCTGCCGGTAGAATCGCAACGCTGGCTGTCCTCCCACGGGAAGGCCCATGCCCCCAAAGCGGGCCTATTGTAGGGAGCGCAGCACAGGGTGTCAAGCTAAGCCCCGAGACCGTTTATTAACTCCACACCGCAGGCTGAAGCCCGCGGCATAGCCGCTCAGAATGCCTCAGGCTTATGGTCATGTCGAAAATACTGCGACGTCTCAAGTCCCCCTCCCCTCTATCTCCCTCCCACCAGGGGAGGGAGGAAATGTCCCCACTCCCTTGATGGGAGAGGGCTAGGGAGAGGGTGAGCCCGGCCACACTGCGGATGTCGGTCTATTTAATCAATGACCATGAGCCTGAGGTGGCGGGCTGATAAACACCCTCGCCCCGCTTTTGCCCCCCCTTGACAAGACTAGAATACGCGTTCTATGCTATGACCTGTCAGTAGAACGCATATTCTGGGAGCACTGCTATGCAGGTCTTACCTCTGGCTGCCGACTCCCTGGGCGTACGGTCCATGGCCACTCTGGTGCAGGCCGGCGGCCAGCGCGTGCTCATAGACCCTGGGGTAGCCCTGGCCGAGTCCCGCTATGGCCTGGCCCCCAGCCAGGAGGAGTTGAAGGCCCGGGAGGCCGCCGCCACCACCATAGTAGGGGCGCTCTGCCAGGCCGACGCCGTCGTGGTCACGCACTATCACGATGACCATGCCAACCTGCTGCGCTACGTCCTTTGCTCGACCCGGGTGTATCTGAAAACGCCCGTGACCCCCGGTGAGCGGCGCTACGCGCAGGAGGCGCTCCCACGACTCCAGCATGGCCACCCCACCATCGCGCTGGCCGACGGCTCTTCCGCGGGCCTGGGAAAGCTATCCTTCGACTTCTCGCCGCCTCTGCCCCACGGCAAGCCGGGCGCCGGAGCGGGGTCCGTGATGGCGGTGGCCGTGCGCTCCCCCGAGGGCTGCTACGTCCACGCCGGCGACGTGCAGGGGCCCCTCTCGCCCTCCGCCATGGAGTGGATCCTGCGCCAGCGCCCCGACCTGCTCTATCTCAGCGGCGCGCCCACCTACCGCCTCTACTATCAGGCCGCCGCCGAGGGAGACACCCTCACCGTGCAGGACGTGCGGCAGGCCAAGACCAACCTCCTGACCATCATGAAATACACCGGATGTGAGGTGATCCTGGACCACTACCTGACGCGAGACCTCAACTTCCGCCGCCTGTACCAGGAGGTCTTCGCTACCCGGCGGGTGCGTACTGCGGCCGCCTTCCTGGGCCAGCCCGAGCGGCTGCTGGAGGCCCGCCGTCGGGACGGCGAGAGCCGCGAGGTGGCGACCCTGGTGCCCCGCAATCCGGGCCGCACGTACGCCGCCGCCCACGAGGCGGACCCGTTCCCACCGGGAATCGGACGCCGGGAGCGCCAGGGCACGGCCGGTCGCCCGATATCCATGGCGGCGGCCACGCCGGTGGCGCCAACGGCTGGGGCGCGCGATCTTTTTGTGAGTAATGTGTCGGAAGCAGTCGAGTTGGAAGGAGCGTCCTGAGATGGTGAGCGAAGCGCCTCGGCAGTACTGGCGGGCCGTGAAGATAGCCTGGCCCGACGCGGCGGCGTGGCAAGAAATCCGCACGGGGGCGGGATTTCTGCTACTCTTGGTGGGTCTGGTGGCTTTCTTTGGCCTCTTGATCGCCGCGGGGCCCGAGAACTGGGGGGCGCTGCGGTAAGGCGCAGCGAGGATCGAGCCTGGAGTGCGCCACAACGATGCGAAACAGCAGGCTGTTGCAACAGTCCCGTATCTCCGCTAGGCGCTGCGGCGCAATGGCCGTTTCCTTAGTGGCTTGGGTTTTCTCCCCGGGACACCCTCCCGTTCCGTGAGCGCAAGTGGGCTGTGCGGTATTCCTCCACCCATTCCGGTGTGGTCGCCCAGAGAGCGCCAAGCTTGATGGCCCGTAGAACGCCTTTATTCGTTTGGACCCGCAGTGTCGTCGGCGCAAGCCGCAAGAGGCGGCTCGCCTCTTGCAAGCTCAGAAATCCTTTTGGCAATTTGCTGCCCTCCGCGTGTTTTGCTGGGGTTCTTTCGTCGTGGTCCTGGATTTCGTCGATTATCTCCATCATCATAGGAACCCAGCTTTCTAGGAGCGTTAAATCCGCGTACAGCGACGCTACAAGCAAGCCTTGATCCTCTGTCGAGCGAGAAAGCGCTTCCAGGGTTTCCAGAGCCCGAGCCAGAATCGGCTGCACCTCGCTTGCCGCAAACGCGAATTGAGCAATGTTTCCATAACGCATAAGCCTCACCCCTTTCGTCTGCGTGTTGCTAGCCTTTGCTCGAGATGGCGAATTCTGGCTTCGATATTCCGAAGCGTCCTTTCCCACAGCGGAATGCGCCAGAGGTCCACCCTCGATGCCTTCGCTTGCTCGATCTTGCTCACGTGGTCCGCATGGGCTCTTCTCTGGGCGCCAAGGGCTTCGATGATGTCCCTCAACGGTTCACCCACAGCTCGATTATACACGACGCGTCTATACGCGAGCCATATCTTGTAGAGATTTAAAAACTGTGCCCCACCACACCTCGGATCAGGCCGCGTTTCAAGCCTGGCTGGAGGCTACCATTCAGCCATGGGGGCCGCTGGATGCCCGTCGCATGTTCGGCGTACAGGCCTATCTGGTGCGGGGCAAGATGTTCGCGGCCGTGGGGAGCATGGGGTTGCTGCTGAAGCTGCCAGCCCAGGCTCGCGAGGCGCTCCTGGCTTCGGGCGGCGCCCAGGCCTTCCAGGTGAGCACGGGCGCCTCCTTCGGTGAGTGGGTCGCCCTGGAGCCAGCCCGGTGGCAGAGCCAGCCCCAGGAGCTGCTGTCCCTGCTGCGCCAGAGCTACGACTACGTGCAGACGGCGCCTCCCCCACCACGCCCGCCCCGGCAGCCCCGGCGCTTCCGCAAGCGCCAGTTCTAGCGCCTCTCTCCCATCTGCCTGGCCACACGGCTCTACCACCATGCGCGCGCCCGCCCGCGTTCGCCCCCAGCATTTGGTGCTATAATAGGCCAACATTCAAGACCGACTCAGTCCCTTCCGCTCTGGCAGTGGGAACCCGTGAGGAGCCAGGTATGTTGCGCTATAAATATTCGGCGTGGGATGGTACGCAGGTCCTGGACCTGGATGCCGAAGACATCCTGGAGGCCCTCTCCGATGACCTCCTGGATCAGGGCGACGTGCGCCAGGCGCTGCGCCGCCTGATGCAGCGTGGTCTGCGCGGCCAGAACCTCATGGGGCTCCAGGACCTGCTGCAACGGCTACGGGCCCGCCGCCAGCAGCAATTGGACCGCTACAACCTGAACTCCATGATGGACGACCTGCAGAAGGCGCTGGAGGAGATCCTGCGCCTGGAGCAGGAAGGCATCCAGCGCCGTGTCGACGACGCCCATAACCGCACCAGGCCCCCGCAGAGCGCGCCAGACCAGCAACAAGGGGATGAATCCGAGCAGGACGGGCAGGAGGGCCAGGAAGGCCCCGACGGGATGGAGCGGCAAACCGGTCAGCGGGGCGGCCGCCGTCCCTCCGGCATGCAACCCCAGGGCCAGCAAGGGCAAAGCGGCCAGCGCGGCCAGCCCTCCGGGGGCGAGGAGCAAGGAGACATCAATCCGGAGCAGGCGCAGCGCCTCCTGGAGTTCATGGAGCGCATGGCCCAGGAAAAGCAGCAGTTTCTGGAGGGGCTGCCCAAGGAGTTGGGCGGCGCGTTGCAGCGGCTCCAGGAGTACGACTTCTGGGACCAGGAGGCCAAGCAGAAGTACGACGAGCTGATGGAGCAGCTCAAGCAGCAGATGGCCCAGAGCATGCTCCAGGACATGATGCAGGGGATGCAGCAGACCTCCCCCCAGCAGATGCAGGCCCTGCGACAGATGCTCCAGGACCTCAACCAGATGCTGCGGGATAAGCTGGAAGGGCGGGAGCCCAACTTCCAGCAGTTTATGGAGCAGTGGGGCCAGAACTTCGGCCCGGAGCAGCCCCAGTCCCTGGAGGAGCTGCTGGAGCAGCTTCAGGACCGCATGGAGCAGATGGAGTCCCTCATGCAGTCCCTCTCGCCCCAGCAACGAGAGCAGCTCCAGGAGCTGATGGAGTCCATGCTCTCGGACATGCAGCTCCAGGACCAGATGCAGGAGCTGGCGGCCAATCTCTCGCAGCTATTCCCGCAGGAGCGTCCCAACCGCTATCCCTTCCGGGGTGACGATCCCGTCACACTCAAGGAGGCCATGCGCCTCATGGAAGAGATGGGCAAGATGGACGAGTTGGAGAAGGAGCTGCGCAACGCCCAGTTCACCGACGAGGTGCCCCAGGTGGACACCCAGAAGGTACGGGAGCTGCTGGGCGAAGAGGAGGCGCAGCACCTGGAGAACCTGAAGGAGCTGGCCAAGAAGCTGGAGGAAGCTGGCTACGTTCAGCGCAAGGGCGACCGCCTGGAGCTGACGCCCCGGGGCATGCGTCGCATCGGGCAGAAGGCGCTGAAGGACATCTTTGAGAAGCTGAAGAAGGACCGCTTCGGCAATCATCCCCAGGACCGGCGGGGTGCCCGCGGCGACCGCTCCGATGATTCCAAGCCCTACGAGTTCGGCGATCCCTTCCTGCTGGACCTGGAGCGCACCGTGATGAACGCGGTGGAGCGCCAGGGGCCGCAGGTGCCGGTGCGCCTGGTGCCCCGGGACTTCGAGGTGTACCGGGTGGAGAACCAGACCCAGTGCGCCACGGTGCTGCTCTTGGACCAGAGCCGCTCCATGGGCTATACCGGCCGCTTCCTCGCAGCCAAGAAGGTGGCCCTGGCCCTCCAGAGCCTCATTCGCAGCCAGTTCCCCCGGGACAACCTCTACGTTATCGGCTTTGCCGATTACGCAACTGAGATCAAGCACGAAGACCTGGCCAAGGCCACCTGGAGCTACGACGTCTCCGGCACCAACATGCACCACGCCTTCATGCTCTCTCGCCAGTTCCTGGCCCGCCATAAGGGTGGCACCCGTCAGATCATCATGGTCACCGACGGCGAGCCCACGGCCCATCTGGAGCGCGGCTACGCCTACTTCGCCTACCCGCCCACTCACCGCACCATCCAGACCACCTTGCGGGAGGTCATGCGCTGCACCCGGGAAGGCATCACCATCAACACCTTCATGCTGGAGCAGAGCTACTACCTCATGGAGTTCGTGGGCCAGATGGCCAAGCTGAACAACGGGCGAGTCTTCTACACCTCGCCGGATAAGCTGGGCGAGTACGTCCTTGTGGACTACCTGGGGCATCGAAAGCGCAAGGTCTCCTAGCCCCGTGGGCTTGCAGTTCCCCGCTTTCTGGTGGGGCGGCGGTGGAGGCGAGCCTCGCACCCCGGCCTTCTCCCTCGTCCATCTGCTCCAGGGTGGCCTGCTCAGCCCCCAGGTGGCGGCGCTGCTCTGGGCCCTCCTCGTTCGGCGCGCCTCTTTCCTGGTGGTGGGCGGCCACTACCAGGGCGCCGGCAAGACGACGACGCTGAGCGCACTCACAGGCCTGTTCCCGGCCGACACGGAGCTGGTCTTCACCCGCGGGCCCAGAGAGGACTTTGCTTTCCTGGAGCAGACCGGACCGCGACGTACCTACATCATGGTGAACGAGTTCAGCGACCACACCCCCTGGTACCTCTGGGGCCAGAAGGCCGCGCGGGTGCTGCGCCTGACGACAGAGGGCTACGCCGTGGCCGGGACCATGCATGCCGAGTCGGTGGAGGAGGTGATCCAGCAGCTTGAAGAACCGCCGGTAGCGGTGCCCCGGAGCGATCTTGCCCGCAGTCTCCAGCTCCTGGTCATGCAGGCCGCTTTCCAGACAGCAACGGGCGTGGCGCGCCGGGTCACAGCGCTCTACTGGCTCCAGCCCGCGGCCCGCGGCCCCGGCGGCCTGGGCCTCAAGAGCCTGGCGGTGTGGGAGCCGAGCCAGGACCGCTGGCACCTCTTCTCTTCCCCCGAGACCTGGGAAGACCTGGCACGCTGGGCAGAAAGGGATGCTCCGAGCCTCCAGGAGGAAACGGTCCATCGGGAGGGCTTCCTTCGGGAGCTGACGACGAGGAGCGCTGCGGATTTCGACAGCGTCCGTGAGACGCTGCTTGCCTATCCGACGCAACGGTCGCCGGCGGCGTGACCGGATGGCAGCGAAGGTAGGGCTTGTTTTGCGCGCAGAATGAGTTTATATTCTGAAGGAACGGCCGTTGAGCAGCAGAAGGATTACGCAGTAAGAAACGCGAGAGTTTGAGCAATGGGCAAGAGCTACGGCCTCCGGTGCCCCATAGCCAAGACCCTGGACCTGCTGGGAGATCGCTGGACCCTGCTCCTGGTACGGGACCTCCTGCTAGGCAAGACCAGGTTCAAGGAGTTCGCGGAGTCCCTGGAGGGGATACCCCTGAACCTCCTGGCCGACCGCCTCCGGCTGCTGGAGACCCAGGGAATCGTGATCAGGGACATCTACTGCCAGCATCCTCCCCGGGCCGAGTACACCCTCACCGAGAAGGGGAAGGCCCTGGGCCCCGTCATCAGCAGCATCGCCACCTGGGGCCGCCACTACTGCTCCCCAGAAGAGCAATCGGCCCTCAGGGACGGAGAGAAAGAGCCGCTACCTATCCTGGGCTAGACAGGCCCGGTGCCCAGATGCAGGAGCGACGGCGTCGCTCCTTTTTGTTTGGAATACGCTAGTGTCCTGAGTTAGAGATTCGCTTCAAAATGTCATTGCTCTGAAAATGGTGGTGCACCCTCACCCCACCCCTCTCCCCCTTCGACTTCGCTCAGGACAGGCATCAAGGGAGAGGGGGCTTCCTTGTCCTCCCTCCCTGGTGGGAGGGAGTTAGACGCCGTCCTGAGCCTGCCGAAGGAGGGAGGGGGAAACCTGGCACATGGGTTTTCATTGGTTGTGGCGCCGCTCGCAAGCGGCATGGACGATTCTGAGCGGCAGCGAAGCATGCCCTGAGCATGGTCGAAGGGAATCTGGGGTGACCGTCGCC
>JACPQN010000050.1 GCA_016190485.1 Chloroflexota bacterium
CCCGAGAGCTGGGCAGTCGCAGGCCCTGGCTCGTCACCTTCCTGGTGGCCGTGTGCCCCTTCTCCCTGGCCATGCTGTTCCTGGGCACGCCGGACGCCTTCTCGTTGCTGGGGGTCTTCGTCTCCTATCGGAGCATTCGGGGCCGCCGCCCCTGGCTCCTGGGCGCCGGGCTGCTGCTGGCCGCGGTGCGCCCGCAGAACGTCCTATTGACCTTGCCGGCCTTTGTGCTGGCGGTGCGCCACTGGTCCCCTGGGCTGTTGGCGAAGCTGGCCGTGCCGCCGCTGGGCGTCATGCTGGCCTCGCTCCTCATCTTTGGCCCAGACTGGCCCCTGCGGTGGGTGGCGAGCTTCATGGTGTTGCCACCATCGCCGAGCCAGATCACCAGCGCCTACGGCGTGGCGGAGATCCTGGGCCTGCCTCGGTGGGCGCCGGCGCCCCTGGCGCTGGCCCTGGCGGCAGTGATGCTGGCGCGGGTGTGGCGGCGCGGCCTGGACCGCTCCACCCTGGAGCTACTGCTGGCGGCCAACGCCGCGGTGTCCCCCTACATGCGCAGCGTCAGCTACGTGGTGCTGCTAGCCATCCCCTGGGCCGGGCTAGCGGTGCGGCGTCCCCGGCTGGCCGCGGCGGCCTACCTCATCAGCCTGCCCACCATAGCCACACCGCTGTTCTGGGAGCGCCTGGCGATCCTGGACGCCACCTTCCCTATTGTGCTGCTGGGCCTCCTGGTGCTGGAGGACCGCCTTGCCGTGGAGGCCGAGGGCCGTGGGCGCTAAGCGTCTCGGGGCAGGGCTGGCGCTCGTGCTGGCCATTGCCCTGGCGGGCTATCTGCTGGCGCAACTGCTCCCCGTGGGCTTCGACTACTACCACTGGTACTGGCCCCTCCCCCGCCTGTGGCTGGCGGGCCAGACCCGTCTCTACGACGAGGCCAGTCGCCAGTTCTTCAGCCCGCCCTGGGCCCTGTGGATGCTCACGCCCCTGGCGCTGCTGGATATCCGCTGGGGGATGGCCGGGCTCACCCTGGTCTCCGCCGCTATCGTGGGGAGCATCGCCTACGCCGTGGCCAGGGAAGCAGGAGCGGCGCGCCCGTGGCTCATCGCGCTGCTGGCCACGGTCTGTCCCTACAGCCTGGAGCTGCTGTTTGTGGGGACGCTGGACGCGTGGTCCCTGCTGGGTATCTACCTCGGCTACCTGGCCATCCGGCGGCGGTCCCCCTGGCTTCTGGGGGCGGGACTGCTGCTGACCCCCATACGCCCCCAGGATGCGGTGATCACGCTGCCTGCGCTCCTGCTGGGGAGCCGCGGCTGGCCGGCGCGGCGGCTAGCCCGCGCGGCGGCGCTGCCCGGGGGCGTCTTCCTGGCGTCGCTGCTGACCTTCGGCTGGGACTGGCCGCTCCGGTGGTGGCAGAGCTACGTTGCGCAACCGCCGCATCCGTACCTGGTGACCAGCACCTATGGCGCGATGCAAGTGATCGGCGTGCCGGCCGCGGCCATGGTGGCGGTGAGCCTGATCCTGAGCGGGCTGGTGTTTGCCCGGGTGTGGCGACAGGGACTCTCCCTCCAGCGCCTTGGCCTGGCGGTGACGGCCAACGCCATCGTAAGCCCCTACATGCTGAGCCAGAGCTACGTAGTGCTGCTGGCCATCCCCTGGGCGTGGTTGGCGGCCCGGCGGCCCTGGTTGGCCGCGATCCCCTACGCCATCAGCCTGCCGCTCCTCATCCGGGCGCAGGGGCTCTGGGACCGGCTGGGGCTGCTGGCCGTCACCTTCCCCATGGTGCTCCTCGTGCTGCTGTTGGTGGAAACGCGGCGCGCTCAGGGCCGGCTGGAGGGCCTGGCAGCATCCGCTGGTGGTCCCGGAGGGCTTAGGATCAATCTCTGAAGAGGTCAGCGGGCGCAGGCCCACCCAGACGCCGCTGGTAGCGCAGGCGTTGCAGGCGCTCCAGGCCCAGGCGGGTGTCGCTGGCCACTTTAGCCGGGTCCCGGTGTTGCAGCCGGTACTTGAAGCACCAGTAGGTGAACTCCCGCTGCTCCGCCAGAGTGAAGGCGTCTCCCGGCGGCAGGTCATGATCACAGCGGAACTCCTGCACCAGCTCCTGCAGCCCGGCGCCGTACACCCACAGGTAGACGGGATCGCCGTCCACCACCGCGCTGGCGTAGCCCACGGCGTGGCGCTCCTTGGCCAAGCGCTCTTCCACCGCGAGAAGCAGGGCCTCCTCCACCAGCACGCCGTACCAGTAGTTGAGGTACGCCCGGAACTTGCTCCGCCCAATGAGCCGCTGGAACTCCCAGGGGCTCACGTCTATGGGGAACTGGCCGAAGAAGAGGAGCGCTTCCCGGTCCGCCTGGGGGGCCAGGTCTCCCAGCTCCTCGCAGAGCCGCTCCGCGAGCAGCAGCCAGTCGAAGGCCTCACCCCCCACCAGGTAGCGGAAGTGGCGGCCTCCATACTCCTCCTCCGGTGATCGCCAGAGGGCGATGGCTTGGAGCAGCGCGCTGAACCAGTGGTCACCCTGGGCGATCAGCTCCCGCAGGAAACGGAGGGCCTCCGCGTCGCCCTGCAGGGCTTCCGCCTGATGGCCGTCTGTGGCGAGGGTGGCGCGGAAGGGCGTGGACATGAGCGTGCTATGCGCGGCCCAGGAAGGCCAGCAACTCCTGGAGCGGCCCGGTGTTCAGCACGTGGGACGGCTCTGCCCAGCCCCGGCGGGCTGTGGCCACGCCGTAGGGCATCTGGGCAAGCTGGTCGGGATGGTGGGCGTCGGTGGAGATGGCCAGGGGAATACCCAGCTCCACCGCCCGGCGCACGTGGGCGTCTTTCAGGTCCAGCCGGCTGGGTGAGGCGTTGACCTCTAGCGCCGTGTGGGTCGCCAGCGCGGCCTGGAAGACCGCCTCTATATCTAGCTGGATGGGGTCTCGCTGCCCGATGAGGCGGGTGGTAGGGTGGCCAAAGATGTCCATGTGGGGGTTGGCCATGGCCCGAAGCACCCGGTCTGTCATCTTCACCAGGTCCTGGCCCATGGCGGAGTGGACCGAGGCCACCACCACGTCCAGCTCCGCCAGGAGGTCGTCGGGGAAGTCCAGCGTGCCGTCGGCACGGATGTCTACTTCGCTGCCGGTCAGGATGCGAAAGCTCCCGGCGTAGGACTGGTTTAGCTCCCGGATGATCTTGAGCTGCTCCCGCAGCCGCTCCGGGGCCAGCCCTCGGGCGATGCCCAGGCCCGCGGAGTGGTCGGTGATGGCCAGATACTGGTAGCCCCGGGCGCGCGCGGCCTCGGCCATGGCCTCGATAGTGGTGTGGCCGTCGGACCACTCGGTGTGGGCGTGCAGGTCGCCCCTCAGGTCGGGCAGCTCCACCAGGCGGGGGATGCGGCCACACTCCGCCCGCAGCACCTCGTCGCCCCCTTCCCGCAGCTCCGGGGGGATGTACTGGAGTCCCAGCCGCTGGTACAGGGCTTCTTCGGTGAGGAAGGTCTCCAGCTTGCCCGTGGCAGCCTCCGTGAGGCCGTACTCGCCCATGCTCAAGCCCATATGCTGGGCCCGCTCCCGCAGCAGGATGTTGTGCTCTCTGCTGCCGGTGAAATGCTGGAGCAGCGACGCGTAGGAGGCGTGGGGCTTGAGCAGGAGATCGACCTGGAGGCCGCTCTTGAGGCGGATGCTGGCCCGCTGGGGGCCGTGGGAGAGCACCTCCGCCACCTCCGGCAGGCCGACGAAGGCGTCGGTGACGGACTGCGGGTCGTCGGCGGTGGCCAGGATGTCGATATCGCCCACGGTATCCCGCCAGCGCCGGATGCTGCCGGCTGCCGTGACGTTGCGGGCGCCCGACGCCCGGGAGAGGGCTGCGACGATGGCCTCGGCCACCGGGCGGGCCTCGCCCAGGGGTACCCGCTCGGCCTTGCGGCCACGGAGGGCCTCCAGTTGGTGCAGCAGGTTCTCGGCGGTCTTGGCGCCCATGCGGGGGAGGGCCGCCACACGGCCGTCCTGCAGCGCGGCCTCAAGCTCCGGGAGGGTGGTGACGCCCAGCTCCTTCCACATGCGGGCGGCCATCTTGGGCCCGAGGCCGGGCACTTCCATCATCTCCACCAGGCCCCCGGGCAGCTCCTGGAGCAGCCGTTGGTAGAAGTTAAGACGCCCGGTGGCCAGGAGCTCCCGGATCTTCTTCTCGATCTCCTCGCCCACGCCGGGGATGGTGCGCAGCTTGTCCTGGGCCGCCAGGGTGTTGATGTCCCCCGGCAGGTGGTCGATCTCCCGGGCCACCCGCTGGTAGGCGCGGATCTTGAAGGGGCTATCGCCCTGGACCTCCAGCAGCTTGCCGATGTTCTCGAAGACCTGGGCGACGGCCGGGTTGTCCATGGGCACCATGACACTCGAATTTACACGCCTGCTTCTTCCAGGGAAGGAAAGACAATGGTCACCACGGGCGCTGGCAAGAGGCGAGGCTCTCTCTTTGCAAAAAACGGCTTCACCAGATCTTCCACTTGCTGCGCAATCTCCCAGTCGAGCACGGCATTTTGGCAGCACGAGCATACTCGAACCGCAGGGATACCAGCTACCGTCACGACTACTCCTTCACGCCGGTAGACCTGCGTGGCGTAGCCTTTTTCCTGCATCGGATGACCGCAGACCGAGCACTTGTCCATCACTGTCTCCCTGGTCTTCTCCGCCTGCGGGTAAATCCTATCCAGTCACGCTCATCTGGCACGTAGACAGTAACGATCACAACTTCCTCACCAGCATCCTCGACGACTAGATGGACAGGGATCGTTGCTTGGACCAGGGCATAGAGTAATGCCCTCGTTCCTTCTGGGTACGCTTCTATCACTCTGCCTGTTTCCAAGGCCTTTCGCAAGTCGGCCAGCGATAAGCCGTCCTTGAAGGCTTCAATCTGGGCGTGTGACGTGATACGAAGCGCCTTGGCACCAGATGTGATAGCCTGCCGTAGCGTCCCGATGTCCAATGAACGTCAGCTTGCCTCCTTCAGCGCCTGGAGGTGGCCGGCCCAGTGGCGGGCGATGGTCTCCAGCCGCTGGCCGATGGTGACGGCGCCGCCATCGGGGCGCGCGAAGGCGGGCGCTTGCAGGCTGGGCGCGCTGCGGGCGGCCCGCAGCAGCCGCTCCTGGGCCCGGCGGAGCTGGCCCAAGAGCTGCTCGAAGCTCTCACCCTGGTGCATGGGCAGGCACGCCTCGTTGATCTGGTCGGCGGAGCCGGAGAGCTTCCAGGGTGGGCCGCCCACCGCCGCGGACTGGATGCCCCAGGTGGTGGCGTAGTGCCAGTAGAGAAAGTGGGCCAGCACGTCCCACGCGCCCCAGCGGTCGATGCGGGCCTTGGTGGCCTGGCCAGGGCCATCGTAATACGCCAGCACCTCGCTCACCGAGCGCTCCAGCGCCCCGATCAGCTCTTCCTTGGACGCAGCGGTGGTCATGCTCCCCTCCTGTTCAAGCCCTTAGCGGGCTACTATGGTGTCTCCAAAGAACGCCACGAATGTCATTGCGAGGAGCCGGAGGTGACCCTTCGGCCAGCCCTTCGACGTTGTTGCTCAGGACAGGCTCAGGACAAGCTAAGCAATCTGGGTGGAGGCATCGCTTAGCTTCCCGCCTCCAGATTGCCACGCCCTCCTTCGTCGGGCTCGCAATGACTATCAGTCCGGAGTTTGTCAACGAACTTCGCAGACAGGACACTAGGATGGAGCGCCAACGGGATCGGCCTCCCAGGGCTTGATCTTGCGCAGCTCCCGGCGGATGACGAAGCGGATGCCGTACTCGTCCTGGGAGAAGGTGAGGGTCTTGTTGTCCACCAGGCCCGTGGGCAGCGCCGCGGCCAGCATCTGGTCAAAGTAGACCCTGGGGCCCCGCTTATCCGCCACCGGCCGCTTGGGGATCACGGCCCACACCGCGCCGTCGGGCGGGATGCGCTGGCGCAGGTCCGCGAAGGCAGAGGCGAGGTTGATGCCGTCGTCGGGCCAGAAGAGCACCACGTCTGGGCGGTCCCCCGCTGCCAGGTCCGTCTGGTACCGCACCTCCGGCGGCATGAGAGTACGCAGCAGGCCTCGGAGAAAGGGGGGCGCGTTGAGGGCCGCCACGGAGTGGCCCGGCTTGATCCCCAGCTTCTGGATGAACTCCCGGCCCAGGTACGGTTCGGCGCGCTCCACCACGTCCCTGTCCTGCGCGGCTACGCCCCGTGGCAGCGCTTGTACTTCTTGCCGCTGCCGCACCAGCAGGGATCGTTGCGGCCCGGCTTGCGTCCCGCGGGCACGGGCTGTCGCCCCGCCGTGCCAGGGGCGGGAGCCGCGGTTCCGCTCCCGTTCTCCTCTCCCCGACTGGTGCGCACGTTGCGCACCATGGGCGGCGGGGCCGGCTCTCGTACCAGGTTCACCCGCAGGATGGTGTGGGCGATATTACGCTGGATGTCCTCTCGCAACTGCTCGTACATGCGGAAGGCCTCCCGCTTGTAGGCCACCAGCGGGTCGGTCTGCGCGTAGGCCTGGAGGCCAATCCCCTGGCGCATGCTCTCCATGGCCGTCAGGTGCTCCACCCAGAGGGAGTCGATGGTGCGGAGCAGCACCAGACGCTCCAGCACCCGCATCTGGACCGGCCCCAGCTCCGCCTCCCTCGTCTCGTAGACGGCGTCGGCGTGCTCGATGAGGGCCTGCTCTGCCTCCCGCCGGGTCATGGCCCGGAGGCGCTCCTCCGTCAGCTCCCGGGAGGGTGGCAGCACCGTAGCCAGCTCGGCAAAGAGGCCCTCCACGTCCCAGTCTTCACTGTTGCGTCCCTGGAGGTGGATCTCCACCAGACGGGAGAGCTCGTCATGCAGCATCTCCTGCACGTTGGCCTTGAGGTCGGCCCCCTCCAGGATCTTGCGGCGCTCGCCATAGATGGTGGCCCGCTGGGTGTTCATCACGTCGTCGTACTCGACCAGGTGCTTGCGGATGTCGAAGTTATAGGCTTCCACCTTGGTCTGGGCGTTCTCGATGGACTTGCTGAGCAGTCCGAACTCGAAGGGCACGTCGTCTTCCTGTCCTGCCCACTCCATGAACTGCTTCAGGCGGTCGCCACCGAAGCGGCGGAGGATGTCGTCTTCCAGGGACACGGAGACGCGGGAGGAGCCGGGGTCGCCCTGGCGGCCGGTGCGGCCCCGGAGCTGGTTGTCGATGCGGCGAGCCTCGTGGCGCTCGGTGCCCAGGATGTGCAGGCCGCCCAGGGCCACCACCTTCTGGTGATCCTCCTGGCACTGGCCCCTGGTGTCCGCCAGGATGGCCTGGTACGCCTCGGGCTGGGCCTCCGGGTCGATGTGGCGGCGCAGCGCTTCCTCCAGGGCTAGGCCGTCCGGGTTGCCCCCCAGGAGGATGTCGGTGCCCCGGCCAGCCATGTTGGTGGCGATGGTGACCGCGCCGGAGCGGCCGGCCTGGGCCACGATGTTGGCCTCCCGCTCGTGGAGCTTGGCGTTGAGCACCTGGTGGGGGATGCCCTCCCGCCGCAGCAGCTCGCTGAGGTGCTCCGACTTCTCGATGGACACGGTGCCCACCAGAACGGGGCGACCTTCGGCATGGAGGTCTTTCACCTCCTCCACCGCCGCCCGGAACTTGGCTCCCTGGCTCTTGTACACCAGGTCGGTATGGTCCTGCCGGATCATGGGACGGTGGGTGGGGATCACCACCACTTCCAGCTTGTAGATCTTGTGGAACTCCTCTGCCTCGGTGACCGCGGTGCCGGTCATGCCCGCCAGCTTGTGGTAGAGGCGGAAGTAGTTCTGGAGGGTGATGGTGGCGTA
>JACPQN010000006.1 GCA_016190485.1 Chloroflexota bacterium
GTCCAGGATGATGCGGTCCACCATGCTGGAGGTGCTGCGCCAGGACTACATCAGGACCGCTCACGCGAAGGGTCTGGAGGAGTTTGTGGTCATCGTTCGCCATGCACTGAAGAACGCCCTGATCCCGGTGATCACCGTCATCGGCATCACCCTAGCCCTTGGCCTTGGGGGCTCGGTGGTCATCGAGCGGGTCTTCTCCCTGCCCGGGATGGGCAACTTCCTGGTGGAGGGCATGCAGCAGCGGGACTACCCGGTGGTGCAGTCCCTGGTTCTGGTTTTCTCCGCAGCGGTGGTGCTGATTAACCTGCTGACGGACCTCACCTACGGCTGGCTGGATCCGCGCATACGGTACCATTAACCGAGAGGATTCCCGTGGAGGGTAATACGAATGGCAGCGCAACGGGAGGCAAGACTGGGCGCCGTAGTCGTAAGGGCGCGAAGAGGGGGGCCTTGGCGTCCGTGGGGCGCGGTCACCAGATTCGTTGTTAGGAAACCTCTGGGGGCCATGGGCGCCGCTATCATCTTGGCGCTGGGGATGATGGCCGTCACGGCGCCCTGGATCACTTTTTACGACCCGCTGGCGTGGGACCTCCCGGTGAAGTTGATCCCACCCAGCGCCAGCCATTGGCTGGGCACCGACGAGATGGGGAGGGACCTGTGGTCCCGGATCGTGATGGGCGCCCAGATCTCGCTCCAGGTGGGCTTCGCGTCGGTGGCCTTCGGCTCGGGATCGGGCGGTATCCTGGGGATCATCAGCGCGTGGTACGGCGGCAGGGTGGACCAGCTGATGCAGCGCCTGTTGGACGCCCTGATGTCCATCCCCACCCTGATCCTGGCCCTGGCGGTTACCGCCTCTCTGGGCCAATCGTTGACCAACATCATCATTGCCATCGCCATTACTCAGATACCCCGAGCAAACCGGATCGTGCGCTCTCAGGCGCTTTCGGTCAAGGAGGCGGATTTCGTTCTGGCGGCGCGGGCGCTGGGGGCCAGCAACACGCGGATCATGTTTAGGCACATCCTGCCCCAGTGTGTCGCGCCCTGGTTGATCATCGTTTCGGCCGGCCTGGGCGCCGCTATCCTCATCGAAGCATCCCTCAGCTTCCTGGGACTGGGCGTCCCAGCGCCGGCGCCTTCCTGGGGCGGGATGCTCTCGGGACCGGCCAGGAACTATTACGCCGTGGCGCCGTGGATGGCCATCTGGCCCGGGCTGGCCCTATCCCTGGCGGTGTACGGGTTCAACCTCTTTGGCGACGCCCTACGGGACGTTTTGGACCCGCGGTTGCGGGGGAGTTAGCCCCTCACAGCGCTTCCCACGACGAATCTGCCATCACATAGCTGCACAGCGTCCAGGGGCGCATGTCCTACTTGGGCCGGCGGGCGCAGGGAAGACCGCCGGCCCTTGCTCTGGCCATCAGCAGCACCGCCATCGCCTTCAACCTCCTGGGCTGCCGTTCGGGACGCGCTGGAGCCCAGGCTGCGTAGCTGGCATGATCATCCTTCCTGCACCCTGGCGAGCGTGCTATGATGATCAAAAGCGCCGTGTAGTAGGAGGGTGTTTATCAACCTGCCACCTCAGGCTCAAGCCTGAGGCTTTCTGAGCGGCTATGCTGCAGGCCTCAGCCGGCAGTGCGGAGTCATTAAGCACTCTCGAAGTAGGCTGCTTCATGAGTACTCGAGTCTACCTGATCCGCCACGGCGAGACCGACTGGAACGCGGAGCACCGTGCCCAGGGCCACACCGACGTGGAGCTGAACGAGGTGGGGCGACGCCAGGCCGCAGCCCTGGCGCAGGCGCTCCAGGATGCGCCGCTGCGCGCCGTCTACTCTAGCCCCCTGAAGCGCGCGCTGGAGACCGCCCAGATGGTTGCGGCGTCGCACGGGCTCCCGGTGGAGACCCAGCAGGACCTGAAGGAGCTGGACCAGGGAGAGCTGGAGGGCCTGGTGCCAGAAGAGATGCGCCGGCGTCATGGGGAGGTGCTGCGGCGTTGGAACGCCGGGGACACCTCGGTGCGGCTCCCCGGAGGTGAGTCCATGGAGCAGGTGCAGGAGCGGGCCTGGGCCGCGGTGTGGGGGATCTGCGCCCGCCACCCGGAGCAGACCGTCGCGATCATAGGCCATAACCTGGCCAATCTGGCCATTATCTGCCGCGCCGTGGGGGTGCAGCTCAGCGCCTTCCGCCGGTTGCGCCAGGCCACCGGCTCCCTGAGCGTCCTGGAGGTGGGCCCGGAGCGATCCACCTTGCTCCGCTTCAACGACATCTGCCATCATCAGGGCAGTAACAGGCCCTAGCTGCCACAGTTAATAGCGGTAACGTGTCGAGAGGAACGCCCATGTCCAGAATCGCTATTAGCTTTACCGGCCAAGCCCTTACGGTGCTGGTCAGCGTTCTTGTCAGCCTCTATTTCACCGTTGCGCTAGGGCAGAGGACCTTTCAGGTCTACCAGCTCAAGCAGGAAGAGGTGCGCCTCCAAGGCGAGGTGATGGTGCTGGAGCTGCGAAACCGCCAGCTCTCCGCGCAGCGAGACCGCTTGTTGACGGACACCGACATCGAGAAGGTGGCCCGGGAGGAGCTGAACCTGGTCAAGCCCGGCGAGACCGCGGTCATCGTCCTCAGCAACCGTCAACCCGCCGAAGGCCGGGAGCAGGAAGCCGCCACCCAGTCTCAGGAGGAGGCGGAGACCGCGCCCTTCTGGCAGCGGCTGTGGTCCTGGCTGACTGCCCGCTGACACCTGGTAGTCGTTGCGTCCATGCCCCGCGAGACTTTCTCTGATCGTTCTATGCTTCAGCATACCAAGGAGGCGCTGAGGCAGCTTTCTCCTCTGGACCACGCCGCGCCGCTTCTGGTAGGGGTCTCTGGGGGCCAGGACTCCGTGTGCCTGCTGCACGTGCTATGGCGCCTGGCGCCCGAGCTGAGCATCAGGCTGGTGGTTGCCCACCTGAACCACGGGCTTAGGGGCGAGCAGGGAGCGGCCGACGCCGCCTTCGTGCGGGCGCTCTGTCAAGAGCTTGCTGTACCCTGCGTGGTGGAACGGCGAGACGTCACCGGGTATCTGGAAAGCCATGCCTCCGTCTCATCCGTGGAGGAGGCGGCGCGAGAGGTGCGCTACGCGTTCTTCGCGCAGGCTGCGCAGGGCTGTGGAGCTTCCACTGTTGCGGTGGGCCACACCGCCGACGATCAGGTGGAGACGGTGCTCTTGCACCTCATTCGGGGCTCCGGGCTCCAAGGGCTGGGGGGCATGGATAGCGTGGGTGTGTGGCAGGACCCCGCATCAGGCCAGCGGCTGAGGGTGATCCGTCCGCTGCTGACCGCGCGCCGGAGCGAGACCGAGGCCTACTGCAGCGCCCATGGACTCCACTTCCGCACTGATATCTCCAACCTCTCGGCGCACCTCAGCCGCAACCGCCTGCGGTTGGAGACACTCCCCCAGCTCAGGAAGATCAATCCGGGTGTAGACCAGGCGCTCCTGCGGCTGGCCCAGCACGCGCAGGAGGAGGAGCGATACTGGCGGAGGGCTGTCGCGGCGGTCTGGCCCGACGTGGGCGAGGAGCGCCCTTCGACCCTTCGACAAGCTCAGGACACCGCAGGCTCAGGACACCGCCCTAATGGCGTGGCGCTAAGGGTTGCCCAGATGCGCGCCCTGCCGCCGCCGCTGGCCAAGCGGGTGCTGCAGGAAGCCTATGGGCGGCTGGTGCCTGGCGCCCGGGGGCTGGAAGCTGTGCATCTCGACGCGCTGCTGGGGCTAGTGGTGGGCCCCAGGGGCAGGGCGCTGCACCTTGGCCAGGGCGTCCTGGCAGAGCGAGCCGGGGGCGTCATCGAGCTCCGCCGGAGGGTGATTGCCGGTTCCTGCGGCGTGCCCGCGGCGCCCGTGCCCCTGGCCGTGCCCGGCCAGACGCGCTGGAGCGGGTGGGTCATCACTGCGCGGCTGTGTGAGGGCGCCGTGCTGCCACGTCCCGGAAACCCGCTGCAGGCCCATCTGGACTACCGTCAGACGGGGCAGCGCCTCCTGGTACGGGGCCGTCGTCCTGGTGACCGGGTGCACCCTCTGGGCCTGGGCGGGAGCAAGAAGCTGCAGGACCTGCTGGTGGACGGTCGGGTGCCACGGAGCAGCCGCGATGCGGTACCCCTCATCGAGGCGGGAGACCGCGTTGCGTGGGTAGGCGGTTTACGGGTTTGCGAACCCTTCCAGGTGACTGAAGCGACCACTACCACCCTGGCGCTGGAGCTGGCGCCCGAGGGTGAGGAGGCCCGCCGGTTCTTGCAGTTTTGTGACAGCGTTCACTATAATTGGCCTGCGAGCGACGCTCCCTAAGCCTGGAGTGTCCCTCCGACCGGTTGATCCCCAGGGGCAGGTAGACCATGGCCGAGCGAACTGTCGGGAAAGTCCTGGCACGGGTGTTGGTGCCCGTGAGCGGTGAGACGACCGACGCCGCAGCCCTGAACCTCGCTTGCGAGATGGCCCGCAGGTCCAAGGCCAAGGTCTATGCCATCTTCGTCATCGAGGTCCGTAGAACGCTTCCTCTGGATGCGGATCTTCCCCCTGAGGTGCAGAAAGGTGAGGATGTCCTGCTGCGCGCAGAACAGACGGCAGAGGGGTTGGATTACTCGGTGGAGACGGAGCTGCTTCAGGCGCGGGAGGTGGGGGCCGCCATTGTGGACGAGGCGTGCGAGCGGGGAGTAGACTTGATCGTCATGGGGCTACCGTACAAACGCCGCTTCGGGGAGCATACCCTGGGCGATACTGTGCCCTACGTGTTGAAGAACGCACCCTGCGCAGTGTGGGTCTGCAGGGAGCCGGAGCACCAGGGGTAGGCAAGGCCAAGGCATGCGGGTGATGATCATGGGCTGCGGGCGCGTCGGCGCGGCCCTGGCCACCATGTTGGACCGGGAAAGCCACGAGGTGGTGATCCTGGACCTGGATGCTGGCCAGTTCCGGCGGCTGCCCTCCGACTTCCACGGCGCCTCGGTGGTGGGCAATGGCATCGATCAGGACGTGCTCAAGCGGGCAGGCATCGAGCGGGTGGACGCCTTTGCCGCGGTGACCCAGGGCGACAACCGGAACTTCATGGCGGCGCAGATCGCGCGGCATATCTTCAACGTGCCCAAGGTGGTCTGCCGGATCTATGATCCCATTCGGGAGGAGCTCTACCATAGCATGGGGCTGGAGACCATCAGCCCCACCACGGTCATCAGCAGGCTCTTGAAAGACGCGCTAGAGCGATAGAGGCGGATGCTGTGTATATCATCGTTGTGGGCGGTGGCAAAGTCGGTTTTCATCTGGCCAAGGCGCTGGTGGCGGAGGGCCACGAGATCCTGGTGCTGGAGCGAGACTCGAAGAAGTGCGAGGCCATTGCCGATGAGCTGGGAAGCGTGGTGGTCCATGGGGATGGCTGCGAGGCAGCCACGCTGGCCGATGCCGGCGCCGCCAGGGCCGATGTGATGGTGGCCGTCACCGGCGACGACGAAGACAACTTGGTGGTGTGCCAGGTGGCCAAGCTCAAGTTCAACGTACCCCGGACCATCGCCCGCATCAATAACCCCAAGAACGAGTTGATCTTTCGGAAGCTGGGCATAGGCGAGACCGTGAGCAGTACGCAGGTCATCATGGAGCGGATCCAGTCGGAGCTGCCGTCCCACCCCCTGCTCCATCTGCTGGACCTGCGCCAGTACGGCCTGGAGTTGGTGGATATCAAGCTCACCCGGGGATCCGCCTCGGTGGGCAAGCGGCTGCGAGACCTGAAGCTCCCTGCCAGCAGCGTCGTGCCGCTGATCATCAGTAAGCGTCAGGGAGTGCTGGTGCCCAACGGGGATACGGTGCTGGAGGACGAAGACGAGGTAGTGGCGGTCACTAGAACGGAGACCGAGGACGCGTTGCGGGCGCAGTTCACGGGCAGCTAGCCGGTGGCCGCGGTTATGAGCCAGCATCATCCCAAGCGTGTCGCGTACCTGGGGCCTCCGGGGACCTTCGGCGAAGAGGCGGCACTGCGCTACGCGCCCGACGCCCAGTTGCTCCATTTCCCCAGCCACGCCGCCGTGGCCCAGGCGGTGGCCAGCGGCATGGCTGGCGAGGGCGTGGTGGCCATCGAGAACAGTTTGGAGGGCGCGGTCACCGAGACCCTGGACCTGCTGATCCACGAGTCCCAACTGGCCATCTACTACGAGATCGTGCTGCCCATCGTGCACTGCCTGCTGGTGAAGCCCGGCACCGACGTGGCAGAGGTGGAGGTCATCTTCTCCCACCCCCAGGCGCTGGGGCAGTGCCGCCGCTTCATCGAGCGGTGCTTCCCCAAGGCCCAGCCCGTGGCAGCCATGAGCACTGCCGCGGCGGTGGAGCTGATGCTGGAGCGAGGGAAGGCGGCGGCCATCAGCACCTTGCGGGCCGCCGAGATCTATGGCGCGGAGGTCATGGCCAGAGGCATCCAGGACGGCTCCACCAACGTCACCCGTTTCGTGGTGCTGGCCCCCACTGATCACGAGCCCACCGGGCGAGACAAGACCTCCCTCTGTTTTGCGTTTACCGAGGATAAGCCGGGGATCCTGGTGCGGGTGCTCCAGGCCTTTTCCAGCCGGGGGATCAACCTGGCCAAGATCGAGTCTCGGCCTTCCAGGGAAAGCCTGGGGAAGTACATCTTCCTGGCAGACCTGGAGGGCCACCGGCTGGACCCGCCCGTTAAGAGCGCGCTGGAGGAGATCGCGGCGCTGACAGACCCCCAGCGCCTGAAGATCTTTGGCTCCTACCCCCGTTACAACGACAACGGGGCATAGGGGAGGGTGCTGTATATAAATCCGCTCACCCTGAGCCTTGTCGAAGGGTGAGCGCCGCTCTGGTTCGACAAGCCTGTCCTGAGCCTGCCGAAGGGCTCACCATGAGCGGCGTACTTTCCCCAGGTCTTGGACTTGTTGTTCTGCACTCGCGCGCGGGACGCCACAGTACGAAAAATAGGGGCGCCAGCGTACTGGCGCCCCTTTACATGGCTGTTGCCGCGGCTACGCCAGCAGTTGCGCCAACTCCCACTCTGGGATGAATTTGCGCCACTCGTCTCGCACCTGGATGTACTGGTACACCACGTAGTAGCCCGAGGTGCGGGGCGCCTCCGGCTTTTTCAGGAGGCGCATGCGGGCCTCCTCCGGAGTGCGGGCAGCCTTGCGATGGTTGCAGGGCTTGCAGGCGCTCACCAGGTTCTCCCACACGTGCTTGCCACCCCGATGGCGGGGGATCACGTGGTCGATGGTCAACTCTTTGGTCTCCCGCCCGCAGTACTGGCAGGTGTGGCGGTCTCGCAGAAAGAGCTCGCGGCGGGTGAGCTTGCGCTGAGGGCGGGGTCGGCGCACCAGGTAGACGAGACGGATCACCGAGGGGAGCAGGATCAGGCGGGAAGGAGTGTAAATGGCGCGGCCCTCGCTGTGCTCCAGCACTTCGGCTTTCCCCCGGTCCACCAGCACCACGGCACGGCGCGCGGTACACACGTTCAGGGGCTCGTAGTTCTCGTTGAGCACGAGCACCGCGCTGTTCGTCACGCCGTCCATCAGCCGCTTCCTCTGGCCCAGGACCGTCGACAGCGCGGCGCGGCCCGGGGCCTACTGTGGTGTTCTTGCCGCCAGTACCAGTTGCTGGAAGGCCGAGGCATCCCGCACGGCCAGGTCGGCCAGCATCTTGCGGTTGACCTCGATGCCCGCCCGCTTCAGGCCACTCATGAAGGCATTGTACGACATCCCGGCCAGCCGGGCCGCGGCATTGATCCGGGTAATCCAGAGACGTCTGAACTGCACCTTGCGATCCCGCCGGTCCCGGTAGGCGTAGCTCAGGGACTGGAGCATGGCCTCGTGGGCCCGGCGGTAGAGCCGGTGCTTGGTGCCGCGCTGCCCCTTGGTCAGGTCCAGCACCTTCTTGTGTCGCTGGCGGGCGGTGACGCCCCGTTTTACTCGTGCCACGCGTTAGAGTCTCGCTTCTCCAGAATAGGTTCGGTTGGCCGCCTAGCCGTAGGGCATGAGACGGCGTAGACGCGGCTTATCCGCCGGGTGAACCACCAGCATCTCATCGTAGAGGGACTTGGCGCGATAGGCTTTGCGCCGACGCAGGTGGCTGCTGCCGCCCTTCATCCGCATAATTTTGCCGCTACCGGTGATCCGAAAGCGGCGGGCTGCACCTTTGTGGGTCTTGATCTTGGGCATTTAGACGCTCTGTCTTTCTGCGATCGCTTTCTGAGCCTTTTGGGCGGAGGGGGTGAGGATGACGTTCATGTTCCTGCCCTCCATCTCCAGCGGCTTCTCCACCACGCTGATCTCTTTGAGGATGGTCGTGACGCGCTCCAATATCCCCTGCCCTAGCTCCGGATGAGCCATCTCGCGCCCCCGGAAGAGCACCGACACCTTGACTTTGTCGCCCTCTTCCAGATGCTTGTGGGCCTGCCGCACCTTGAAGTCGAAATCGTGGGCGTCGATCTTGGGGCGGAAGCGGATTTCCCGCACCACAACAGTGCGCTGGTGCTTGCGAGCTTCTTTGTCTTTCTTGGCCTGCTCGTACTTGAAGCGGCCATAGTCCAAGAGCCGGCACACCGGCGGGGCTGCAGTGGGCGCGACCTCCACTAGGTCTGCGTTCCGCTCGCGCGCGATACGGACGGCTTCCTGCACCGTCATGATGCCGAGCTGCTCGCCGTTGTCCCCGATGAGACGGACCTCCCGCGCTCGGATCTGCTCGTTTATCCTGAAATCCCTTGGTATAGACGCTCCCCCTGCTTCTCTAGTGGTAGCTAGCTTACTGTGGGCTACTATAGCACAGGCAGCAGAAACCCGTCAACGGAAGCGTGCTGCGGGTGAGAGAAACCCCTGCGGTGGTTCGCCGGCACAGCGGGTCATGGCTCCGGCCGATAGCATCCCAGGGGAGCCTTATATCTGGCTCGCTCCACCCCCTTCTGCAGCACCTGTTGGGCGTATTCTGGATTGTGGTAGTGCTCGTTGGAGATGATCGCAATGCGGAGATAGGGCTCCCACCAAGTAGAGAAGGATCCCAGTCGGGTGACGACCACATCTAGCATGAGTCGGTAACGGTTCAACTGCATGTCCATAGTCCTAGGGAGACTCAGCCTTTCCTGGAGTTTCTCCGCAAAGGAGGTCGCAGTCCTTCTCAAAGGTTCGTAGGGGGCATTGACGCTTGAATTTAGCAGCGGCCAATTCCCCGCCACCAGCGATTGACTGCCAACAGCCTGCTCACCGCCTGCAAGGACGCTTCGCTGCGTAGAGTGCACGGCTTGGGCACAATCTGCAAGCCAGCCATTGATGCTCGCCAAAAGCTCGTAGGTGTGCACGGTGGTTTGGCCGCCTTCCTGCGCCTGCTTCAAGAACTGCCGGGCCGATTGCATCAGCTCCACGGGTACCGGTTCGCCAATGCGAGCTTGCGCCAATGCTTTGTGGGCCTGGAGTGTACCAAGATTGAGATAACCAATGGCGCTCACAGCTCCACCAAAGGCCACCAATAATGCCACACACGCGAGACCTACGACACTCAATATAATCCCTTTAGAAGCGATTGGGAACGACCTGGTGGGAATCAAGGCAGACTGCTTGTTTAAGGTGGTCAAGGCGCCAGCCAAACCCAGCATCGCCCAAAACGCGGCGGCTGGTTTAGCTCCCAGGGTTATGGTGTCCATCGTGCCGAAAGTGATGTAGGAAATGATTCCAGCGGCTATGCCTACCAAAAGAACACGTGTGTTGACCTGCTCGGCATGACGGAGACCTGCCCGGATGGTTTGCGCGAGAGCAAATAAGAGCCACAGAAATGCCAACAACCCGGGTATGCCCACGTCGAGAGCGATTTGTAGGAAGACATTGTGGGCATGAACCACGCCGGGGAACAGGGCCAGCGGAAACATTCCGCTCAGTACGTAATCAAAGGAGTTGAGCCCAACACCGGTCAGAGGCTCGTGTCGCAGCGCTTCCAGTCCCCACAACCAGATCGCGAAGCGCTCTACAACGCCGCTGGCTGCCTCGTTGTCTGGATTGAGCGCGGACAGAATCAACTCGCGGCCAATCACGGTGCTCACGAGCATCATCGGGAAGACAACGATGGAGAGCCGTCGAAAGCGCCATAGTGTTATTACGATGACAGAGACCGCAATACCGGCGAGTGCGGTAAGTGCCTGTGCCAGCACTGCGATGAAACCCATAGTCAGCAACCCCAGCCCTGCGATGCCTTTTACCACCATCCCGCGTCCGAAGAGGAATAGGGCCAGCGCTATGGGGACCACCATGCCCATGGTACCGCCAACTTCTCGTGGGTGGAGAACTCCAGTACCCAAGGCCTCGCTCCAACGAGGCACACCGCCCGTTGGCAGCGCTCGTGCTAGTGTTGGGAGTGTAGGAATGCGGTTTGTGATCCACGTGAGGTCATAATACTGAAAGCTCTGCCAATCAGTGACAAACAGGCTGAAGAGAGCTGCCACTGTCCCAGTCATGAGAAGGATGAGGCCCATAACTAGGACCTGCTGTTCGGTCTTTAGCCCGTTGACGAGGCCATGATAGATAGCGATGCCCAGCATCACGCCCCAGAACTTCGGCCAGCTGACGGCGAGGTCAATGGAAGCAAACATGCCCACTAGCGTCATTAACAATAGCAGCGCGATGGGGACGTCGAGCCGAGTACGGACGCTGAGCCGGCCTCGGGCAATCAAGTTGCTGAGCCATGTTATGACTAGCAGCCCAAAGGCAAAGCCAGTCAAGCGATTGGGAAAGAGGAGGAAGGGGCTTGCCAGCGCCACCAGGGCAAGCTCATAGTGCGCTATCATCCCGGCGAACCTTGTCACCAGGGTCTTTGCACAAACAAGGCGGGCGCGGTTGTGGAGCGATCTAGGGAGCATACACGGCTTTCTGTGCATAAGACAGGGACGCGATCAACGTGTCAGCGCTGTCGCCTTTCGTTTGGCAGAGTGCGCCGTTGATGAACCTACCCGACGTCTATCCAGAGGTGCAGGGATCGGTAAGGCTCGTTACTCTGGTCCCTATAGAGGAGGAAGTCAACCCTCTGGTGCGTTCCTGGTCTGGTAGGTCTGAATTCGACTTCACGCTGCCACCGTTGTTCGGGCAGCAGCTCAACCGGGCCTATTGCCGCGACTGGCTCGTCGCCGATGCGCACCTCGATGCGGTAGACCATTGAAGTGTGTTCTTGGTTGATCAATCCGAGTGTCACATTGGCCGCTCTACCGGGAATCAATAGCCCCGGGTAACCATCCATTTTTCCTGTGTCCCCGAGTATATAGAACTCAGTGAAGGTTTCAGTGATCTTCGGGGTGACCATGACGTAGAGGAGCGTGACCAGAAGGCCCAATCCTGCGAGGACGAAGAGCGCTTGCTGGGCCTGTTCGGGACGGCTCTGGCCCCGCCATTCCTTGAGTAGCAGTAGCTTCGAGGAGGGTAGCCGAATAGTCCAGTCGCTCTCGATAGCGAGCCTGTGCCGCCGATAGAACCCGAATCCGGCCGACACTACGATCACGAGTGTCATCAACAGCACGATGGGTAGCAGTCGTATCCCCCAGGGGGAAAAACTTACCACAACACCGACCAGGGGCAGTGCTGCCAGGCTTAACCCCAGACTCAGCACAAACCGCTCTAGTGCCGGCAAGTCTTGACGGCGGGGAAACAGGGCAGCGAGCAGCGTGTACCCAGGGAGAACGAGTGCGAAAGTGATTCCCGCTGCTATGCTGAACGGGCCGCTGGTGACGAGGACCAATGGCACCATAAAGAGAGCCAAGACGACGGCGGCAACCAGGTCTAGGTTGTTGAGGCGATCAGGCTGCATTATGGTCGATTCGGGTGCGCTGGACGTTTATTCTAAGGCCAAGGCGCAGCAGTGCTCTATGCGTTCGGCGTGGCGACAGCCATGAGGTACTTACTGAATCCTCGCCAGCGAAACCACAGCGCCTTGGGCCAGCCCCAGACACCCAGACTGAGGTGGTAGAGGGTTAGGAGCTTCCTGGCCAGGGTTGGCGTACGGCGGCGTAACGCAGCGTAGAGAGGCATCGCCACAGACAGCCCGCCCTCTCGGGCGCGCGCGTGGATGGCCCATACGTTCGAACTGTATCCGGCCTTTTCCAAGGCTAAGCTGAGCTGATAGCGACCCCACCAGGAGTAGGTGCGGGGTGGCACCGAGCGCTCAGAGACTTGAAGGAGGCGATCTCCCTCCAGGCTGTTGTACGCTGCTGCGATGAGGAGAGCCGTCGGGAACCGCTGGCGCACCGCGGTAAGAAACCCGACAGGATCGGGTAGGTGGTGCAACATGAAGAAACAGGTGCACACCTGGGGAGCGATCCAGTCGGGAGGTAATGTGTCAATGGGACCCAGCCAGGTGGGAAATCCCTCTTCTCTTAGCATCGCTGTAGCAGGTTCCGCCACCTCAAGCGCGACGGCGTGATAGCCATTGGCTCTCAGCGCCCTCAGGAAGTAGCCTGCCCCGGCGCCGATGTCGAAGACCGTGGTGCCAGGGGGATAGCGTCCCGAGATGATGCGCAAGGCTTCATGGTGGGCGCTGCTCAAGATCTTTGACCAGTGAACCCGGGCATCGGCCAGGTCGGCCTGCATGAGCGTCTTGAGCTGATATTCGTCCATTCGCGCCGCGTGCTCGCCCCCGGCATAGGCACGGGAATAGAGCTCCACAGGTGGTTCCTGAGGCTCATCCGGCAGTGCGAATACCAGGCCACACACCAGGCAGCGCTGCATGGCATGAGATGCAGCCCTCAGGCTGAACTGAGCAGATCCGCTACTGCAGACAGGGCAGGCCGCAGCAACAGACGCGCCGTGAGCAGGCTTGACCCCCGAAATGCTCCTCGACCGTACGGCTGTCGTCCACATGTTTGGCGTACCGTGGCCGGTGATCTCCTTCACCTGGAAGCCGTACTCTTCAAGGTAGCCACGTAGCTCTTGTTCGGTGAATACAACGCCCCTGACCGTTCCGCCATGCGTGGCGCGCCATTTGAGATAGCTCCTTCCATCCACATGAAAGCGCAGAAGGGCGCCAGGCTTAAGGAGCCTAGCCGCCTCTTTGAGGTATGCATACACTAGTTCTTTGCGGGGAAAATGGATGAACACGCCACTGGAGAAGACTAGATCAAAATAGCCATCGGGGAGCATGTCCAGGGTACCGTCGGTTTTGTGGAGGTGTACGTTCGCATAGCCCTCCAGCCGCACTTTGGCCTGCTTTAGCATTTCGCTTGAGATATCGACCCCGTGGACCTCTTTGACACGTTGAGCCAAGGGCTTGAGGAGAGCGCCAATGCCACAGCCTATCTCCAGAACAACCGCGGACTTCTCGTCGGCCAACCCCTGGAGCACCCAGGTCTCTACCCCCTGTGCGCTCGCTACTTCGGCGGTCCCTTCGTCGGCTTTGGCCGTTGCAGACAAGAGCGCGTTCAGCTTGGCCCGACGATCCCAGTCAGCCTCCATAGAGCCGGTGCCCTTGGTCGATTCCAGAAAGGGGATACCGACATCGGGGAAGAAGCGAGAGAGGAACAGGTCGGCGAGCATCTCAAATGCACGATTTGTTGATAAGGTCTGATACAGACCCACCAGGCGTGGTGCGAGCCACCTGTGAAGCGTCTCCCGGGCTGAACTCATGGAATCACTTTCAGATGCCGCCGTAGGATTATCCCCGTCTTTCTACACAAGCCAGGCATCGAGGTCCCTGCCTATAAGGTCCTGGAGCTTCATTATGTCCTCATGGTAAACGGAGCGCAAAAAGGCTCGAGCCTCCTGATCCATCTCAGGCTTAGGGGCTTCCCGCTCAAATAGAAGTCTTATGAGGTTGGCTTCGAACTCTCTCGACATCACCCGATAGAGTAGGTATCGGACAGATACGTCGCCCGGAACTCGCAGCGCTAAGACCGCCGACAGCACACGCCGCAGGCTGGTAAATCGAGGCAGAACGAAGTACTCTCCCCATATCCTGGTGGCATCGAAAAAGCTCCCGTCGTAGAAGGGCACGCCCAAAAAGGCGCAGGTATCTTCCACCAGTTTCTGCGCAGCATGCTCAATGTCCTCGTAGCAGTAAATGCGCACCTGGCTTCGGCCAAATGTATCCAGGTAGCGTTTGACTTGCTGGTAGTACAACCCCATCTTCACATAAGGTGGGGTATCCAACAAGTCATCCCTTGGGCTTTCGTAGTCCTCCACAACGGCTTGGTAGAAGGGTCGCCGCTCTATGCCGGCTCGGACGTGCTGGAGGTATTGCGAATACGCACGGTCGATGGGCGCACGCAACAGGATGATGATCTTGGCCTGGGGCACCGCCTCCTTAATGCGGGCAGGAGCGCCGGCATCATACAGGTATGCCGGAGAGGCTTCACCTATGGCCCGCTTGACGCCGACATCCTTAAATAACTTGAGATAGTCTTCTTCCCTGGTGACCGCTCCTTGGGACCAAGGTCCAAGACCACGACTGAAGAAGTGAGGCTCCTTCAACCAGGGCAAAAAGATGTCGGGGTGGCGTCTGAGGTAAAAGTAGAGAGATGTGGTGCCAGATCGTCCGGCGCCCACGATGAAGAAATTGGGCCAAATTGCCATGCTAGCAGCTATGTCGGTTCTTGACGGGATTTGGCGGTGCTCTCATTCAATGATTTCGTCGCCCAGGTAACCATGGTTACTCATGGCCTCGAGTATTCGGTCAACGCAGGCATCGACCGTGAGGAAGTTCGTTTCTGCTATGACTTCGGGATGTTCAGGTTCCTCATAGGGCGCCGATATCCCGGTGAACTCGGGTATTTCTCCCCGTAGTGCTTTGGCGTACAGACCCTTCGGATCGCGCCGGATGCACTCTTCCAGAGGGCATTTCACATAGACTTCCAGAAAATGCTTGAGGTGTTCTCGCGCGAAGGCCCGCGTAGAACGGTAGGGGGAAACGATAGGCACTACCACGGTGACGCCGTGACGGAGGAGAAGACCGCCGATGCGCGCCACCTTTCGGTTGTGCTGTCGCCGATCTTCGCTTGAGAAACCTAGGTCTGGGCTCAACCAGGGGCGCAACTCGTCGCCGTCCAGTAGTTCTGCTTCAAGGCTCAAGTGTTCAAGCTGCTGCAAGAGGGCGGTTCCGATGGTCGTCTTTCCAGATGCTGGGAGTCCGGTAAGCCAGACAGCACAAGCCCGTCTCAAAACCCAATCCTCCAGCAGTGATGGGATATGCAACGCGGGCGCTATCATACCAGATGCCTAAACCTTTGGATAGCGATGGTAGTCACAGGTGAGCGTACACTTCGCGAGTTCATGGGCGCTGGCTCTGACTCTGGTGCCTGCTAGTACCTAGTGTCCTAAATCAGCGTTACAAGACCAGTCCGATCCCGCTCACCCTGAGCCTGTCCTGAGCAACGCCGAAGGGCTTGTCGAAGGGTGAGCCGCTCATGGTTCGACAGGCTCACCACGAGCGGCTGGTCATA
>JACPQN010000053.1 GCA_016190485.1 Chloroflexota bacterium
CAGATGTCATTGCGAGGCCCGAGGAACGAGGGCCGTGGCAATCTGGGAGGGGATAACGATCCCCTGCGAGGAGGACGGCTTCCCTCCCCCGGATTGCCACGTCGGCTTCGCCTCCTCGCAATGACAAATTCGCGGCGTTCTTCAGGAACGCCACACTAGCGGCTGGCCGCCGGGCACCTCTGAGACACCGAAGGGCCTGGCTACTGCCAGGCCTTCTGTCTTTCTTCCCGGGCGATGACGTTGGTGGGCCGGCGGCCCCTTACGGCAGCGGCCGCCCCTGCGCTCCCTGTAGCCCGCCGCCATTCTTGGTCTGGCCGGTCGGGGCGCCGTCCTTGGGCGCCAGACTATCACCCGAGGGCCCGGGCGGGTTGGGACTGGTAGGGTCGCTCTTGCCCGGCTCGCCGGGAGCGCCGGGGGTAACCACGGAGGACTCTTTGCCCGGTACCGGCCCGGGACCGGGGCTACCATCGTTCTTATCCGGCACCCGCTCCGATCCAGACGGCGCGGGTTGCGCGGACGGGTTGGAGATGGGCCCGCTCTTGCCCGGGGTTGGCTCTGGCGGGTTGTCTCCCTTGTCGTCGACCCGTTTGCCGCCCACGGGAATCCCGCCGGCAGGCGGAGCAGCCGCGATGGTGCCGGCGCCCTCAGTGGCTGCGGCCACGGATGAAGGCCCCGGTCCGGCGCCGCTTTCGGGCGCAATGGCAGGGCCGGTGTTAGCCAGAGAACCGGTCGAGGTAGCGAGTGTAAGGGTTTGAGCCAGAGTCACCTGTAGGTCCGGCGGCGCCTTTTCATAGATCTCTTGCATACTGGTCTGTACCCTGGCCAGCTGCTGCTGGAGCTTGCCCTCGTCCGTCTTCTGAGCGGCAGATAGGCGAAGGGCCTGGGCGACGCTGTACTGATAGTCGCTGGCGGTCTGGGCGGCAAGGTGGAGCTTCTCGGGTTCTCCCAGCTTGGACAGCGCGTCCACTCTGCTGGAGGCGATCCAAAGATAGGTCTCTGCCTTGCCGGCGTCCGTGAAGGAGAGGGCGAGACGGGTCTGCTCCGCGGCCAGCCTGACGGGATAGAGGTTGTCGCCCGGGAGGCTGTCCAGGGCCGCTGAGACCGTGGAGGCGCTCACCATCCCACCAGTCAGGAGGAGGGCCAGCGCTAATCCGGCAGGGCGCGCCAGGAGCCCGCCGACGCGCGGTGGCGCCAGGAGGTCTTGCGCTCCTGCCCTCAGCGCGTCCCACCACGCGGCCACACCCGGAGCGGGGGTAGCACGCCGGGCAGCCACCAGGAGCTGCGCCCGCAGGCGGGCTTTGCTGGCGGGGGCTAGGGTCACATTCTTGGGTAGGTCCTGGAGCCGGAGGGTGGTGCGCAAGAGTGGCGCCAGCTCGCTGCGCAGGTCGGCGTGCCGCGCCAGGGCCTCCTGGGGTAGAAGGCCTTCATCCTCGATCTCCGCGAGCCGGGTCATGAGGAGCTCTTCGCGTCTCATAGCAGCGATCCGATCTCCTGCCCCATGACTCCCCGCAACGCTATCAGTGCGCGATGGAGGATGACCCGCACCGCGCCCTCCGACTTATGCAGGACGGCGGCGATGTCGGTGTAGTCCATGCCATCGATGTAGCGCATAACCACCACGAGTTGCTGATCCCGTTTTAGCTTTCGTATCGCCTGCCGCAGCGCCGCGCTGGCGAAGCTCTTCTCTGCCAGGGTCACCGGGTCGGCGCTGTCATCCGCCGGGATGATCACGTCCTCCAGGGAGGTGCTTTCCCGGCGTGCCCGGTAGTAGTCCACCAGGAGGTTGTGCGCGATAGTGAGGAGCCAGACCACAAAGGGCCGACCCATGGGCCGATAGTTGCCCATCGCGCGCCAGGCGTTGAGAAACACCTGGGCTGCTAGGTCTTCCGCCTCGCTGGCGTTACCGACGCGATAGTAGAGGTGCCGGTAGATCCTATCGACGTACAGGTCGTAGAGCTGGCCGAAGCTTTCGGCATCCCCCGTGCGGGCACCCTCTACCAGGGCGACCACTTGAGGGTCCTGGGCCAGTGTGGGTTTGTCCCTCACAACCTCTATACTCCTAAACGTGTCGGCCATCGTGACTGTTACACTGAGAACGCCCGCCCCTGCCCGCGGGGCGAGTGCGGCGCTAGAAGGATAGCTCTATGTGCCCCCTCCATCCGGCGCTGGGCCGGATGGAGAAGAAACGGTCGCTGCTCTGGAAGGGCGCCCGCCACTCCGCTCGGTTCGTGTGAACCGGGATCGCCCCAGGCTCCCCCTCCATCCGCAAAGGCCACGGGCGGGAGATGGCCTCCCGCAGCATGGGGATCTTGCGCCAATCGTACCCCATCAGACGGGCGGCAACCAAGTCCACGGCCACCGGGTGCTGGCCTACCAAGAGTATCCCACACCCTTTGGGGGTAGGGAAGAGGGGACCTTCCCCTTCCCCTGCTATAACACCGTCCACCACCGAGAGGTAGCGCCGCTGCGGCGATTCCTGGAGCTGCCCCGCCTGGTCGGCGTAGAGGAGCAGGTGGTTCAGGTCTAGGGCCATGCGCCACACGGTGTCGTTGCCGTACCAGTCGCCCTCCAGAAAGACGGGCTGCTCCGGCGCCAGGCGGCGAAAGAGGGGCTTCACCAGCCGCGCCGCCGCGGTGCGCAGGGGCGCTCCCAGCACCCGCAGGCCCATCCGTCCCGCGGGCCGGCTCAGCATAAAGTCCCGGAAGCTGTCCTCCAATCGGGCGTCCAGTCGGGCGTCGTTGGCCACCGCGTCGCCGCCCTCCCGGGGCGCGCCCACCCGGTGGTGGGGCAGCCCCCGCTTCTCGTTGGTGATGCCCACCGCGTTCTTCAGGCTCAGGGTCACGCCCCCTTTGCGGTGGGTCTTGAGCTTGGCCACCGAGATCACCGCGTCGGCACGGAGGAGGGTGTTGGGGATGCTGTAGACGTTATGCTGGTCGTCGTGAAAGGCCTCCATAACGTTCTCGTAGTACACCGCCGTACTGCGCAGCCGCCGCCAGTGGGGCGCCACGTCCTGGAACATGCTCCGCTGTTCCAAGTCTACCAGGGTATAGCCCTGGGGGTCGCCCGGCAGCGCCTGGAGTTCCGCCATGAAGCCGGCCTCGTCCCGCTCTACGTACGCGTCCCGGAAGTCCAGCGCCTCCAGGGGGAGGGGCGCATGTTGATCATAGAAGGCCTTGACGGCCGAGATGCCGCTCTGCTCCAGGATGCGCTGGAAGTCCACCTCCTTGATGGGCGAGTCCGCCACGATGATGCGGCCCCGGCCCTGGAGGGCGATGAGGGCGTAGTCCGCCAGGGGGCGCAACACCGAAGCGTGGACCACTGCGGCCTCGATACCGGCCCGACCCAGGGGATGCTCGCTTACCACGAAGTTGGGCTTGAGGATGACGGTGTTGCCGGGCTGCACCAGGCCTCCCAGGGGGTTCCACCCGGCGGTCCCGAAGGCGTTGGCGTCCATGCCCAGGCCGTGGAGCATCTCCCGAACCGCCCGGTACACGGGATTCTCGGGACCTGGCGCCACGCGGGGAAAGGGGTACTCCGGGTACGGCTCGGAGGGATGGTAGGGTGGCGCATCCGGGTAGCGCCGGGCGCCCACGTCCCACAGGGCCACCGCCGGAGGGCGCTGTCCTGAGCTTGTCGAAGGGCTAGGCATGGGCCGCCTCCGGAGGACGGGTGAGCTGCGGGGGGACGTGGGAGATGGTGTAGCGGAATTTGCCGGAGGGCGTCGCTGGGATCTCCTGGCAGAACTCCAGGTCGATCTGCGCCGCGCCTTCGGTGTACTCCCGCACCTTGTCCAGCAGGTAGGTGACCTGCTGCTCGGTGAGTTGCGACCCCCGCACCAGCCGGATGGTCAGGTGCTCCAACCGGTCCTGCACCACCTGGAACTGGGCCACGTCGAAATCCTTGAACAGGTGGGGAAAGAACTCTCCCGGCAGGTAGCGTCCGCCGGGTAGGGTGATGAGGTCCTGCACCCGGCCCTCCACCACCTCCATGGCCGGGAGGCCGCGCCCGCACGGGCAGACCGCGTCCGAGGGGGCGCCCATGTCCTCCACCCGGTAGCGGAGCAGGGGCATGCCGTAGAGGTCCAGGGCCGTCAGCACCAACTCTCCCGACTCACCTACGCGCGCTGGCCGGCCGTCCCGGATGAACTCGACGTAGATAGACTCGGCGTTCACGTGCATGGTCCCGGCGGGGCACTCGTGGGCGACGTCGCCCATCTCCCGCCCGCCGTAGCGGTTGAACACCTTGCACTGGAAGACCTGCTGGATCAGCTCCCGCTGGTGGGGGAAGAGCATCTCCGCGGAGCAGATGATCCCCCGGGGGCGGATGCCGGTGATGCCCTCCTGCTGGAGGAAGCGGGCGAAGTGGTACATGGGGGTGACGTAGGCCTCGATGACTGCCGGCTGAAAGCGCAGCAGCGCCTCGCCGTAGCTCCGCATGGTGGTAGTGGTCAGGTCCCAGCAGGGGAGCACCAGCACCCGGGTGAGGCGGTCCCAGAGCCGCTGGCCCAGGGCCTGATGGGGCGCCACATCGAATTGGGAGCCCCACAGGCGGGCCCAGGCGTCGCCCGGCTCCCAGCCGGCCCAGCGAAAATTGCGCAGCTTGACGGCGCGATAGCTGGTCACCATGTCCGGGTCGTGGTAGAAGCCTACGGGCGCGCCGGTGGACCCCCCGCTGGCCGTTCGGATCAGCCGAGATCTCGGAAAGCCGACGGCCACCAGCGTCTCCCGCTGCGCGTTGATCTCCTGCTTACTCAGGAGGGGCAGGCGGGCGTAGTCCTCCGGCCCGCGGAGGTCCTGGGGCTCCATGCCCAGGGCCTCCATGGCCTCCCGGTAGTGAGGCACCTGCTGATAGACGTGCCGGATCAGGCGTTGCAGCTTGGCCCACTGGAGATCGAGGATGCGCTCCCGGGGCCACCATTGGCTCCGCTCCAGCTCGGCGTGGCGACGGGCCAGAGGAGAGCGGGCGTACGCCAACCGGTAGCCCGCTCTGATGGCGGTGCGGTGCAGGACGCTGGAAGCCTGGTCGAGGAGGAGCACGAGACTATCCCACTTTGACGACCTGGAGCGCTCACTCGAAGAAGCCGGGGACGGCGATGAGCTGGCGGCTGCGCGCGTTGCGGGCGTTGTGGCCGATGACGCCGAAGTAGAGGTCACCCGCCCGCAGGCGCCGCTCCAGGTACCAGCTCCCGCCGGGGTAATGGTCCACCGTGTCGTTGTACCAGGCTGTGGGCGCACGCTGCCCCGGCAGGGGCTGGGCGGTCAGCTCCAGATAGTAGCTCTTGCCTCGAATCAGGCGCGTCGGGGTAAAGGTAACCCCGTACCACCGGTTCTCTATGATCTCGCGCCCCGGTAGCTCGGTGGTGGCCAGCGGTGTGAGAGTCGCGAGGTTGTCGTAGACCGCCACTCGCACCGACGCGTTGTTGCGATACCCGTCGCCTGAGAGCAGCACCCGTACGCGGTTCAGCACATCGTAGGCGGCGACGAAGGTCTGGCCCACCGGAGACTCCGGCGACAGGGGCGCCGTGGCGGTGGCCCCTTCCCTGCTCCATAGCCACCCCGGCGCCGGCCCCTGGGTGCGTTGGAAGACGCGGTAGGGGCCGGTCTTGAAGCGCTCGATGAACCGCGGGTTGGAGGCGAGCCGCACTTCTGCGCCCAGGTACCGCCCGATGGGGCCCACCACCACCCAGTCCACGCCGGGCCAGCTCCAGTCGAAGGTGCGCTCCACTACCTCTGGCGGCGTGGTGGCAATATAGGTCGGCGGGTGCTTGAACCGCATCTTGGTCAGGAAATCGATCTCCCACTCCGTGGTGCCCAGCAGCTCGTCGGCGTCCGTCTGCTCCATGACGAACCGGGCCGTGGCGGGCGCTTCCTGGTCGCCTCGGAGGAGAGAGGTCCCTGTCCAGTAAGCCGGATATGCCAGCAAGGCCACCCCCAGGAGCACGGGTACGCCCGCCTGGGCCAGCCGGTTTCCCCGGTCCAGTCCGAAGCTCCCAGCTTCCTGGAGGAACAGCGGCGCCAGCGCCGCGATGAGCCCCGTGCTGGCCGCTAGTGCCCAGAAGCCATAGCGGGGCCAGCCGACGGAGAGCAGATAGTACCCAAAGCAGACTACCGCCAGCACCGGCAGAAAGTTCCGGGCGGGGCTGCTCAGCCGCCCCCGTAGGAGCTGCGCCAGGGTCAGGAGGGCCGCCGGCGCGATCCAGGGCGCCAGGCCATCGGGCAGGCTGCTTGTCGCGGCCGAGAGGTTCTGTTGCAGCCGCCCCCAGGAGAGCTCCACGAACTGGCTCTGGTAGCCGCTCAGGCCGGACATCCGCTCCAGCACGGTGTCCAGCCCTAGAAGGGACATCTGAAGGGCGTACCAGGCCACTAGCGGCACGGGGAGGAGGGCCAGGGGGACCAGGAGGCTCCTGACTGCCGGGCGTTCTCCCCCCTGGTCCGTCTGCCGGACAGAAAGGTGTGCCAGACTCCAGGAACCAAGCAGCGTGACGGCCGCGATGGGCGCAAGCGCCTGCTTGGTCAGCGCTGCCAGGCCAAAGCTGAGGCCCGCCATCGCGAGGATCGCCAGACGCGGCCCCCCCAGCAGCGCGCGCAGCCAGAGCCAGCCGCCCAGCAGGAGCCAGAAGAACCCCGGAGCCTCGCCCAGGGCAGTGCGGTGGTAGGGATAGAGGGAGAGGGAGAGCAACAGGGCGGCAATCAGGGCGACCCCCCGGCTGGCACAGAGCCGCACGATCCCGTAGAACACAGCGACGCAGGCCATGCCGTAGAGCAGCACTACCAGGCGGGCCTGGGCCACGCCATCGCCCAGCAGCAGAAAGCTCCCGAAGATGGGCAGCAGGACCGTAGGCCCGGTGCTCAGGTAAGGGTCGAAGGGCTGCGCGCCGTCCACCGTGCTGGTGCCGTAGATCCCGGCCCGCAGCAGGTTCAGCGGGCCCTGGAGGATATACCCTTCATCCCAGGAGATGGCGGGATTGAAGGCGAGGTTGGGCAGGCCATGGGCCAGGGTCAGCAGCATGACCAGGCCCACCAGCAGCTTTTCGGGCACTGGCCACAGGGTCGTGGCAATGCGCACGATCCCCCGGACCGCGCGGCCCGGTGGCCGGCTCTCCTTCGCCAGCCATGGCTGCACGGCTACAGGTAGACTCACAGCTCCGCTTTCTCCTAGTGTCCTGAATCGTTAGTTCGTTGAATAAGAAGCGGCAATGCTTGTCATGCTGAACGCAGTGAAGCATCTGGCGGGGTGGCGGTCCCCACCCCAGATTCCCTTCGACCATGCTCAGGGCATGCTTCGCTGCCGCTCAGAATGACATTTTGAAGCGAATCTCTGACTCAGGACACTAGGGCACGAGAGAAAAAAGCCGGGCCACCGGATAGTCCTGGAACTCGGCCACGCGGCCCTTTCGCACAGTGAACTCGAAAACGGGCGCGGTGTCAAACTGGTCGCCGTGTTTGAACAGGAGAAAGGCCCGGTAGGTGCCCTCCGGCACGGCCCAGCTCTGATGGTCGGTGAAGAGGGGCGCGCCGCTGGGGGTCTGCATGCTGCCTGCCTGTCGCGGTAGATCCAGGAGCAACTCGCCTGCGTCGGGGAAGGACCGGAGGGGCGTCGCCCACCAGCCGTAGTGCGCAAGGTCGCAAGGCCCTTCGCCGTACACGTCTACGCCCAGCACAGCAGCTTCCGGCTGGACGCCCCAATAGCGCAGCGCTACCCGAGCCGTGTCGCCCACCAGGCTGCTCCGGGCCTCCACGTAGGCGGCCGGCTCCTGGGGCCGCAGCCCTTCCGCATCGCCAGTGGGAGGATGGACTTCCAGGGAGGTGAAGGTGACGGCGTCGCTGCCTGAAGCGCTTATGGAGAAGCCGGCGGGTGTATCCGCGCTGATGGGCCTGGTCCAGTATTCGAAATACCCGGGAATGAGGCCCACCCGGGTTGGCTGGCCCTCCAGCCTCACCTCAAGGTCGGAGGCCCTGCTGGCCAGCCCGGTGACCTTCATCCGGAGCCGCGCCACCGGCTCCGGATAGGCGGCGACGCCGACGCCCTCCAGCGTGACCTCGCGGGGAGCGAGGGTTCCTCGCAGCGCCTGGCTGGCCCCCGGTTGTAGCAGGTCGTTGCTGGCTGCAAGCTGGAAGCGCGCCAGGGCGCTCGCCGAGCTGCGACGATAGAGGGCGGCGGCCTCGTTGAACCAGACGCGCTGGGCGCCCCGGTATCCCCAGAGCTCCGGCTCCTGCCCCGCGGGCAGGAGCGCCCAGAGGGGCTGCTGCCCGGCTCCCCGGATGGCCACGCTGCCCATGCCCCCTGGCGCGTCGGTAACGAAACGCCGGTCCCTCAAGGTGGCCACGGCCACGGGGATGAAGGAGTGGTCTGGGTCCGTCTGCGGCGGCACGAAGACCGCATCCCGCGGCGGCATGGCCCTGGCCAGGGCCCCCACGTCCTGGGGGTCGGGGAGGTAGGACACGGCGTAGGGCGGAAAGGGCCGTGGCGAGAGCCGCTTCGCTCTGCCGCCGCGTATCTCGAAGCTGAGCAGGTGCCAGCGCAGCACCTCCTCGTTGACATAATAGCCGGCCAGGTGCACCTCGTAGACGCCGTCGCCGGGTGGGCGTGGCCCGGCTGGGTTTGCTGGACGGGTTGGCCCGCCTGCCGGACGGGCAGGCCCGCAGCTCCAGGCGTCAACGTCCAAGACCATGCGGGTGTGGTCTCCTCCCTGGCCCTTCCCCTGGTTCAACCGCCAGGCGGCTCCGGGATGGAGCACGCGGCCCCCGGGGGTGCGCTGGTAGACCTCCAGGCCCAGGGCTACGTGGCCGCCGCGGGTGTCCCGGAAGCGGTAGTCCAGCGTCACCTCGACCTGGCTACCGCGGACCTCCAGGCGGGGTTGGAGCAGGAGGATATCCCGGCTCTCCATCATCTCAGGCCGGGATCCCTCCGGTTTCAGCACGCGCAGCCCCAGCAGCCACAGTGGACGCTCCGACTGCTCGACGGCCAGCTCGAGGGTGCCGGGCGCGGTGACGGGCTGGGTGCGGTAGCTCACCAACCCGGACGGGAAGGCAAGCTGCTCCCGCTCCGGCCCGGTTCGCAGCGAGGCGGTGACCCCATCGAAGGCCAGCAGCGTCAGCTCCACCTGCTGCAGGGAGGCAGGAGCCGAGTAGCCGCCCCGGAGCAACTCCTGGCCGTTGGAGAGGGACCACCCTTGAGCGCCCAAGCTCAAGGCCAGAGGTTGATGCGCCACCACCGGCAGCGCCTGGTTCGTGGCCTCCAGGTCTATTGCCGCCAGCCAGCGCTCGGGCCGCCGGTAGAGGGCTACCAGTTCGTGCTGCCAGACCAGGTCCTGAGGCCGCAAGCCCCGCTCCTCAGGGCGCTCCCCCGGCTGGAGCATGAGGTAGTCGTAGGCATCGTCGGGGCGGGCAGAGCGCGCCTGCCCGTAGGCGGTCTTCATGTTCCCCACCACCGGCGCGTCCAGGAGGAAGAAGGAGAGCATCGCAGCAATGCGGGGATCATAGCCTGAGCGGCCCGTGACGTGGACGGGGGCGCCCTCCGGCACCAGGCTCCCCAGCCGTTGCAGCCCCCAGACGGACCGGGGCATCTCGTCGGGATCGGGCTCCCAGAAGAAGCGGACGGCCTGCGCCGTGGTGGTCACCAGGAGGGGTAGCACGACCAGGGCGTAGCCCAGGGCCAGTCCCCGTCGCAGCCAGAGGGACGGCGCTGCCCCTCCTGGTCTTACCCGCACGCTTTGCCACAGGGTCGCCAGGCCCTGGGCGACGCCGCACAGAAGCAGGAAGGAGGCCAGGGAGACCAGCTTGAAGTAGCCGTAGGGGTAATCGGCGCGCCAGCGCAGGTAGACGCCCAGGGCAATGAAGCCCGCCAGGCAGCAGAGGAAGGCCCCGCGCTGCCATCCGGGCCGGAGCAGCGCCGCCAGGGTCAGCAGCCCGGCCCCCAGGGTCAGGCCAGTGGCCCAGAGCGCGACGGCCTCGGGCGGCAGCCCTGTCCACTGGTGCGCCGGCTCACCCAGCCGGTCTAACACCATGGAGAAGGGCGTGAGCCCCAGGACCGTGCTCAGGGACGTGAACTCCCGCAGGTGCCAGCCTTCGGAGAGGCCGTCCCGAAAGTAGAAGGGCAGCACCTCCAGGAAGCGCAGGTGCGCCACCAGTCCGAACAGGCCGGCGCCCGCCAGGATGCCCGCCGCCGCCAGCAGCAGTCGCCGTCGTTCTGGGGCGACTGCCAGGGCGACAAGCCCCTGGATGCTCATCGCGGCGCCGAAGACCGCGAGTGCTCCGGTATAGAAGGCAAGCTGCATGGCGGCGAGGGTCAGGCCGCTCAGGGTGATGGCCCGCCAGGAGCGCTCACGAAGGGCCAGGTGCGCCGTGGCCAGCGCCAGGGGCAGCGTGACGAAGGTGGTCGCGTGGCCCGCCAGCCCCGTGGAGGCCAACCACAGGTTCAGGCCGTTCGCTCCCGCCAGGGCGGCCGCCAGCCCGGCTACGCCGGGCCTCATGCCCAGCCCCAGCCGGGCGAAGAGGTAGACCGCCGGGATGCTCAGGCTGAAGACCAGGTGCAGGGTGGGTCGGAAGCTCTGGAAGGAGGGCCAGGCCACCAGGGTTCCCAGAAAGGCCTCCAGATAGGAGAACCCCCACCCGGAGCCGCCCCGCACCGCGGGAGAGTTGATGGCCTCCAGGAGGGGGTTGGGGTAGGACTGGATGGCCGGGCCGATGGCATAGCGCTTCAGGTATTCGGTGAGGGGCAGGTAGATCTCCAGATCCCATTGCACGCCGAGAAAAGCGACGATGTCGGCGTGGACGAGCGGGGCCACGCCCAGCGCGTAGACAGCAGCCATGAGGAGACCAAGGAACAGCTCTACCCTGGATGGGCGCGGTAGGCCCAGGCGCCGGGTTCGGAGCACTAGCAACGTGTTGGCCACCCCAGCTAGCCCCAGGATCACCCAGGTGGCGGCCGCCATGGGGAGCAGCAGGGTATTGAGGTAGGAGGAGAGGACCGCAATGGCGCTGAGGCCCAGAAGGGGCAAGAAGAGCCAGCGGTGAGCCTTCGACTCTTCCCGCAGCAGCAGGCGGGCGGGCGCGTAGCCCACAAAGCCCAGGGCCCCCAGAGAGATCAGGTAATAGAAGGCCAACTGGAGCGCTACCATGTTTTCGGCATACCCGCAGAGAGGTGACTGGAACCCACGCGCCGTAGGGGTGGCGCAGTCAAGATGTGGCTACCTTCACCCTGGGAGCGAGTGCCTCCAGCACCCCTCCTATGATGCCCTGGAGCAGAATGATACCAGAGACGGTCAAGGCGAGGCTGGCCCCGCTGACCAGGGGTACACCGTACTGGTGCAGCAGGAGCACGTACGCGCCCTCCCGGATGCCCAGGCCGGCGAAGGAGATGGGCGCCATATGGAGCAGGGACACGGTGGCGACGATCCACAGCAGGGCTGCCGGCGGTATCTCCACGCCCACGCCCACGGCTGCCAGGTAGTTGGAGAGGGTGACCAGGGCCTGAAAGCCCACGGCCTGGAAGAAGGCGATGCTGAGCGCCCAGGGGGAGCGGCGATAGGCGCTCAGGCTCTGGGCCAGGGCCTGGGCGCCTTCGCGCGCCCGGCGCAGAGGAATGATGGCCAGCTTGCCGCTTAGCATTGCGGGGGCGCGGGTCGCCAGGAACGCTAGGAAGCCACCTGCCAGCACCGTCGCCCCGCCTGCCACCCAGAGCATGGCCTGTCCCGCGGCCACGGCGGGGGCCAGCGCCAGGCCCAGCACTCCCAGCACTCCCAGGGCCAGGGTGCCTGTCAGCCGGTCGACGCCGATGGACACTGCCGCGCTGCTCACGGTGCCGCCGGCCTGGGCCAGCCGCAGGCCCTTCATCACTTCGCCGCTCACCTGGCCGGGCAGCACCAGCGCGTAGAAGATGCCGATGTAGTTCAGCGCGAGGAGCCTGCGGAAGGCCACCTGCTGCCCAAGCTCCCGCAGCAGCCGCTGCCATTTCAGCGTGTTCAGCGCCCAGGCCGCCACGGTGGCCCCGAAGGCCAGGGCTAGCAGGTCAGGGCGGGCCGCGCCCAGCACGGCTCCCATCTGGGCCGGCTCTACCCTGCTGAGCAGCAGGCCCAGGAGCGTCGCGCTCACGGCGACCTTGAGGCCCTGCCACCACCAGAAGGACGCCATGGCTGCTAGCGGTTCTTCGCCGCAGGGGCAGGACCGCCCGCCAGCGCCCGCTCACTGAGGGCCAGGTACGCTCTGGCGGTCTGCTCCCAGCCGAAGTCCGAAGCCCTCGCCCGCGAGCAGGCGCCCATACGGATGCGTAGCCCCCTGTCCTGGGCCAGCGCCGTGAGGGCCCGGGCCAGGGCCGGCGCATCGCCGGGCGGCGCCAGCAGCCCGTTCTGGCCATGGGCCACCAGCGGCCGGATGCCGTAGATGTCGGTGGCCACCACCGGTAGGCCTGAGGCCATGGCCTCCAGCACGGCGTTGGGCATTCCCTCCTCAAAGGAGGGGAAGACGAAGATATCGGCGTTGTGATAGTGCTGGGGCATCGCTTCTCGGGAGGCCCATCCCAGGAACCGGACGCGGTCCTCCAGCGCCAGACGCTGGGTGAGTTGGCGGAGCGCCTGCTCCGCGGGCCCCGATCCCAAGACCGCCAGCTCCACCCGCTCGCCGCTCTGAGCCATCACCGCCGGCAGCGCCTCCAGCAGGTAGCGGACGCCCTTCTGCTCCACCAGGCGTCCGGCAAAGAGCAGCCGGAGCACGCCATCGCGCCGGGCATCCTGCGGCGGGGCGAAGGCCTCCAGGTCGATCCCGTTTGGGACCATCTCTACCCGGCGCCGGGGCTGGTTGCGCTGGGCCAGCTCTTGGAGTCCCTGGCTGTTGGCCACCACCACCGCCGCCTCGTCCCAGACCCGGCGGGCCAGCGGCGCCGTGAGCCGGTGCATGGCCCCCAGCGTCTCAGGCAGGAAGCCGGGCACGTCGCCACCCCGCAGCGAGAGGAGATAGGGCGTACCGGTGAGCGCCTTGGCCGCCAGCCCCACTGGCCCGGTGGGCACTGCGAAGTAGACGTGGAGGATATCGGGGCGGAAGCGCCGCGCCCGCTGCACTGCTGGGAACAGGGCCCCCAGCACAAAGCTGGCCATCTCCACGGCGGAGCATTGCTCCACGTGGCGGCGTAGCACCCGGACCCGCCGCACGGCGTAGCCGTCCTGGTGCGTCTGCGCCGGCAGTCCCTGAAAACCCGAGGTCAGCACCTCCACCTGGCAGCCCAAGCGCACCAGCTCCCGGCAGATGTGGGCCGTGGCATTGCCGGCGCCGCCGCCCAGGGGCGGGAACTCGTAGTTAAGGGCCAGAATCCGCATGCTCAAGGACAGCCCAGCCGCGCCAGCTATTCTGGTTGCGCCAGGAGAGCTGGGGCCGTGAGAGGGAGGCCTTACGGAACCAGCCCAGAAACTCCTCCCGCCGGATGTAGAAGGCAGTGGGCGCGGCCAGGTGATCGAAGATGACGTGATGGTTGTGGCGGAAGCCGAACTGGGCCAGCCAGCTCAGATAGCCGTTATAGGGCAGCGCCCGGGCCAGAGGCCGCAGCCAGGGGATCAGGTTGGCCGGACGGTAGAGCAGCTTGAGCAGCGGATGCAGGATCAGGGTCATCAGGTGCGACAGCGCGTACAGCACCGGATGTGGCAAACGGGAGAAGAGCTTCTCCCGCAGCGGGTTCACGGCGTGGACGATCCAGCCGTTGTTCTCCCGCCCGTACACCCAGGCGAAGATGGAGCCGCCCGGCTTCAGGTGGCGCACCAGGGCCAGGAAGCCGCCCTCCGGGTCGGGCAGGTGGTGCAGCACGCCGATGGAGAAGGCGAAGTCGAAGGGACGCGCAAAGGGCAGGTGGTAGATGTCCCCCTGCACCACGTGGACGTTGGGCAGGTCCCGGGTATTGCGATAGGCCGCCTCCACCGCCTCGCTCAGGTCTACGGCCACCACCTCCCTAGCGCCGAAGGATGCCGAGGCGGCGGCGAAGCGGCCCATGCCGCAGCCGGCGTCCAGCACCACCTTACCTCGGAAGAACTCCGGCTCCAGGGGGTGCACCCAGTCCAGGAACTGCTGCTGGTAGAGCTCCGGCACGTCGTGGAGGGAGTGGAACTCCTGCCACTCCCAGCCGAAGGTGTCGGCGGTGCGGGCTTTGTCTGCGGCGATGCTGTCGGGCAGCAAGCGGGGGATACCCCGCAGGATGGGGTAGGTGCGGCCACAGCCCTGGCACGCCAGCTCTCCCGTCAGCACCTCAGGCTCTGGGGTCTCCGCGACGAGCCGAAAGCCCGCATGGCATGCGGGGCAGGCCAGGTAGTCCAGGAGGCGGCGCTTCATGGATCCAAGACCTTTTGCTCGAATTCGACAAAGCTCGGGTTCTTCGTTCTAAGAGTTTCGAGCGTGACGATCTTCGCTAACGCCAGGTTATGTTTTTGTCCAAGAAAATTCTGCCCGTGGCGTTGAAAGAGTTGCCGTAATGCCTCCTTCGGTCTTTGGTCACTCGCGGCAATAGCTCTGATCCGTGTTCGGTTGCCAACTCGAAGAGACGCCCGAAGAGCATCCTCGTCTGCACCAGTCCAAGACTCCAGAGCGTGTAAGACTATGACGTAGTCAGGGATAAGCGGCGGAGCCATCTTTCGGACTTCACTAAGAACCCGCGAGACATCGGCTTGCACATGCCCAATTGGGTACTCTTCGCAGTCAATGCAAGCCACGACCTTGCGAAGGTTTCTGTGGAGGCGCCATAGGCCAATCGTGTGAGCAACGACTTTGCTCGCCTTAAGAAGATCACCCCTGCCCAGCACACGGGCATCGATTTGTGCCCCGCCTGCGGTCTGAAGAACCCTGCGAGCAAGCTCGCGAAGCGCGCCATAGTGCCTGTCTTCCACTAGGAGACCGACCGTGGAACCCCTCCCATGGCACCAGAATACCAATATTCTCCCAGGCCCAATACTCGCAGCGCCTCTTTGATCCCTCGTTGCTTTGATGCAGGCCTTGCCTTGGTAGCTCCGTTCACTTTTTCTACAATAACAAGGTTTTCTGGCCTTAGTAGGTTCACAAGATACGGAGAGTGGGTGGAGATAAGAACCTGACCTCGGCTGCTTATATCCTGAAAGGCGTCGAGAAACACTTCTAATACTCGTGGATGTACAAAGTTTTCTGGCTCCTCGAAGCATAGTATGGGCGGAGGAGTTGGGACGTAGAGGCTGGCCAATATCGCCAGAGCATGCAGCGTGCCATCGGACAAAGCCCACAGAGGAGTGGCAAACGATAACCCCTGCTCACGAATACGCACAAGAGTTTGGCCACCTTCGGTCAGCGGTGTATACAAGTCCTCCAGTTCTGGGACAACCACCTGAAGGGCCTCTTTAACGCGCTGGAAGTCTCTTGGATATTCTGTTTGTAGCGTGTGAAGAACCGCGCTTAAGTTGGCGCCGGCCTGCTCCAACGTAGTCTCACGGCGAGCCGGAGGGGGTACCTGCATCTTGGACGATTCAAAAGAAAACCGCGTCCACTGGCTAACGCCCTTCACGAACAGAGCAGTGAAACTGTTTGGTGCGATGCTTGGTGTGACTCGCAGTGATGGTGAGGAGCGATCGCCATTGAAGAAGTTTGTAGCCACCCCATCCTCATTGAGGAGTGTGACACCCCCCTGTGGCTCTTGGCGCAGAAGTGGTCGAGGTTCTCCATCTACAATGACAGAGAACTGCTCTTTAGCGATTGAGAAGTGGTCAGGCCCCCCCACCAATTCAAGGTGGTAAGTGAAGTTGTGTTTGCCCTTCCACTCGACGACTCCCTCGAAGATGAAGGAAATACTACGGTTGATTTCCCCGTTCCAGACAAGGTCTCTGAAACCACCCCTAGAGTGGATAGCCCCCGCACCCTGATTAATTAGGTCAGCCAGGAGACTGAAGCAATCCAGGATGTTGCTTTTTCCTGCATTATTTGCCCCAACAAAGACGGTCAACGGCTTGAGGCGTAGATCGAAGTCTTTGAGGCTTTTGTAATTCTCCACGCGAAGCCGAGTGATCATGGCGATGTCGCCTCGAGGTGTGCTAGCTGCGGCGCGGCCCACCTATCGTACCATAGGGCGAAGACCAGGAGGGTCCAGAGCTGCTTGCGGTTGTCCCGTCGGCCCGAGAAGTGCTGCTCCAGCAGGCGGTGGACGGCGGCGTACTGGAAGAGCCCTTCACGGCGCACCCGCTCCTCGGACAGGGTGTCCAGCAGCAGGTCCTTCAGCTCGTGGCGGAACCACTTGGCCACGGGGATGTTGAACCCCTTCTTTGGCCGGTTCAGGATGCTATCGGGCAGCACCCCCCGCATGATGCGGCGCAGCAGGTACTTGCGGGTGAACCCCCGCAGCTTCAGCCCCAGGGGGATGCGCGCCGCCACATCCAGCACCACCTGGTTGAGGAAGGGTACCCGGGCCTCCAGGGAGACGGCCATGCTGGAGCGGTCCACCTTGGCCAGGATGTCCGTATCCAGATAGAGCTTCATGTCCATGTAGAGGAGGCGGTTCAGCTCGTCCTGGGCCGCCGTGGCGTGGTAGTGCTCCTCCGCGGTGCGATAGGCGCTGCCGTTGGCCGCGGCCCGGACATCCGGGCTGAGGAGCAGCGCCTTCTCCTCCGGGCCAAAGGATCCCATCCACAGGTGATGACGGAGCGGCGGCGGCGCGGCCGCCCCGGCCACGAAGCGCTTGGCCTTGAAGTCGAAGCTGAGGTTGTCGTGGGAGACGGGCAGGCGCTCCACCGCGGGCCGGATGATGCCTTCGCGCAGCCAGCCGGGGAGCCGGTTGAAATACTGGGCCAGGCGGTGGGCCTGCATGGTGGAGTAGCCGGCCAGCAGCTCGTCGCCGCCGTCGCCACCCAGCGCCACGGTGACGTGCTGGCGGGCGAAGCGGGCCAGCAGGTAGCAGGGGATGATGGAGGAGTCGCCCAGGGGCTCATCCAGGATGTCGGCAATGCGGGGCACCAGCTCCCACATCATGGGCTGGGTGAGGGTCTGCTCCCGGTGCTCCGTGCCCAGATGCCGGGCCACCTGGCGGGCGTGCTGGGACTCGTCGAAGGAGGGGTCGTCGAAGCCGATGGAGAAGCTGAGGACCCGCCGACCGCCTTCCTGGGCCATGAGCGCGGCTACGGTGCTGGAATCAATGCCGCCGCTGAGGAAAACCCCCAGGGGCACGTCGCTCATCAGCTCCATGCGCACCGCCTGCCGCAGCGCGTCGCGGAACTGCTCCTCCCACTCCCCTTCAGACCGGGCGCTGGGCGCTTCGCTCTGGGCGAGATCGAAGTCCCAGTACTGGCTGAGCCGGAGGCCGCTCCGGTCCAGCGTGAGCAGGTGGCCGGGGGGCAGCTTGCGCACCCCCCGGAAGATGGTGCGGGGCACCGGCACGTGCTCGTAGGTGAGGTACTGGTCCAGGGCTTCCGGATCCAGCTCCCTGGGCATGCCGGGGTACTCGAGCAGCCCCTTCAGCTCTGAGGAGAAGACCAGCACGCCCTCCACGTAGGCGTAGTGGAGGGGCTTGATGCCCACCCGGTCCCGCGCCAGCAGCAGCCGCTCTCTGGCCAGGTCCCAAAGGGCGAAGGCGAACTGGCCGTTGAGGCGCTCGACGCAGGCGTCGCCCCACTCCTCATAGGCGTGGACGATGGTCTCGGTGTCGGCGCCGGTGGCGAAGCGGTGTCCCCGGTCGGCGAGCTGGGCCCGCAGCGCGGGGTAGTTGAAGATCTCGCCGTTAAGCACCACCCAGGCCGTGCCGTCCTCGTTGCCGACGGGCTGGTGGCCGCCGGCCACGTCGATGATGGCCAGGCGGCGGACGCCCAGGCCCACGTAGCGATCAAGGTAGGCGCCCTCGTCGTCCGGCCCCCGGTGGCGGAGCTGCGCCAGCATCCGGGCGAGGACGGCCGCGCTCACGGGTTGCTCCCGCAGCAGACTGGCGGCTCCGGCGATGCCACACATGGGGTCAGGGGGAGAGCCTGCGCAGGGCCGCGCGCAGATCACTGAGGAACTTTTTCAGAGAGATGTCGTTCTGTGAGGCTCGGTTAAGGTCGATGCATTCGACGATATCAGCACCATACTCAGCACCACCTAAGGGTGCATCTACTCCTGACTGCGACAAAGCCGAAGCCAACAGTCCCTTGTATTTGTTTCGTTCGCACTTATGTCGCGGTACCACAGGGGTGTAAGGAGACTCAAAACACTGCCGAAAACCAGTAGGGTCAGATAGATACCATTTTTCCATGTGAGGGTTCGGAACTGCGCACACTAATGATCCACCGTAATGTTTCTCTTGGACGCGTCTTTGTATCTCTCTTTTGCGAGCATTATATCCGCTACAGTTGCCATCGATGGCTAAGACAAGAACATCCGGTGGGCTGTCACGCCCGTCTGAGTAGCGGTCTAACCACTTGTTCAGGCTGTCTAACACAGCACCTGATCCCCCCGCAGCGTTCCCTATGTGGACTTCCAAAGCTACGCTGTTTCCGAGCTCTTGACGAACAACTTTCCGCACAAGGGCGTCGATAAACTTCTCCTGCCCGAGATCTTCAAGAAAGTAGTGGATCTGAACCCCTTGGGGTTTAGCCGCCAAACTCTCCCTCCAACACGCGGTCCACAATAGAGCCGCTGAACAACGGATCAATGCGCTTGAAGTGGGTGTTGCCGGTCTCATCTTGCCCACAGCTTAACAAGGCAACCCCTGGGACAGCTCTGAGCGCCTCAACTACAAAGGGAGAGTGGGTGTTTATCAAGTATTGCGTTTCGGTACTACCCGCTTTTGCGAAGAGTTCAGCGATCAGCTTTTGCCGCCTCGGGTGTACGCCATTTTCCGGTTCTTCGTATCCTACTACTGACACCGGCTCCCGAGGGCTTGTAATTGCTAACAGCCCCAAAATCCGCAGCGTTCCTTCGGATATGACCCGCGAAGAAAAGCGCGTACTACTCTCCTGAATGCTGAGTTCTAGGAGGCCTCCTGGTCTCAGGGTCACGTCGGGATGCTTTGCAAGGGGCAGTAGCAGTTCAATGGCTTTGGAAAGCCCATTGAACCTCCTTTGGCTCTGGTGTTTGAGTGTGTAGTAAAAGGCAGATCATTCGCTCCCGTCATGATCGCGCACACCCACATCTTGCAAAGGCGTGTCTCTCCTCATCACGTCCGGCTCTAGGTAGTAAAAGTACCACCTGCTAAGCTCTTCCCTAAGGGCGGCGATGTGAGGGAAGTGAGGAGGATAAAGCTGGCTCGAAACGAGCGTGTAGTCCAACCCAAGGTCATGATATGTAGGATGGGCTTGCCCCTCGAGTCTCAGATGAAGTTTCTCCTGTTGTAATTCGATAAAAGGAGGGCGATTTCTACTTGGTTGTCCTTGTAGATTTAGCGCCGCCAGGTACTCGTCAACAATGCGTAAGACGCCTGTTTCCGGGACAATCTCAACTGTGACGCGATAGCGGAGAAACCTTTCTTTGACCCTTTGCCGAGGCCGTACGCCGGGAAGACCTTCCTGCAATTGACGGACCCGCGTTTCAACTGCCTCGATAACCGGCCTAGATAGTTCGACATCTGCTTCAATAGTCAACCTCGCGCTTTGCATTTTGAGCAATTCTTCAAGCCCACCCGGTCCATATGAAAAAGCCTCAAGAGCGGTACCGCGATGTACCTTGAGGTCAAAGGCATCGCGCACATTCTTGGTAGTGGCTAGACGACTCAATAAGCTTAGGGCGTCGTGAAGATTGCTCTTTCCCGCTGCGTTTGGTCCGAAGATAACGGCTAAGGGAGCCAACTCAAGGTCGACCTTCTTAAGTGACTTATATCCCTCTATGTGGACTCTGCGTATCATTGCATCAACAAACTTACGAGTGGCTCTACTCGCCATCGCGCTTACTGAATGGTGAAGCTCACCGTCACGTTGGCAGAGACGGTGAGCTGCCCTGGCTCCACCGGCGTGGCCTCGGATGCAGGTCCTCCCCGGGCGAAGGGTAGCGGCGCCGGCCCGCCGAAACCGCCCTCCGAGACGGACTGGATGCCGGTGATGGCCAGGCCCAGGGACCCGGCCAGGGTGTCGGCCTTGCTGCGGGCGTTGGCGGCGGCCGCGGCCAGCGCGCTCCGTTGGGCCGCCGAGACGTCCTCCAGCCCGAAGGACACGCCACTGACCATGTTGGCGCCGGCCTGCACCGCGGCGTCTATGACGTTGCCCACCTGACCCAGGTCCCGCAGGGTGACCTGAACGTTGTTGGTGGCCCGGTAGCCCTGGATAGCGGGCAGCGGGGTCGGCTCACCATCCCTGGGCGGGGTGGGCCGGGGTGGCCGGATGGGGAACAGGCCGATACCGGTGGTCCGGATGTCCTTCTCCTCGACGCCCAGGCCTTTGAGGCGCCCGATGACCTGGTTCATGAGCGCGGCGTTGGCATCCAGCGTCTCCTGGGCGGAGCGCCCCGTGGTCTCCACGCCAAAGCTGGACCGGGCTATGTCCGGCGTGAGGGTGATCTGCCCGTGCCCGGCGACGGTCATGGTCTTGCTGGGGCCATCGACGGCCGCCTCGCCGGAGAGGGCTTTAGGGGGAGCAGACGTGCCCCACAGGAGCACAGCGGCCACCACGGCTGCGAGCGTGCCGCGGGGAAAGAGCCAGGATCCCATGACGACCTCCTATGTGAGGGGGAGTGGCGGGCGATCTCGGCGGGCCGCGGGCCGCGGCGGCGCTCCGTTCAGGATCCGACGCACGGTGTAGGTGGGCTTCTGCTGCGACTCGTGGTAGGTGCGGAGGGCCACCTCGGCGTTGAGGCCCTGGAGAATGGCGATAAAGCCCGTGGCGCCCAGGATAGCCGCCAACGTGGTCAGGGGGGTCTGGATGAGCGAGACCCCGATGGTGAACTTCTGGATAATGGCCGCGGCCAGGCTCAGAAAGGCCAGCAGGCCCAGGAACAGCCCCACCCCGCCGAAGACGTAGATGGGCTTGGTGGCGTAGCTGGCCAGGAACTTGGCAGTGAGGAGGTCCAGCAGCACCTTCACCGTCCGGGAGAGGCCGTACTTGGACTTTCCCCGCAGCCGGGGATGGTGGGTGACCGGAATCTCGGTGATGGCCGCGCCCACCCAGGAGGCGTAAGCGGGGATGAAGCGGTGCATCTCGCCGTAGAGATGCACCTGGGACAGCACCTCCCGCCGGTAGGCCTTGAGGCTGCATCCGTAGTCCCGGAGCCGGACTCCCGTGATGGCCGAGATGAGCCAGTTGGCGGCCATGGAGGGCATCTGGCGGGTGAGCCAGGTGTCCCGGCGGTGCTGCCGCCAGCCGCTCACCACGTCGTAACCCTCCGCAAGGGTGGCCAGCAGGCGGGGGATGTCCGCCGGGTCGTTCTGAAGATCGGCGTCCAGGAAGATGAGGATGTCGCCCCGGGCGTGGTCTATGCCCGCGGCGATGGCCGGCGTCTGGCCGAAGTTGCGCCGTAGCTGCACCACCTTCACCCGGGGGTCCCGGGCGGCCAGAGCCGCCAGCTCCTGGAAGCCCCCGTCTCGGCTGCCGTCGTCCACAAAGACCATCTCGTAGCCCCCGGCGGTGGCATCCATGATGGCGGTGATGGCCTGGTGCAGGGGCGTCAGGTTCCCCTCCTCGTTGTAGACGGGGATGATGACCGAGTGGGCAAGGGTGGCCGGGGCCTCATCGGGGGCCTGGGGCGCAGGCTGGAACGCTGGCACGGTCATGACCGCTCTTCCTCCTCCACGGGTCCGGCGCCGGTAGCCAGACCCAGCGCTGCCATGGCCTCCCCCAGCTCGGGCAGGAGCGCAAGGTCCCGCCCCTCCAGCCGCAGCTCCCCCAGGCGCTGGGCCAGAGTGGCCAGGTAGTCGCCCTGGGTGGCCCGGCGCGGCAGAGGTGGTTGGGCGGTGACCGCGGGCCGCTCCAGGAGCTCTTCCACGACTTCGATGTAGCCCCTGGCAGCCTGGGCCAGGCTGTGGTGGGTCTCCACGTAACGCCGGGCCCGGCGCCCCAGCTCCTCTCGGAATCGCTCCTCCCTGGCCAGCAGCCGCAAAACGGCGGCCAGGAGGGGCGCTTCGTCGCCGCCCACGGGCAGCTTGAAGCAGGTTGTGCCCGGCAGCTCCCGATTGGCTCCCACGTCAGACACGATGGCGGGCGTGCCCGCCGCCATGCTGCGGAGGGCAGCGGCCGAGGTCTCTCCCGCTGTAGGGTAGCGCAGGTTGACACAAACGTCCACCGCGTGGAGGTAGGCCTGGAAGTCCTCTTCCGAGAGATAGCCCGTGACCCGCACCCTGTGGGCCACCCCCAGCTCCCGGGCCAGCGCCTCCAGTCCCAGCTCCGGCGCGACGGCGCCGGCCACAACGTACAGAGCGTGCTGACCCTCGTGCTGCAACTGGGCCAGAGCCTGGAGCGCCACGGGGATGCGCTTGTGGCCGGTAGCCAGGCCGAAGGAGCCGAAGATAAAGGCGTCGGGGGGCAGGCCCAGCCGGCGCCGGAGGGTCGCCCTGGCGCCGGGGTTATCCGGCAGGGGGATGCCCATGGCCACCCGGCGCACCGTGGCGTGGGGCCGCAGGGCCTGTACCTGCTGCTGCATGTAGTGGCTATGGACCACCACCGCCAGGCTGGCGTCCAGCACCCGTTGGCAGAGAGGGTAGTGGAAGAAGGCGGGCTCCCGGCGGCCGCGTGCCACTTCCCAGGCGTGACGCAACCCCTCGGCGCCGTAGGAGGAGGCCATGTCCCGAAAGTACCAGCCGGCAAGCCCTGGCTTCTCGGTCATCCCCGCCAGGAGGTGGTGGAGGACGAAGTCGTGGAGCACGGCGACCCCAGGGTACCGAGCCAGGTAGTGATAGAGATACTGATGGCTGGCGTGGTTGCCCACCTGGTAGATGGCGCAGTCGTAGCCGTGAAAGGCGCGCCGCCAGCGAAAGTCCCGGTGGTTCCAAACGGGGGGTCCCCCGGTGATGGATGGACTGGTCGGAGCGTAGTCATCTACGAAGAGGTGTACCTCGGCCCAGGGCGCGAGGAAGGGCAGCAGGTCCTCGCTATAGGCCGCGATGCCCGTGGGTTGCGGGGCCAGGGGCGAGAAGTAGGCCAGCCTAAGGGGCCGCCGAGAGGAGTCGCTCAATGACCTTGTCCCAGGTAATATCCTTGACCCGATCCCGTCCCTGCTGCCCCAGGCGCCGGCAGAGGTCCTGGTCGTCCATCAGGCGCTCCAGGGCCACCGCCAGAGCGCCGGGGTCTGGCTCAGCTATGAGGCCCGTCTCCTGGTGTTCCACGAACTCCAGCACCCCGCCAGCGTCGGACGCGGTGAGCACGGGCTTCTGGGCCCGGAACGCCTCCAGGGTAACGAAGCCGTAGTCTTCGTCGTAGGGCGCGTTGTACACGGCTCGACAGCGAGCGTAGAGCTCCAGCAGCTCGGCCTCCGGTACGAAGCCCGGGAAGGTGACCTGCTGCTCCAGCCCCAGCTCCCGGGTCAAAGCGGCCAGGCGGGACGCGTCGGGTCCCACTCCCGTAATAATACAACGCACCGGACCCCGCGCCTGCTTCAGGGCGCGCAGGAGGAGGTCCACCCGTTTGATGCCGTCCAGCCGCCCCGTGGAGAGAATAAAGTCACCATACGCCTCGCAGTAGTAGCGGTCATCCAGCGGTGGGGGTGGATAGAGAGGCGTGCTGGGAATCCCGTTGAACTCCTGGAGCCGCTTGCTGACGTTGCGGGCAATGGTGAAGATGGACCGAGACTCCGGCAGGATCGCGTTGTCCATGCGTCGCACCAGGGGAAGCACCCGCTGGCCCTCTGCGTCTTCGTCCAGCTCGCCGTAGCGGGTACCGTGCAAGTCGTAGGCCTGGCGGAACTGGTGGAAGAGCCAGGTCACCTTCTGCGGGTGGCGCACCAGGTAGGCCGGAAACTTGGTGGCGATCACCAGGTCGATGGCGCGCCCCTGGCTGTGGGTGAGGTCCAGCAGCCGCCAGGCCAGCGCACTGGACAGGACCGCGCGCGCCGGTTGCCACTGGAAGGGGAGGGTCACCACCTCCGCCTGGTAGCCGCGTTCCTGTAGGGCCCCCTGCAGGGAGTCCACCAGCAGCTCTGCGCCACCACGGACGAAGGGGACCTGCACGGCGCAGATGCAGATGCGCTGCACGCCCATGGCGAGGCTAGCCTGAGGTCTCGGGCAGCTTGCGGGCTACCAGGGCGTAGTCCTGATAGGTGTAGAGCAGGTCATTCAGCTTTCGGACGTTCTCGTTGAACACGGTGCGCCAGTCGCCGGCGCCCGCCTGCGGCGCTGGCTCGATGGGCTGAAGCCTGCCCCGCTCCGGCACCGGTGAGGTGTAGTGCAGGCGCGCATCCGCGAACCCCACCGCCTGCGCGAGGAACAGCGCCGTCTCCGGGTGGATGGGCTTGCAGTGGCTCAGGTCTATGGTGAAGTGCGAGACCAGGGCCACCACGCACATGGGATTGATGGTCTCCGCCACGAGCACCCCGCCTGGGGAGAGCTTCTGGTAACAGAGGTGCAGGAGCTCCAGGAGCTTGGGGGGCGGCAGGTGCTCGATGACCTGGGCCAGGAACACCCCACCGAGACTCTCCTCCGTCTGGGCCGCCAGGAAGGTGAAGAGGTCGGCGTGCTCCACGTCCAACGCGCGCTCGCGGCAGTAGGCCACCATCTCCCCGTTGGACTCTACACCTCTGGCGGGAATGCCAGCCTCCCGCAGCAACTCCAGGAACTCGCCCCGGCCGCAGCCCAGGTCCACCACCAGCCCGGGGGGGCTAAAGTAATCCACATAGGGGCGTTGGTTCTCCTTCACCTGCTCCGTGGGGCCACGGAACCGCTGCTCAAAGGCCAGGTAGTCCGGCAGCACGACCTGGCCATCGGGCGGCGGTTCCTGGGCGCCGCCGGAGGCCGGCGGCTGGCCAGGGGCTATGCCACGGAACGTCGCTTCGAGCCGTGCGAGCCGCGGCTCCAGGAGCATGCGCTGCTCTGGGTCGGCAGTGCGCTGCAATTGCTCGATTGTTGAGGTTAAGCTTTGCATCACCAGCTCAAGCTGAGCAAAGCGCCTGGTGAACGCGAGGTTGGCCTGGTCATATTCCCTGGCCTCCAGCCGGAGGGCACGGGTCTCCCCCTCCAGGACCCGCAGGAGGGGCTCCAGATACTGGGCCATCCGCACCACGCTGGCGTTGAAGTCCACCTGCTGCTGGAGGATGGGTTGCAGGTACCAGCGGGTAGCGACTTCGTTCCACAGGCTGCGCAGCCGGGCTATCAGGGGGCCCACCACCGGTAGCCGGGAGGAAAAGGGCCGTGGCTGTATCGCCCACAGCGCCTGCATCTCCCGCACATGGGAGAGGAAGCCATTCTGCGGGAGTTGCGTCTCCGCGGGAGAACGCTCCGGCGCGGTCGCTTCTGAGGAGGCGGGGGACGCCCCCTGAGTACGGAGCTCCCGCCGGAGCTCCGCGAGGATCGTCTCGGGATCGGCGCCCTCAGGCCGTCCGGGCGACGCTACTGCCATTACCCCCCTCCTCTCGCCGCCAGTATAGCACGGCGCAGAGAACTCCTCGGACCCGCCAACCTGAACGCCAAAAACACCGAGCGAGGGTCGCGGCGCCGGGGAAGGTGGCCAGCCCGGCGGAGGGATCCGGCCCCTAGGAGCCTGTCCTCTTAGTCGAAGCCGCTGGTCGTGAAGAGGGCCGGGATGGATGGCGCGCGCCCGACCATGGCAGGCAGGTCACGAGCCTGGACGCGTGCGAACATAAAGGCTTATGCGGCCAGCCCCGCTCTGGCG